>JBJDXT010000159.1:0-22928 GCA_051866795.1 Candidatus Onthomonas sp. | reverse complement strand
CCGAAGGTGCCGGCCACGATGGAGGCGAAGGCGGCGACCACCAGGATCAGGGTCAGATAGGCGAAGGTGATGAACAGGCGCTTGGCGCGCTTGCTCATGTTGATGGAGATGATCTCGCCGATGGACTTGCCGCCATGGCGGACGGAGGCAAACAGGGCGCCGAAGTCATGGACGCCGCCGAAGAAAATGCCGCCGATCAGAATCCACAGCGTGCAGGGCAGCCAGCCGAAGGCAGCTGCACTGATGGGGCCGGTGATGGGGCCGGCGCCGGCGATGGAGGAGAAATGGTGGCCCATCAGCACGGGAGCCTTGGCGGGGCAGTAGTCCACGTCGTCCTCCAGGGTGTGAGCAGGGGTTTCTTCCTTGTTCTCACCGACACCCCACTGCTTGCACAGCCAGCCGCCATAGAAGATATAGCCGCAGACAAGCACAGCGATGGCGATGATCAGAAGTACTAAACCGTTCATTGATACCTACACTCCTTTTCTTTCAGTGGAGCATCTGCTTGATGATGCCCCAAGGATTTTTGCCCTTCTTCTTTTCCGGATGAAGGGCATTTTTCAAAAATTTCGCCGTATCCCGTCCGTATTGATTCGAGACCACCGATTCCTTCCCAAAATCGATGGCGGCAGTATGGAATTCCATCCAGCCTTGGAGCGAAAATTGAAAACTTTTGTAGATGCGGCATTTTTTCAGCCGCGTCTCCGCCGCCTCGTCCATGCTGTCGCAGAGAAACAGGGCCACCAGCCGGGTGCACATATGATGGTCGGCGAAGTTGATTTTGGCCATGCCGTCCTCATAGGCGTAGTCGATGCACTGCTGGCACATTTCGTCGGTGAGCTGCTGCGGAGTAAAGAAATAGACGTACTCGTCATTGTTGGAATAATTCATGACGGCACTCTTGAAAAGGGCGTATTGGGTCTCGGTCACATGGCAGTGAGCCGTTGCGGCCAGAGGGAGCTGAGGGTGCTGGGCGGGGCTGATGTCATAACTGCCGGAATAGGCGTCCAGCAATTTGCTCAAAAAGGTGTCGCGGGTATCGGTCATAGAATAGCTCCCTCTGCAGGCTGGGCAGCCTGCATAATTTCATGCATTTGCACGCTCTTGTATTCTATCACGTCTCCCAAAAAATGCAAGTAAAAACTGTTGCAATAGACAATACATAATTTGAAATTTCTTCCGGATCTTTTTTGTGAAATATGATGAAACTGTAAACAACCTTACCTTCCGTCCCCGTCAAAGTGCAAAGCGAACAAAAACGCAGGGCTGAAAAAGCCCTGCGCCGGTTGCATAAATGGGTGGAAGTGTCAAGGTTGACAAAATGAATAAAATAGGTCGTCAAAATGACTGTTTGACGGAAATCAAGAAAATGATCGCTCCGTCTCAGCCAATAACGCGGCCAGCTCCTGGGGCAGCGGCTGGCAGAAGGCAAGGCCTGCTCCCGTGACGGGATGGGTCAGCGCCAGCTTCCAGCTGTGGAGGGCAGGCCGCCCCAGCCCAGGCAGCTCCTGGCCGTAGAGAAAATCTCCCACCAGCGGATGTCCTAGATGGGACAGATGGACCCGGATCTGATGGGTGCGGCCGGTCTCCAGGGTGAGAGCGGCCAGCGTCCGGCCATTGGCAGCTTCCACCGTGCGGTATCGGGTCACCGCCCGCTGTCCCTCAGGGTTGACCTGCCGCTTGACAATCGAGTCGGGACACCGGCCGATGGGCAGGTCGATGATTCCTTCGGCGGGGGAGAGAATCCCCTTGCACACTGCCAGATATTCCCGGTGAAAATCCCCGGAGTGGAGGGCCAGGCGCAGCTTGTCCTGGGCATAGGGGTGCTTGGCAACTGCCATCAGGCCGGAGGTACCCTTGTCCAGCCGGTGGACCGGGTGAAAATCTGCCTCCGGGTCCGTCTCCTGCCAGTGGGCTATGAGGGCGTTGCCCAGGCTGTCCTGCCAGTGGCCGGGGCCGGGATGGGAGGGCATGCCGGGTGCCTTGTTCACAATCACGATGTCCCGGTCCTCATAGACGATGTCCAGAGGCAGAGCCACCGGGGGGATGCCGCTCTTCACCGTAGGGTCGGACAGCCGGACCGAGAGGGTCTGTCCGGCCCGGACAATTTCCCGGGTGGTGACCCGTACCCCGTCCAGCAGAATGCCGTCCTCCAGCCACTTGAGCCGCCGGAGCAGGGTGCCGGAGAGGCCCAGCCGCCGCCGGAGCAGATTGTTCACCGGCTGCCCGGCCCACTCCGGCTCAATTTGAATGGTCAGTCTCCGGGTGCTCATAGGATGCGGGAGTAGACCTGAGAGGCGATCAGAAGGAGCAGGGCAAAGCAGATCATCTCGCCCCAGAGGGCCCAGAAGGCGGCCAGGCTGAAGGGGGCGACAATGAGCATGGCGGCGACGGATAGGAAGAAGGTGGACAGAGCAGCGGTCTGGAGAGCCTTGGCGCTCACCGCCTGCTCCCGCTCGTCATTGTTCTGGATGGCGGCCTTTTTCCAGGCCTCCGGGTGCTTTTTGAGCCAGGCAACCCGGGCCAGGCCGATGGCTGACGCGAAGAGCAGCCCGCAGGAGACGCCGGCGTAGAGGCCCCGGACGAAATCCGGCAGCGGGCTGTTAGGCACCAGGGTGGCGTAGCAGATCAGGCCGATGACGCCCAGCACAGCCAGCGCCTGGAGCAGACGGGTGCGGCGCTTGATGGTAGTCTCAAAATCAGGGGCGCAGGAGATCAGTTGGATGAGCATGTCGTTTCCTCCTCAAATAGAAAAATTTCTTCAATGGTCAGGCCGAAGTACACGGCGATTTTGTGAGCCAGCAGCAGGGAGGCGTTGTAGCGCCCGTTTTCCAGCGAGATGACCGTCTGACGGGTGACCATCAGAGCGTCGGCCAGCTCCTGCTGGGTCATCCGCCTGGCCTTGCGCAGCTCAGAGATGCGGTTGTTCATGCGAGGACTCCTTTGCAAAAAAAAGTAAAGTGCGCTTTACAGCTTGAAGTATAGCATCCTTTACATCTGGTGTCAAGCTTGTTTTACATTTTTCTTCTGAGGGCCACAGGGAGAGGGCTTCGACAAAAGAGGTGGAGTTTCCCGCTTTCCAAAGGGAAAGAGATTGTTTATAATGTGAGGAAGAATCCATGAGAGGTGACCGTCCATGCGCAAGACACTGCTCCGGCAGCAAAAGGAGCGGGAAAAGCTCCAGCAGTCCTATGCCAGAGCCCAGCGGGGCAGAAAGCTGGGTATCTATCTCCATATCCCATTTTGCCGCAGCAAGTGCGCCTACTGCGACTTTTACTCTCTGGCAAACCGGGAGGATCAGATGGACCGGTATCTGGCTGCCCTGACTGCCCATCTGCGGGAGACGGCCCCACAGGCAAAAGGGCATGTGGTGGACACCGTCTACATTGGCGGCGGCACCCCCTCCATCTTTGGCGCGCAGCGGCTGAAGGCGCTGCTGGGGGAGGTGAAGCGTTTTTTCCGTCTGGACCGGGACTGCGAGATCACCATGGAGGCTAACCCCGAGAGCGTCACCCCGGAGCTGATGCGGACGGTGCGCCGGGCGGGGGTGAACCGGCTGTCCCTGGGGGTGCAGTCCGCCGACGACGGGGAGCTGAAGGCCATCGGCCGGCCCCACAGCTTTGCCCAGGTGGTTCAGGCGGTGGAGACCGCCCGGAAGGCCGGAATCGGCAATCTGAGTCTGGATCTCATTTTCGGCCTGCCCGATCAGGACATGGCCAGCTGGCAGCGGACTGTAGAGGCGCTGATCGCCCTGAATCCGGAGCATCTGAGCTGCTACGGCCTGCAGCTGGAGGAGGGAACTCCACTTTATCAGCTGCGGGATCAGCTCGTCCTGGCAGATGATGATCTCCAGGCGGATATGTACCTGTGGATGGTGGAGCGTCTGAGACAGGCGGGCTATTTCCAGTATGAGATCTCCAATTTTGCAAAGCCTGGCCGGGAATCCCGGCACAATCTGCGTTACTGGAAGCTGGAGGAGTACATCGGCTTCGGCCCCGGAGCCCACAGCGACTTCGGCGGACGGCGCTACAGCTTCGTACGCAGCCTGGAGGATTATATGAAGGGGATCGAGGAGGGCGGCCCCATTGTGGACGAGGACGAGGAGATCCCCACCGGGGAGCGGCGGAGCGAGTACCTGATGCTGGGCCTGCGCACCGTCTCCGGCATTGACGGAGACTGGTACAGCCGCACCTGGCATATGAATTTCCGGCCCCTGGAGACGCTGCTCCAGGACTATGCCCGGCGGGGTCTGGCGGAAAAGCAGGCGGGCCGCTGGCATCTGACCCCACAGGGCTTTCTCATCTCCAACCTGCTCATCGGAGAAATCCTGGAGGCCCAGGAGCGCCATACCCTGGACAGCCTGCTGGGCCGGGAGAGCAGTCCGGCACCCTGAGATGAGTCATCAAAACGCACAGCCGCCGCTGTAAATCCCCCGTGGAAACGGGGGATTTTTGTCAGAATTCCGCTTGACGCTCCATGGGGAAGCAGGTATAATCAAAATGTTCAGTACGACTAACTTTCTCAAATTCTCATGGGGAAAGGAGTGTACCTATGGTACTCAGTGAGGGAAAAGTGGGGGAGACCTATTCAGTTCAGGCGATTCATCTTCCCTTCCAGATGGAGCGACGGCTTCAGGCCCTGGGCATGACCTATCAGACCCGGTTGCCGGTGGTCAACCGGAAGGGGAAGGGCATCCTGATCGTCAAGATCCGGGGGACCCGGTTTGCCCTGGGCTATAATATTACGAAAAATATCGAAGTGAGGCGGGAAGAGCCATGAAAGAGGATATGACGATTGGATTTATCGGCAATCCCAACTGCGGCAAGACCACCCTGTTCAACGCCTATACCGGCGCCAACCTGAAGGTGGCCAACTGGCCCGGCGTCACGGTGGAAAAGGTGGAGGGCGCCATTCACCATCAGGATATGAACATCCGCTTGGTGGATCTGCCGGGCACCTACAGCCTCACCTCCTACACCATGGAGGAGCAGGTCTCCCGCCAGTTTATCCTCTCGGACGAGGTGGACGTGATCATCAACGTGGTAGACGCCTCCGCTCTGGAGCGGAGCCTCTATCTGACCCTCCAGCTGCTGGAGCTGGGCAAGCCGGTGGTCATGGCGCTGAACATGATGGACATCGTCCAGAAGCGGGGGATGGAGCTGGATACCCACCGTCTGCCGGAGATGCTGGGCATCCCGGTGATCCCGGTGACTGCCCGGAAGCGCTACGGCCTGGACACCCTGCTCCACGCCGCCGTCCATCACCGGGAGAGCCATCACCTGGACCCTCTGATTCACGACCACAGCAGCGTCTCCCACCACCAGCACAACCACCACGCCGATTTTGCCATGGTCTACTCCGATGAGATCGAGGACAAGATCGATCTGCTCAAGGCGGAGCTGAAGCGCCGCTATCCGGACATCACAAAGACCCGCTGGCACGCCATCAAGCTGCTGGAAAACGACACCGAGATCACGGAGAAGTACCCTGTGGATCTGCCCCAGGTACTGGATCGGGACTATGAGTCCCAGATCATCAATGAGAAGTATGACTTCATCGGCGAGATCATGAGTGAGGTGCTGCTGCACAAGGAGCGTCAGGACAAGCTGACTGCCCGGGTGGACAAAGTGCTGACCCACTCGGTCTGGGGTATCCCCGCCTTTCTGGTCATTATGGCGGTGGTGTTCTTCCTCACCTTCACCGTGGGCGACTGGCTCAAGGGCTATCTACAGACCGGCATTGACTGGGTTACTGCCCTGGTAGAGCAGCTTCTGGCTGTTTTGGGAGTAAACGATATGGTCCACTCCCTGGTGATTGACGGCGTCATCGGCGGCGTCGGCACCATCGTCACCTTCCTGCCCAATATTGCCATCCTCTTCCTGGCTCTGGCCCTTCTGGAGGACAGCGGCTACATGGCCCGTGTGGCCTATGTCATGGAGGGCATTATGAGCAAGCTGGGCCTCTCCGGCCGGGCCTTTATCCCCATGATTCTGGGCTTTGGCTGCACCGTCCCCGCCATCATGGCCTCCCGTGCCCTGGAGAGCAAGCGGGACCGGTACAAGGTCATGCTGGTCACTCCCTTTATGAGCTGCAACGCCCGGCTGACCATCTACATCCTGTTTGCTGAGATGTTCTTCGGCGACCATGCCATGCTGGTGGCCTATTCCATGTATCTGATCGGCATTGTGGTGGCTATCGCCGTCTCCGCCATCATCCACCTCATCGACCGGAAGCGGGAGCCCAACTACCTGCTCATTGAGCTGCCGGACTACAAAATTCCCAGCGCACGCACCGTGGCCATCTACGTCTGGGAAAAGGTGGCGGACTACCTGGGCAAGGCGGGAAGCACCATCTTCCTGGCCACTCTGATCATCTGGCTGCTGCTCAACTTTGGTCCCCAGGGCTTCTGTGCGGATATGGCGGACAGCTTCGGCGCCGTCATTGGCAAGTGGATGGTGCCCATCTTCGCCCCCATCGGTCTGGGCTTCTGGCAGATCGCCGTGGCTCTCATTGCTGGCATCTCCGCGAAAGAGGTGGTGGTCTCCAGCTGCGCTGTCCTTTTCGGTGTGGTCAACGCCAATTCCCCGGCGGGGATGGAGACCTTCTCCGCCATGCTTCAGGGAATCGGCTTCGGGCCGCTGAACGCCTTCTGCCTGATGGTGTTCTGCCTGCTCTACATCCCCTGCGCCGCAACGATTGCCACTATCCACAAGGAGTCCAAGAGCTGGGCCTGGACCGGACTTGTGGCCCTGTTTCAGCTGGTGGTGGCCTGGCTGGTGACCTTCCTGGTCTACCGGATCGGATTGCTGGTGATCTGAGATGGGAACTGTAATCGTCCTGGCCATTCTGGCCCTGGCCGCTTTTGCGGCCGTCCGGCATATTTACCGGCGGAAAAAGGCGGGCAAAAGCTGCTGCGGCGGAAGCTGCGACGGGTGCTGCAGCTGTTCCAAAGAGAAAAAACGAGACGAAAACTGAAAAACCGGCTGTCTGAATCCAACAGACAGCCGGTTTTGATGTGAGACAGAGTGAATTATTTCCTGCGTTTGATCCAGAACAGCTTCCACCTGCCATACCCGTGATCCGGATCGGTCTCCAGCTCCTCCACCCGGACATACCGGCGGCGCAGGCCGTCGAACTGTAACGCGGCGCCATTCTCCTGGACATCGGACAACTGCTTGGGCAGTACCGCCCGGTGCCCCTCATAGGTCGGCTGCGGCCCCCACCGGATGACGCCGTCCGGATTAAATCCGTCGGCCCAGGCGGAGAAGACCAGCCCTGCCGACTCCCCATAACAATAGCGCTCAAACAGAATGCGCCCGTCGATGTAAAAATACAGGCAGTCCCGGAAGCTACGTTCTTCTTCTTTCTCATAGAGACAACCGCAGACGGCTCCGGCGAAATCGGCAGAGATGACGGACATGGTGCGAACCCTCCTTATGGCAGCGCACAGTTCAAAACGCTGCCGTTTTCTTCTATTTTACCTGCTGAGATCGGCTCTGTAAAGAAAAACATCTCACGCATGTCTGCTTTATAGAAAAATACTATTGCAAAATACGCAAATAAAAGCTACAATAAAAACAGCAATTATCGGCTCTGAACGGAGAACGAAACAGATAAAGGAGGCTATTCCATGGAACATTTTAACCCCCTGCTGCGTCAGAATAACAGTCCTCAAAAATTTATCACTATCGGTGAGGTCATGCTCCGCCTGACCCCGCCTAACTATGAAAAGATCCGCATGGCCTCCAGCTTTGAGGCCAGCTACGGCGGCAGTGAGGCGAATATCGCTCTGGCGCTGGCCAACCTGGGCGTGGACAGCACTTTCTTCAGCGTGGTGCCCAACAACAGTCTGGGCAAGAGCGCCGTCCGTTGGCTGCGCTCCAATGATGTCCACTGCACCCCCATGATTCTCTCCACCCCGGAGGAGACGCCCACCCACCGCTTGGGCACCTACTATTTGGAGACCGGCTTCGGTATCCGGCCCAGCAAGGTCACCTACGACCGCAAGCACAGCGCGATCACGGAATACGATTTTTCTAAGGTGGACCTGGACAAGCTGCTGGATGGCTTTGACTGGCTGCATCTGAGCGGCATCACCCCTGCCCTGGGTCCCAACTGCGCCCAGTTTATTATGGACTGCCTGAGAACAGCCAAGTCCAAGGGACTGACCGTCAGCTTTGACGGCAACTTCCGCAGCCGGCTGTGGACCTGGGAACAGGCCCGGGATTTCTGCACCCAGTGCCTGCCCTATGTTGACGTCCTCTTCGGCATTGAGCCCTATCACCTGTGGCGGGACGAGGAGGACCACAGCAAGGGTGACTGGAAGGACGGTGTCCCTCTGCAGCCCAGCTATGAGCAGCAGGACGAGATTTTCCAGGTTTTCATTGAGCGCTATCCCAACCTCAAATGTATCGCCCGCCACGTCCGCTATGCCCACAGCGGCAGCGAAAACAGCCTTAAGGCTTTTATGTGGTACGAGGGGCACACGTTCGAGAGCAAGCTGTTTACCTTCAACATTCTTGACCGGGTGGGCGGCGGAGATGCCTTTGCCAGCGGCCTGATCTACGCCATGATGCAGGGCTATAAGCCAATGGATATTGTCAACTTCGGCGTGGCCAGCAGTGTTATCAAGCACACCATCCACGGCGATGCCAATATCACCGATGACGTCCAGAGCATCCGCAACCTGATGAATATGAACTACGATATCAAGCGGTAACCCAAAGCAAAACCGAGCGGCGCTCCCGATAGAACTAACTCTACCGGGAGCGCCGTTTTGTCTGTGATTTAGTCCAGATCAGCGTCATAGCTGAGAATGTCGCCGGTGGCGGCGTCGATTTTATACTCGTACTTAGTGCGGCCGCTGTGAAATTCAACCTCATAAACCTGACGGTCATGGTCCTCATCCAGCTCCACCCGCAGCTTTGTGACAGCGTCCACAGTACAGCCTGCGTGCTGGAGGGCGATCTCGGTTGCCTCGTCCTGGGAGAGGACAACCTGGCTGCCAGCGGCCTGCTGCTTCTGCTCCAGCTCTCTGAAGCGGATGCTGCCGTCGGCGGCGTCGATCTCGTACTCATATTCGGTACCGTCAGCATAGAAGGAGATGTCGTACTCTGGGCTGTGGTCATGGACGTCATCGTGGCGATCGTCGTCGTGCTCGTCCAGGTACACTTTCAGATTGCTGACCTGATCCCGGGTCAGGCCGGCGTCCTGGAGGGCAATGTCAGTGGCCTCCTCCTGGGAGATGCTGCCGGTCTGGGCGTTGCCGGTTTCTACCTGGACTGCGGAGGACTGGGTGGTGTCCCCGGCGGTTGTCCCCTCAGGCTGCTGGGCGGTCTGAGCTTCTGTGCCGGTGATGACGTTCTGAGCGCTCTCGCCGGCAGGCTGAGGATAGACCGCGTCCGGATTTCCAGATTTGGCGCCGCAGCCGGTGAGCAGGGCGAGGGAGAGGGACAGCGTGCAGAGCACGGCAAAAAGTCGATTGTTTTTCATGGGGTTGCCATCCTTTCAAGTAAAGCAGACTGACTTGTGATGGTTACAGTATACATAGGCAAGATGAAGGGAAGATGAAGCCCTTCACTTTTTTCAAGAGGCAGAGAAAAATGAACACAGTGCCCACACCGGGGGTACTCCGGACGGAGATGCTTCCTCTGTGGGCCTGGACGATATAGCGAACCATGGAGAGGCCCAGCCCCGCGCCGCTGGCGCCCCGGGCGGGGTCTGCCTGATAAAACCGCTCCCAGATGTGGGGGAGCTGCTGGGCGGTTATGCCGATGCCGTCGTCAGCTACCGTTCCAGTTACTTGCGCCTCGTCAGAGGCGAGGGTCAGCCGGAGTTGTCCTCCCGGCCTGCCGTAGCGGATGCCGTTGTCCAGCAGGTTGATGGGCATCCGCATCAGCAACGTCTCGTCCCCCTGTAGCGCAATGCCGGGCTGGATGTCCGTCTCCAGGGTGATGGAGGTGGCCTCCGCCTGTTCCTCCATCTGCTCCGCCACCGACTGGGCCAGGGCGCTGAAATCCAACTGCTCCAGCTGCAGTTTTGCCCGTCCCTGATCCGCCCGGGCCAGGGTGAACAGCTGGCTGATGAGACTGGACATGCCGCGGGCCTGTCCGTAGACGGCGGAGAGAGCCTCCTGATATTCCTCCGGAGTTTGCTCCTGCTCCAGGGCGTACTCGCACTGGGAGAGAATAACGGACACCGGCGCGCGCAGCTTGTGGGAGACGTCCGAAGTGAACTGCTGCTCCCGCTGGAAGGCGGCCTGAAGCCGGTCCAGCATATGGTCAAAGACGGCAGCCAGCCGGTGCAGCTCGTCCCGGCCCGGCCCCAGATGGATGCGCTGGGTCAGGTCGCTGCCGCTGCTGATCCGTTCTGCCGTGGCGGTGATCTGCCGCACCGGACGGAAGGCAGCCCGGACCAGGAGATAGCCTCCCAATGCGGCCAGAAGCACCAGCAGAGGGAGGACGATCAGCGCCAGCCGGTAGAGAGAGGAGAAGGTGCACGCCAGGCCGGACCAGGAGACCACGCCCCGGATCCAGACCGGACCATAGCCCTCCACCGTGAGGGAGAGGTCATAGAGGTACCACTGCTCCGAGATCTGAAAGCCCTGATGCTGGAAGGCCAGCCGGTCAGCATAGCCGTAGGGCATTTTGCCGTAGAGGGGATGTCCCTCCGCGTCATAGACGGTGAGATAGACCCCCTCGGAAAAGGTGTCCAGCCTGCCAACATCCAAGAGGCCGTCCCGGCTGTCCAGCTCTCCGGCGGCGTCGGTGACGGCCCGGATCAGATCCTCCTGCAGGGTCTGAAAGACCATACTCCGCCCCATGACGAAGAGCAGGCTCAATGCCAACGCTACCGGTAGGGTCATAAACAGAGTGAACCAGAGGGTTACCCGCAGCTTGATGGACCAGCCCTTCATGGCTCTGCCCGCAGGATATAGCCCGCCTTCCGGCCGCTGTTGCGGGCCAGGTATTCCAGCACGGAAAACTCCTTGCTGGAGAGGGAGACGGAGGTCTCCCCACGGCGCACCGTCCGGGCGTCCCAGTCGATCACCAGATCGGCCACTGTGATCACATTACTCACCTGGGCGCTCTGGCGGCGGATCAGAGCCCGGAGCCGGGCCAGCAGCTCCTCAAAGGAGAAGGGCTTGATCAGATGTCGTCCGCCCCGGCGTCCAGCCCGGCTACTCGGTCGTCAATGCCGTCCCGGGCGGTGAGAAAGAGCACCGGCGTCCGGTCCTGCTGTTCCCGCAGCGTCCGTAGCACCTGAAAGCCGTCCGCGCCCGGCAGCATAATGTCCAGAATCACCGCGTCATACTCGGCACAGGCCAGATAATCCAGGGCGTCCAGCCCATTTTGGCAAGTGTCCACACTGTAGTGCTCCAGCTTCAGCCGTTTGACGATCAGCTCATTGAGCCTGGCCTCGCCCTCTGCTACCAAAATCCGCATTGGACATCCCCTTCTGTGCCATAATACTAAATTATATCACAGTAGAGGGAGGAAAGCCAGGCATCAGCTCTTGTGCTTGTTTTGGATCTCCGGTACCGGAGGAGCGTCGTTGCGTTTGCCCTTTTTCGTCCAGTCCGGGCGTTTCATACCTTTTTTGTCCATACCTTACCTCCGAAACAGGCAGAGAATCAGCCCGTAAATCACGCTGCTGCCGATGCCGAACACCAGAACCGGTCCGGCGATCTGAAACATTTTGGCTGCCATGCCGGTGATAAAGCCCTCTGCCTTGAAGTCCATGGCGGGGGAGACGATGGAGTTGGCAAAGCCGGTCACTGGCACCAGAGTGCCCGCCCCGGCGTGCTTGGCCAGCTTGTCATAAAGCTGCAGACCGGTAAACAGGGCGGAGAGAAAGATGAGAGAGATGGTGACCCAGCTCCCCGCCGCCTTTTCTGAGGCACCCAGACTCCGATAGAGGCCGTTTAAAAGCTGACCGACTACACAGATGCCGCCGCCCACGCAGAAGGCCCATACCAGATCCCTGGCCTTGGGAGACTCTTTGGACATCTGGTTGACCAGCTCACCGTATTCCTGATTGGTCATATGGATTGGTTCCATAGATACACCGCCTTTCCCGCCTAGTTTGGACGCCGGAGGCCGGATTATTCCCCAAAAACAGAAAAATGCGGAGCCTGGACGTGTCTCGGCTCCGCATAACAGGTCAAAACACTGTTCTTATGTCCGGCAGCAGCCGCAGGCATCCAGCCGGTCTGCCAGCAAGGCATCCTGAGGTGCGGCAGGGGGGAAGAACTCTCCAACCGGGAAATCCAACTGCTGGAAGAGCTGGCAGGGATCATCCTCCTTTGGCCCGTCGCACTGGCATTCCTTGTGGGGCATGCAGTAGTCGTAGACCGGGATGAGAAGCTGAGAATCCCGCTCCATCCGCAGAATGGAGAACTGGCCCAGCGTGACCAGCAGGCGCTTCTGGCCGTTGTCCCCGAAGGAGATGCAGTCGTCGAAAGCGGCCAAGATGGCGGCGGGGACGTCGCTGCCGGCCGGGCAGTCACAGTTGCACTCACAGCTGGAGGGGCAGCAGTGTTCGGTCAGCTTGAGGTTGAGCACCACCGGGTCGACCGCCTCCACAAAGGCGGTGGGCAGGTTGTCGCCAAAGCCCAGATCCGGGCCGGGGCAGGGCCGGGCAGAGGTAAAGGTCTTTGCCATGCCCTGGCTGCCATACAGGATGCAGCGTTTGTCATAGTAGACCAGACCGCAGATGGGGGTGGCCCGGCAGCAGTTTCCGCTGGTGGCATCGGCGGTCAGGCGGTAGTAATACCGCAGATCTACCGTGTAAAAGCCCCGGTGGAAGCCCACAGGGTCCACCTGGACAGAGACGTAGAGCAGTTCCGCCCGAGCGGATTTGATATTCTGGGCGCTGTCCAGCACACTCTGGCTGGCCGCGGTGGGATAAAACCGCAGATCCTCCAGGCAGTCTTTGGACTGGCACGAATCATAAATTTTGCGGCTGTGTATGCAAGTTGCCTCTCGGATTGGGGTATCCTCGGAAACCGGGCCGGGAATGACGGGTTCAGCCATGGATGTAACCTCCTTGGAAATGGATGAGAGCGGCTTCACGCTCCATGCCATTCTATGCCGGAGGCGGAAAAGGGTGACGAAAGGAGAAAAAACAGACAGCCTCCGGCCATTTGCGCCGAAGGCTGTCTATAGACTTACCCCACAAAATCCGCCAGCCGCTGGATCAGGCTATCTGCCCGGGTTGTGGAGATGGTGTTGAGGAAGAGTACATCATCTACGCCCAAATCCTGGCACATCTGGGCGATCTTCCGGTTGTCTACCTTGGAGACATACCGGTAGTCTACAATGTAGACATACTGGTAGTTCTCAATCAGGAAGGGAGCAAAGGCGTTGCCGTAGGATTCCTTGACCAGCATGATAGCAGAACCGTCGTCCTTGTTGGGATTTTCCACATAGCTGAAAGGATTGTCGCCACCGATAAAGGTGCCATATTTGTTGCCAGCAGAGGAATTTTCCACATTTCCAATGACCACATACAGCCAGTCCTTGGTATCCTCATTGGTGATGTGGATATTGTTGGTGGAGGGAGCCTCATAGGCGTACACGGTGTCCGGCGTTTTGGCCATAGCCTCAGACTTGGTAGAGTTATAGAAGGTTCCTAAAAATCCGTCAAACTCATGGGAAATGTAATCTTCCAGCGGAGTGGGGGTAAAACCCGCAGCCTGTGCGAACTGTTCATAGGCCCGATAGGCGCCGAGGGCAGTCCAATGGTGGTCTGTGCGGAAGTAGAGGTACTCCCCGTCCAGATAGTGCTTGAGCAGGGTGTGGTAAACCGGAATGGCAGTGACTTTTTCGCTCAGGCAGGCATTCATATACTCGATAGCTGCCTTTTGATCCGAGGTGTTGGCGGCGTTCTGGACATCAGTGGGAACGCAGATGCCCATGCTGTTGGGCACAATGATGGAGTAGACGTTGGAGATGCCCTCTAACTGTTCCGCAGCCCGGTTGATGGCATCCGTATAGTTGTCTGCGTATTCCTGGACAAAGTTATAATACTCATAGGCAGCGTTGTCGATGGAGAGCACGGCACTGAGCTTTTCCACCACTGCATCATCGTCCAGCTCAGGAATGGTCAGATCTTCCTCCTCCGGCTCCTGGGCAGGGAGCTGCTCCGGCTGAGTCTCGTCCGGTGTGTCCTGAGCGCCTGCGCCACTCTCGTCGGACGGCTGCTCAGAACTGTCCGGCGTATCCTGCACGTCTCCTCCCTGTTCTGGCTGAGGCACCGACTCCGGAGTCTCATCAGAAGCGGCAGACTGCTGGGCATTTGGCTCCTTGATGTCCTCCGGCTCAGTTTCTACCACAGGAATTTTATCGCCCTGAGTGACGTTGCCGGTGATCTTCTGGGTCTGAACACCGTAAAGGCTCTCGACCTGGTTCTGAAGGGAGAGAAATAGATCCCGGAGGGGGAAGGTGTCGGCAAACCATGTGCTGATTCCGGAGAAATAGCTGCCGTCTGCCACAGCACTGAGGCTGAAGGTGGGGAAAGAGGTCAGATCCCGGCGCTCCTGATCAGAATAGGTTGGACGGAGGGGAAAGCTCAATGCCAGAAAAGTGAGCAGTCCCAAGGAAATCAGAAAGGTGGCAATCCGGGGAGAGAGGCCCCGCTTTTTCCGGGGTGGCTTCTGCTCCTCATAGAGAAAATAGGGCGTCTCCCGGGAGCGATGAAAAAAGGCGTAGGACTTCCACTGAATACGTTGAATCAGCCGTTTGACAGGAGAAGGACGTTTCGTCTTCATAGAAAACTCACCGCCTTAGAATCGATAATAGAGGAAAGGATTGTACTGGTCGCCCACCAGCGCTGCCGTAGAGAGTATCAGCAGCAGCACAGGTCCAAGGCATTGCAGCACGGTCCAGGGCTTTTGCAGGATAGGCATTCTGTCTACAGCCCGGTCAACCCTGCGATAGAGGTTGCGTACCAGCGGCGTACAAGCCAACAGTGCAGCCAACAGGAAGAAAACATGGTTTTTCAGTTCCAGCTCAGTGACGTAATCTGTGACCGGGTTTCCGTTGCAGCCAAATAGTCCCCGGAAAGCAGCCCACAGGCAGTCCAAATCGGTAATGCGGAAGATCAGCCAACCTAAAGCGACCACCAGCAGCAGATAGCCCCGGCGTAGCAAACTGGGGATGTGTGAGATCCGATTCCCAAGCAGAAATTTTTCAATCAGAAGAAAGAGCAAATAATATAGACCCCACAGTAAAAAGTTCCAGTTGGCCCCGTGCCATAGTCCGGTGAGCAGCCAAACCACTGCCAGATTGCGCAGATGGCGTAGCCGGCTGCAATAGCTGCCGCCAAGGGGAATGTAGACATAGTCCCGGAAAAAATAGCTCAGAGACATATGCCAGCGGCGCCAGAACTCAGTCACCGACTTGGAGATGTAGGGATAGTTAAAATTCTCCCGGTAATGGAAGCCGATCATGCGGCCCATGCCGATGGCCATATCCGAATAAGCGGAAAAGTCCAGATAAATCTGAATGCTGTAGGCCAGCACGCCCAGCCAGAGGGAAAGAACCGACCGGCCGGAGAGCAGGGACAGAGCCTCACCGGACTCCACCGAGGTGGCACAGAGGAAGGTGTCTGCCAGTGCCCCGCAGGGATTTGCCAGCATGGCCTTTTTTGCCAGACCTACAGTGAAGCGACCGGCACCCTCTGCCATATCCAGTTTGGTCACCCGACGCCAGTCAATTTCGTCTGCTACGTCCTGATACCGGACAATGGGGCCGGCAATGCACTGGTGAAACATACTCACATAGAGCAACAGCTTCCAGAAGCTGTGCTGAGCAGGCACCTCCCGGCGGTAGACATCTACCACATAGCTGATGAGCTGAAAGGTGTAGAAGCTGATGCCCACGGGCAGGACAATCTGAGGCACTGCCTCCGGCCAGCCGAAAAGGCTGTTGGTATTGGAGAGCAGAAAGGTGAGATACTTAAAGATACACAGGAGTCCCAGATTGACAGTCAGTGCACCAAACAGACAGACCTTGCGCCCCCGATGGGTGCAGCCGCTCCGGTCCATCCGGAGGCAGAACAGCCAGTCTGCCAGCGTCATCCCTACCAGAAGAAGAACATATTTTGGCCCCGCCCAAGCGTAAAACACCAGGGAGAAGCAGAGAGCGACAATATTTTTGCTGCGTATGCTGGGCGCCAGCCAGTAGAACAGCAGATTTAATGGAAAGAAGGCGTATAGAAAAATTAAACTGGAGAAAACCAAGAAAATTCACCAACTCTGAGGGCAATATAGCCCTGCGGCGTAACGCATCCTATTGCACCCGAAAGAGAGAAAGAACCAAAGCCGTCCAACCGGCCTGTAAAAAAAGCAACGGAAGTCGACAGGAAACCTGCCCTTTAAGTTTACCATAACAGGAATCAGGGCGCAAGAGCCAGATGAAACAAGGATATACAAAACTAAAGAATGGCTCAGGGGCAAATTTGACTGATCTGATTCAGCGGGACAGACAGGAAAAATCCCCTGGTATTTCACCCAGGGGAGAGAAGATCACCGGGAGGCGATGAGCTCCATTTCCATCTTCGCTCCGGCAGGAAGAGCGGCCACCTGGACGCAGGAGCGGGCTGGGGGATCTGCGGGGAAGCGAGCGGCATAGATGGCGTTGACAGCGGCAAAATCGGCCAGATCGGTGAGGAAGATGGTGGTCTTGACCACATTGGCGAAGGTCATGCCAGCACTGAGCAGCACCTGCTCCAGGTTGTCCAGAACCTGATTGGCCTGGGCCTCAATGGTGTCGCCAGCCAGCTTGCCGGAGGCGGGCACAAGAGGCACCTGCCCGGAAGTGAAGAGAAAATCCCCGACCTGTACAGCATGGGAATAGGGGCCCAAGGCGGCGGGCGCATTGGGGGAGGTGATGATTTCTTTCATGGGTACACGATCCTTTCTTCCTGGGCAAAGCCCAGGCGGAATTGCTTCCATTATAATCGGACGGCCGGGCACCGTCAATGCCGGAAGAAAAGAAACCAATATAAGAAAAAAAGAGTTGACAGCCGGGGAGAGCTGTGCTATATTATCACTTGCGTCCGATACCAAAGCAAATGCGGTATGCACGAGTGGTGGAATTGGTAGACTCGCTGGCTTCAGGTGCCAGTGCTCGTTGTGGGCGTGCGGGTTCGACTCCCGCCTCGTGCATCTCCCGGAACAGAGCTTCTGTTCCGGGATTTTTTCTCTTTGAGGTGATCTGCCTATGTCCCGCTGCCGGAAGATTCTGCTCTGGCTGCTTCTAATCTGTCTGCTTTTGCTGGGAGCCAACGCCCTGCTCAACGCCGGGATTTGGGTGACCCGGTATGAAATCACATCCACCCGCCTTCCGGAAGGCTTTGATGGCTTTCGGATCGTCCAGGTTGCCGACCTCCATTCGGTTCGCACATCGGAGCAGGCGGAGCTGCTGCTGACCCGGGTCCAGGAGGAGCAGCCCGACCTGATCGTTCTCACAGGTGACCAGATCGACAGCCACTATTACGCTGACCACAGCACTCCAACCGAGGGAGAAGAGGAGGGCTTCCTGCCGGATGAGGACACGCTGGAGCTGATCCGGGCCCTGACCGGTGAGGCTCCAGTCTATGCCGTTTACGGCAATCATGAGATGATGCTGCTGGATGACCCGGAGCATAATCCTTTTAAAACCGCTCTGGAGGAGATGGGAGTCACCATCCTCTACCAACAGACCGTAACACTGAACCGGAATGGAGACAGTATTCTGCTGGCTGGGATTCAGGACCCAGCCACGCTTTACAAAAATAGGGACTATGATGGCCTAACGGATACCAGAAGCCGGATGCAAGCCATGCTGGACAATGCCCTGAGAGGGATTGATCCGCAGCAGTTTGTGCTGCTTCTCTCTCACCGGCCAGAATATTTTGAACTGTATCAGGATTACCCCATTGACCTTGCCCTCACCGGTCATGCCCATGGAGGACAGATTCGGCTGCCTGTTGTCGGCGGCCTTTACGCCCCGGGCCAGGGCTGGTTTCCCCAATATACCAGCGGTATTTTTCAGGAGGGCCGGCTCTCTATGGTGGTAAGCCGTGGTCTGGGCAATTCCGTTCTGCCTCTGCGGGTGTTCGACCCGCCAGAGCTGGTGACTGTGACGCTGCGGTGCGCTGAATAAAGCAAATCGCTCTCATCCACGCAGGATGGGAGCGATTTGTGCTTTATGTAGGTTACAGCATTCGCCGGATTGTGACAATCGACGCATAGTTGACATTGGTATAGCAGATTCCGGCCCGGCTATTGAGGGCGTTAATGATTTTACCATTTCCTGCATAGATACCCACATGACCGCTGTAGCAGACCACATCTCCCACCTGCATTTCGCTGTAGGAGACCTTAGTACCGTAGTGCCGGATGGCGGCAGAGCTGTGGGGCAGACTGACGCCGAACTGGGCGTAGATCTGCATCACATAGCCGGAGCAGTCGCAGCCTCTGGTCAGACTGGTGCCGCCCCAGACATAGCGGTTGCCCAAAAACTGCTGAGCATAGGCCAGCACTGCCTCACCGTCTGTCATGGCGGGATTTTCCACGGTAAAGCTGTCCGCCTCTGCGGGAGTCACATACTCGCTGGAGATGTAGCCCTCTTGGCCATCATAGCAGACCTGATACCATTCCTCTTCGGAATTAGTCGGTGCTAGAGTGGTGCCCTTGTCCAATACTTCCAGTACCTCGCTGTTTCCGTCCGGTGCAGACCGAAGCTTCAACTTGCTGGTGGTGACCACCTCACAGGCTACGTCGGAAAGAGGCACATATCCGGTTTTGCCCTTGGCCTCCACATAGAACCAGCCATCGCCATAGCCCAGAACTTCCAGGCTGGCGCCCTTGCCAAGAGTGGTCAATACCTCGCTGCCCTCCTCGGCCTCCTGCAGCAGGGAGGCGTCCTCAGTGAGAATGCTGACCCGACCCAGGGCTTGCACGCTGACGGATTCAGCAGGGATGTAGCCGGTATAGACCTGTTCCTCATCAGCCTCATAGGCGGCAGAGAGCCAGCCGGAACCGTCATCCTCAGACAGCAGCACCAGCCGATCGCCGCTTTCCAGAGAGACAGCCACTGCGCTACCGGCCTCCGGTGCCTCCAGCAGGGAGGCAGAGGGGGTGGATACAGTGGCCTCGTAGGGAATGGCCGAGGTGTCGGCGGCCAACGCGGTTCCGATGCACATGGCGGCAACGGCGCCGGCGAACACCAGAGTGCGAATCAGCTTTCGTACAGGAAACATGGAACCTCCAAATCAGGTGGGCGGACAGGACTGCCGCGAAGTATTCGTCAGCGGGTGGCCAGTGCCCGGGTCAGCCAGACATTGGCCAGATCCATGGCGGCATAGAGACTGTTCTTTTCACTGGAACGTACAACCCGATCCCGGTTTTTCAGGTTTGGATCGTTGTTCTGGAGCTGAACAGAGACCTTGGTGGCCAGCGTCATGTCGTCCAGAGGAGCAGAGCTGAGCACTTGAAGCTGAATCATATACTTGTCAGAAGGATTGCCATAGTAGATCACATTGTCCTTGCGGCAGAGAGGGTAACCCTTATATTCCAGGGGGAATTTTGACGTTGCAGACATTTTGTTACCTCCAAAATTAACTGTTACCAAATTGTAACATATTAGTTACTGACTTGTCAACTGGTATTTTAGGTCTGAAGATAGGTTTTCAACAAAAAAACCCCATCTCTCGAACAAAATCAGAGAGATGGGGAAAAAGATAAAGAAAGATACCCCTAAAACAAACCGAAGTTGACAGCGTAAATCACACGTCCAGATAATACCGAAGCAATTCCTGGAGCAGCTCGTCCCGATCCAGTTTACGGATCAGCGTTCTGGCATTATTATAGTTCGTGATATAGGTAGGATCTTCGGAGAGGATGTAACCGACGATCTGATTGATGGAATTATAGCCCTTTTCCTGAAGAGAGCGATAGACTTCAGTCAGAATTGCACGGGTATCCCACTCTTCATCTTTGGCGACGTCAAACCGCCGTGTATAATCGGACATAGGATAGTTACACCTCCGAATCACTGATTTTCCTCATGGTATGAGAATCTATGTTCTATTTTACCTCAGAATGTCAATCCTGTAAAGAGGTTTGAACAGGAAATTTAGCAGTTTCCACAATTATGTGAACTGAAAATTGTAGAAAAAAGCGATCCGGCGTTCTCAAGAAAGAGAGAACGCCGGAAATCGCGGAGATACGGAAGCTCAGCGCAGCACGGCCTGACACTCCTGCTCCAGCAGGGCAAGGATGGCCTTGATGTCGCCGTCAGCCTCTGCGTCGGTGAGAGTGTGATCCTCAGCACGGAGCTTGAGGGCGAAGGCCACCGACTTTTTGCCCTGGGGAATGGGCTTGCCGGTGTAGATGTCAAACAGCTTGACCTTTTTCACCAGGCCCTTGCCGCCCCGGGCGATGCAGTCGGAGAGCTGGGCCACCGGGATGGACTCGTCGCAGACCACTGCGATATCCCGCTCCACGGCGGGGAACTTGGGCAGGGGCTGGTACAGTACCTCAGCCTTACGGCAGGCCAGCAGATCGGCGAAGTCCAGCTGAGCGGCGAACAGGGGCATGTCCATGCCGTAGTTTTTGGCCACCAGAGGGTGAATCTGGCCGAAGGTGCCCACAGCCTTGCCGCCCACCCAGAGCTGAGCGCAGCGGCCGGGGTGGAAGGTGGGGTCGTCCTTTTTGGCGGTATACTTGGCGTCTTGGATACCCAGAGAATCCAGAACCGTCTCAATAGCACCCTTGAAGGAGAAGAAGTCCAGACCATCGCCGTAGCCGCCCAGGCAGAGCTGCTGCCGCTCATCGGCCAGCTCCTGGCCCTCCACAGGGAGATAGATCTTGGCGATCTCGTACAGCTTTGCGGCGGGGTTGCGGTGGCTGTAGTTCCGGGCCAAAGTCTCCAGCAGGGAGGGGATGGCGGTGGTGCGCATAATGGAGGTGTCCTCACCCAGGGGGTTGAGGATGGTGATGGACTTGCGCAGGGGGCTGTCCTCCGGCATCCGGATCTTGCCGTAGTCGCTGGGGGAGATGAAGGAGTAGGTGAGAATCTCGCTGTAGCCCAGGCCCCGGAAGATCTGGCCCAGGGACTTCTCCGCCTTCTGCTGGTCGGTGAGGCCGCCCCGGGTGGTGTCGCCCTTCATCAGGGTGGTGGGCAGGTTGTTGTAGCCGTAGAACCGGGCCACCTCCTCAGCGATGTCGGAGTAGTGCTCCACGTCAGAGCGCCAGGAGGGGACATAGATGGTCTCGCCGTCCAGGGTGAAGCCCAGGTCGGTGAGGATCTTCTTCATCTCGTCGGCGGGGATGTCAGTGCCCAGCAGCTTGTTCACCTTGTCCGGCTGAAGCTGGAGAGAGGTGGGGACATAGTCCTGAGCCACCACGTCGATGACGCCATCCAGCACCTCGCCGCAGCCCAGCAGCTCCACCAGCTCGCAGGCCCGCTCCACGGCGGGGAGGGTGTTCATGGGGTCCAGGCCCTTCTCATACCGGCCGGAGGCCTCGGTACGCATGCCCAGGGCCATGGCGGTCTTGCGGATGGAGACGCCGTTGAAGTTGGCGGACTCGAAAAATACGGAGGTGGTCTGGTCGGTGATCTCGCTGTTGGCGCCGCCCATGACGCCGGCGATGCAGACCGGCTTCACCTCGTCAGCGATGACCAGCATGTTCTCGCTGAGCTTGTGAGGCTTGCCGTCCAGCGTGGTCATCTCCTCGCCGGGATAGGCCCGGCGGACGTTGATGTGGCTGCCCTCCACGCAGGCAAAGTCAAAGGAGTGCATGGGCTGGCCGTACTCCAGCATGACGTAGTTGGTGATGTCCACGATGTTGTTGATGGGCCGGACGCCGGAGGCACGCAGCCGCTCCCGCATCCACTTGGGGGAGGGGCCAATCTTGACGTTGCGGACCAGACGGCCGCAGTAGCGGGGGCAGAGGTCGGGGTCCAGAATGTCCACGTCCGCGTGGCTCAGGATGGACTCGCCGCAGCCCTGAACCTCAGGCTGGTGGAGCTTCAGGGGCTGGCCGAAGGTGACGGCGGCCTCCCGGGCCAGACCGATGACACCCAGGCAGTCAGGACGGTTGGGAGTGATCTCAAACTCCACCACATGGTCGTCCAGACCCAGCACCTGGGGCAGGTCATCTCCGGGCTTGCAGTCCTCGTTGAGGATGAAGATGCCGTCCTCAATGCAGTTGGGGAACTCCTTCTGCTGGGCGTGGAGACCGGCCAGAGTCAGCACCTCACCGGAGACGGTGTTGTAGCAGATCATGTCCCCCTCGTGGATATTCTGGCAGGGAGTCACGGTCTCCGCCTGGCCCTTGCCGGTATCCAGGGTGAGCCGGAACTGGGCATAGGCCACCGTCTCGCACTGCTCCACCCGGGCGGCGATCACCTTGCCGTAGATCTTGTGACCGGGGGCCACGTCGACAGGGATGGAGGGCTGCTCGCCGGGGAGGACGTGATAGTCCCCCAGAATGGCGGCGGCCTGAATGGCGCCGTAGGGGAAATCCCGGGTGTCCAAGCCCAGCTCGCTCATGCCGCAGAGCATGCCGTTGGAGACTACGCCACGGAGCTTGCCCTTGGTGATCTTGACGCCGCCGGGAAGAGTGCTCTTGTGCTTGGCCACGGGCACCAGGTCGCCCACATGGACGTTCCAGGCGCCGGTGCAGATCTGGACAGGCTCCTCAGCGCCTACATCGATCTGCAGCACCCACATATGGTCAGAGTTGGGGTGACGCTCCATGGCGAGGCAGCGGCCCACCACCACGTTGTGGAACTCCGCGCCCAGGTCGGTGACGATCTCCACCTTGGAGCCGGAGATGGTCATGGCCTCGGCAAATTCCTTATCGCTGACAGAGCTGCAGTCCACAAACTCGTTCAGCCATTTCCGGGAAAGTTTCATATATCATTGCTCCTATC
>JBJDXT010000158.1:0-22932 GCA_051866795.1 Candidatus Onthomonas sp. | reverse complement strand
TAGTCTCGAAAGCTTTTGCTTTTTCGAGTGTCTACTCTAAGGGGACTATATCAGTGCCGGTGACGGTGCGGCTCCTTTTTTGTGCCATGCCGAGATATGCGATTTGGGCATAGTTTCCTATCGGAAACCGGTATTTCACATTTTTTGTACAACAGATACAATGAAGGCAGGAAGGGCAGGAGAAACGCCCAAAAAACAAGAGGAGGAAACAATATGATTCAAATCCTGGTCAACCTGCTGACACCGTTCTTTACCAGTCTCGGCGTCAGCGCCACCGACGTCCAGACCTACGCCAACAGCCTCAGCGGCTACCTTTCGTACCTCCTCTTTGGGCCGTTTCCCAAGTCAACGGGAAACGGCTCAATCTGCGGTTAGCAGCAATTCCGGAGGACTATTTGCCCGAAAATGTGCAAAAGGGCGGCAAAAACAGATATGTCCGAAAAAACTGTGCAAGGTAGCACATACGAAAGAAAAACGACCGATCTCGTGAGCTCACCTTGGGTCTAACTTTTGCCAGCTACTCCTATGCACTGAACACCACGGTGCTGAGAGACGAGTGGGGATTTAAGGGCCACGTGACCACAGACGCCATCGCCGGCTCCCTGTACAAGCAGAACTGGGGCACCTCTCTGACCGCCGGTGTGGACTTCTACTGCTTCAACAACTTTATTGCCCTGTTTGGCTCAGATGCACCGGATGTACGGGAAAGCATCGGTATCGGTGCTCTGGTGGACAGCGGTGACAGCTATATCCTCCAGTGCCTGCGTGAGGCAGCTAAGCTGGATGTCTATACGCTGCTGTATACTTATCAGAGCAACGGCCTGTCCTCCACCGCCGCCACAGGCAGTGTGGAGATGATTTTTACCATTCTGATCGCATTGTTGGTTATTGGTGTGGCCGAGATTATTACTTGCTTCCGGAAGAAGAGCGGATCAGACAGCATAGAAGCTCCCTGATCTCCTGGTTTCAGGCGGGGGACGGCCAAGGCTGCTTCCAGTTCCTTTCGTCTCAGCTTTCCTAAGCAGGACAGGCAGTCATCCCTCAAATTGAAGATAATACCATAGGGAAACGGCGTGGCGTTGGCCACGCCGTTTTCTCGTTCTCTTTCTTATGGTAATACAGTTGACATGCTGAAGAAGTTGGATTAGGATGATTCCAGCAAACTGCTCACGTAATCCGAAAAGGAGGCGCTGTGAAGGATGATCGAGACAAGACTGCTGCATTACTTTCTCACCGTAGCCCGGGAGCAGAATATTACCAACGCCGCCAGAGTACTGCACATCACCCAGCCGACCTTGAGCCGCCAGATGGCGCTGCTGGAGGACGAGTTGGGAACAAAACTGTTTGTCAGGGACAGCCGCCCCCTCTCCCTGACAGACGAAGGCCTTTTACTCCGGCGTCGGGCAGAAGAGATCCTGGAGCTGATCGAAAAAACAGAGTCGGAGATATCCACACAGGAAGAGCAGGTGGAGGGAACAGTATCCATTGGCTGCGGAGAATTGGCGTCGGTGAAGCTGCTGATGGAAGTGACAGCGAGCTTCTCCCAACAATATCCCAGGGTCAATTTTGACGTCTACACAGCCAACGCAGATCAGGTCAAGCACCGTATGGATAACGGTCTGACGGATATGGGCTTACTTTTGGAACCGGTGGATATGGAGCGATACGATTACATTCGGATGCCGGTCAAGGAGCGGTGGGCTGCCGTGATGCCCTCCGGCGTTCCACTGGCCCGACGAGAGTATGTGACTGCAAAAGACCTGGCAGAGATCCCGGTCATTATGCCCAGCAGGCAAAAGGTACACGACGAGGTGGCCAGCTGGTTCGGGAGCTATTATGGGAAACTGCGGGTCATCGGCGTCAGCAATCTCAGCACCAACGCAGCGCTCATGGTTCGCTCCGGTCTGGGCTATGCCCTCACCGTCGAAGGAGCGCTTCCTTTTCTGGAGCAGTCCGAGGTCCGTATGGTACCGCTGTATCCGGAGCTGACAGCCACTTCGGTTCTTGCCTGGAAACGCGGGCAGCCGCTTCCCACCGCCGCCAGCCGGTTCCTGGAATACATAATATGCTTTTTAGGCATGGAAAGCGGATAGAAAACAGGCATTCGACATAGCCACATCATAAAACTATAATAAGCGTATCGGAAGGGTTTTTCCGGTACGCTTTTTTGTGCTGTAGAATCTCATGAAACTGTTTGGAGAGAATCCGATCGTTTGATTTTGGAAGAGCCTGATCCTCCACCAAACGTCGTTTCTGGCTCCAGATGTATCCGGTCAAAAATAAGGAGGACTGAACATGGACGAATTCAAAGATATTTTTCCCCGGGGCGGAGAGAATACCGCCTTTGCCCAGTATTTTGTGGGACAGAGCTACCTGAACATGCTCTCTCTGGAACAGGTAGTCATCGGAAATGTGACCTTTGAGCCAGGCTGCCGCAACAACTGGCACATCCATCACGCCAAGTCCGGCGGAGGACAGATCCTGCTGTGTACCGCAGGCCGGGGCTATTATCAGGAGTGGGGCAAGCCAGCCCAGGAGCTGCACCCCGGCGATGTGGTGAACATCCCACCCGAGGTCAAACACTGGCACGGAGCCGCCCCGGACAGCTGGTTCTCCCACCTTGCTGTCGAAGTGCCCGGCGAGGAAACAAAAAACGAGTGGTGCCAGCCGGTGTCCGACGAGGACTACGGCAAGCTGAACTGAGGGACTGCGGATGAAATCCATCGTAATCTTTTATTCCTACGGCGGAAATACCCGCCGGGTGGCGGAGCAGATTGGAAAGGCTCTCGGCGCTGATCTGGCTGTGATCCAGACCGTTAAGCCCTACACCGGCAGTTACAACGACGTGGTGAACCAGGGTCAGCGGGAGGTAAACAGCGGTTTCCTGCCGAAGCTCCAGCCCCTGAACATTGACCTCACCCAATATGACACTGTCATCCTGGGCACTCCCGTCTGGTGGTACACCTTCTCCCCGGCCATGAACAGTTTCCTGCACGACGCTGATCTGTCCGGGAAAACGGTATATCCCTTTGCCACCAACGGCGGCTGGCTGGGTCACACCTTCCAGGATTTCAAAAAAGCCTGTCAGGGGGCAGATGTCCGGCAGGGGTTAAATGTTCGGTTCAATGAGGACCGGCAGCTCACCCCGGATGCAGACATCCAAAAATGGGCCCTGCGCATCAAAAGGTGAGCCACTCCCGGCGGCTATAAGGAAATCGCCGGAGCATCGGTCAAATCCCGGCTGACGCTCCGGCGCTCTTCAGCACTCTTCTGACTTGGACAGCTGTACAGTGTGGTTCCGGCAGTGCTGTGCCGAAGAATCTGATCTTCTGCACAGCCTGCCCATTTCAGCTATGCCGAAAAGACGGCAGCAAAATTCAACGCCTGTAAGGAGGAAAATCTGATGGAACATATTCTGATCGTCTACTACTCCCGCAGGGGGGAGAATTACTGGAACGGTGAGATTCGGAGCCTGAAAAAGGGCAATACCGAAATTGTGGCCGAACTGATTCAGGAGGCAGTGGGCGGCGACCTGTTTGAGATTGAAACCGAAACGCCCTATTCTGCCGACTATACCGCCTGCACACAAGAAGCACAGCAGGAGCTGCGGGACAATGCCCGCCCTCAGCTGAAAGAATATCTGGATGATCTGGACGGCTACGATACCATCTTTGTGGGTTATCCCAACTGGTGGGGCACCATGCCCATGGCTATGTTTACGTTTCTGGAGCGATACGATCTCGCTGGGAAGCGCATTCTGCCCTTCTGTACCAACGAGGGCAGCGGTATGGGCAGAAGCGAAAAGGATTTGCGGAACCTTTGTGTCGGGGCGACAATTGAGCGCGGCCTTGCCATCCGGGGCAGCGAAGCTGCCAAGTCAGAAGGCCGGGTGAATGCCTGGCTCAAGAGCCTAAATCCCGGCGTGTAACTTTCAAAATGGAGGAAAAGCATGAGCAAGAATGTTTTGATTTTATCCGGTAGCCCCCGCAAAGGCGGCAATTCTGATCTGCTGTGCGACGAGTTTATGCGCGGCGCCACCGAGGCCGGGAACCAGGCGGAGAAGATCTTCCTGCGCAGCAAGAAGGTGGCCCCCTGCAGCGCCTGCTACTACTGCAGGCAGAGCGGCGGCAAGTGCGCTATCAAGGACGATATGGCGGAGATTTTGGACAAGATGCAGGCCGCCGATGTAATCGTCATGGCAAGCCCGGTCTATTTCTACTCCATCGACGCCCAGATGAAGGCAGTCATCGACCGGTCTTTGG
Organism: Candidatus Onthomonas sp.; assembly: GCA_051866795.1. Taxonomy (GTDB): domain Bacteria; phylum Bacillota; class Clostridia; order Oscillospirales; family Oscillospiraceae; genus Onthomonas. Next base: position 18,670 of record JBJDXT010000158.1, on the reverse strand, counting down.
CCCGATGGACGGATATCCCGGATAAGGAGTTTTACTACATCATGACCGCCGCCGAGGACAGTGATACCGTCATGGACTGCACCCTGGCATGCTTCCGGGGCTTTGCCGCCTGTCTGGAAGGAGCAAAAGAAATGGGTGTCATCGAGGGAAAGGGCGTCTACGAAGCCGGAGCCATCCGTTCCACCCGTTACATGAAGGAAGCCTATGAGATGGGCAAGGGCGTATAAGGAGGACCATATGGCAATTACAGAAGCTGCGAAAGCGTATCACGAAAAAATGTCCCCGGGCATTCACTCCGATATGATGGATACTGACCCGGAATTTGTGGAGCGGTTCTATAACTTCACCTATGATGAGGTAGTAAACCAAGACGATCTGGATGACCGCACCCGGTTCATGGCGATCCTGGCTACGCTATTGGGCTGCCAGGGTGTAGATGCGTTTCGCTGTCAGATGGGTGCTGCGCTGAACTTCGGCGTAACCCCGGTGGAAATCAAGGAGATCGTCTATCAAGCCGTGGCCTATCTTGGTATCGGCCGGGTATCTCCCTTCCTGAAGGCAGTGAATGAGGTGCTGACAGAGCGAGGCATTTCCCTTCCGCTGGAGGGCCAGGCCACCACGACCACGGAAAACCGCCGGGAGGCTGGAACCCAGGCTCAGGTAGACATCTTTGGAGCACACATGCGGGACTTCTGGAAGTCCGGCCCCGAGGAGAGCCGCCATATTAATCTCTGGCTGGCGGACAACTGTTTTGGTGATTATTATACCCGGAATGGGCTTGACTACCGGCAGCGGGAAATGATCACATTCTGCTTTCTTGCGGCCCAGGGCGGATGCGAGCCTCAGCTCACCAGCCATGCGGCAGCCAATATGAGAATTGGCAACGACAAGGCGTTCCTCATCAAGATCATCTCTCAGTGCCTGCCCTACATCGGCTATCCCCGCAGTCTGAACGCCCTGCGGTGTGTCAATGAGGCAGCAAAAGAAAAAGAGGGTTTGTAAATGAAACGTGTGATGTTGTGGACTGGCGCAGGTCAGATTGGCATGGCCGTCGCCCGTAGAATGGGTTATGGGTGGTAGCTGCTCTAAAACCTTCCTTATGGTGTATCGTGCAGAAACACCATAAGGAAGGTTTTCCGTTTGTATTTGTATGATCAAGAGAGCCATTCTATTTTTCGATCTGGCATAATTGGCCGGGACAACGGTGCGCTACTGTGCTATAATGAAAACAACAATTATAAAAGTTTGTGAAAAGAAGGCGGTATGTCATGAGAGTTGCAGTCCTGGACGACAATCCGTCAGACGCCCAGCGTCTGGTGAATTATCTGGAGCAATACCAGCAGGAGCGCGGGCTTGCGTTTCAGATAGACACCTTTTACGCCAGCCTGGATTTCTTGGAAGAATTTCACGGCGGATATGACGTTATCTTTCTGGACATTGAGATGCCCGGCAGCGACGGTCTGGAAGTGGCCCAGGAGATTCGCAGCAAGGATGAGGGGGTCGGCATCCTATTCATCACCAACATGGCTCAGTATGCCATCCGGGGCTACGAGGTGAACGCCATTGATTTTATGGTTAAGCCTGTGAGTTACTTTAATTTCGCCCGGAAGCTGGAAAAGGCAATTCATTTCGCCCGGCGGCGGGAGGGGAAGGATCTGGTGCTCAGCAACAAGGAGGGCGTCTTCCGGGTCTCTGTATCCGAGATTCTTTACATCGAAAAAAGCGGGAACTATGCTCACTATCATACGGTCCGGGGCGATTTTGTCCAGCGGGCATCCATACAGCAGGTGAAGGAAAAGCTACAGAAGCTGGCATTTTGCGAGTGTACCTCAGGCTGCCTGGTCAATCTGCGCCATGTGGAGCGGATCGGCAAGGACACAGTTGAGCTCAACGGTCAGGAGCTGCCCTTGTCCCGCAGAATGAAGAAGAGCTTTACCCAGGAATATGTGGACTACATTGGAGGTGGCTTCTGATGGAGTCAATGCGCTATATCTCCTTTCTCCGGTTCTCCATGCAGCTGCTGATCTGCGAATCGGTGTTTCTGCTGGGCCGCAGCAAAAAGCAGCATTTTGCCGGGCGGCTGCCCCTGGCTCTGCTGGGCTATCTTCTGACCGGCAGCGGCTGGTACGGTCTGCTCCATCTGTTCCCGGGGTCGCTCCCGCTGGTGCATATCAGCTTCTATCTGGGTCTGGTGGCGCTGACCATGGCTGCCATGGTCTTTTGCTACGACCTGCCCTTGCTGGAGCTGCTGTTTATTGCCACCGGAGGGTACGCTGTCGAACATATCTCCTTCGGCGTCAGCCGCATTGTACGTTTTTTTACCGGCTGGACAGAAGAGCAGCTGGGCGGGACGCTGGATTTTATCGTGTTCCGCCTGCTGCCCTATGTCCTGGTGGCCGGACTGATGTATCTGCTGGTAATTCACCCCAACCGGGCAAAGGAGGAGTTCCGGCCGGGAGACCGGCGTCCGGTTTTGCTGGCCATGGTCGTCATGCTGGCGGCTATCGTCCTCAGCGTATTTTACTCCTCGGTCAGCGCTGGCAATTCTCTGTTGACCGACGTCATCTGTCCCCTGTACAGCGGCCTGTGCTGTCTGCTGGTGCTGCTGGTGGAATACTATGTGTTCCGGGAGAACCGGCTGGAGCGGGAGAACAAAACCATGGAGCAGATGCTTCAGATTGCCAACGCGCAGCAGAGAAGCTCCAAGGAGGCCATTGACATCATCAATATGAAATGCCATGACCTGAAGCATCAGATCCGGGCGCTGGCCGCTATGAGCGACGCAGGCAAGCGGTCAGAGTATCTGGAAGAGGTGCAAAAGGCGGTGTCCATCTATGACGCCACCTATCATACCGGCTGTGAGGCGTTGGACTACGTCCTGCGGGAAAAAGCCCTGCTGGCGGAGGAGCATCAGGTACAGCTCAGCTGTATGGCAGACGGCGACGCAATTGCGCATCTCCATCCCGCCGATATCTACTCCCTCATGGGAAATGCCTTGGACAACGCCCTGGAGTCGGTTTTGCGGGAGCCGGAAGAGCAGCGCATTATCAGCCTGAACATCAGCCGCCATGGTCAGATGGTGATGCTGCATCTGGAAAACCGCTGCAGCCGGGAGCTGGAATTTCAGGACGGCCTACCCGTCACCGACAAGGAGGACAAAAACTACCACGGCTTCGGCGTGCAGAGCATCCGCTACATCGTGCGGAAATACGACGGAGAGCTGCTCATGCGCACGCAGGACGGCATGTTTTGCCTGGACATTCTGCTGCCTGGGCTGACGGCAGACGTTTCGTAAAGATAACCAAAAATATGGGCCGTCTTTTGGTGAGACTGCCCATATTATATGTAGGAACCGCAATACACGTTGCCACTTTCAACCAAAACAAGACCAATCTTACCAGTTTCTGTTTTTCCCTCCCCCATGCTGTATTCTAGGGTCAGGATGAACCGGTTCAAAAGACAGACCAACCTGATAGAAGATTAAGGAGGAAGAAATGACTGGTATTCAAGTCGCATGGGAGGACGTATTCAGCGTCCTGGACATGATCAAAGTGCCGCTGATCGTCCTGATTCTGGGACTAATCCTGTGGATTGTCGTCATGGTGGCGGCGAAAAAGCAGCCCGCTCCCAAAAAGGGCTTTATCCGGCTTCAGTCGGTCATCGCGCTGGTGCTGTTTGCTGGCATCGTGGTCAATGCGATGTGCCTGGGCACCCTGCGCAACACCCTGGAGGTCGTGCTGGGCGACACCGGCGCCATCACGGAGGAGACTGCCGCCCAATCCAGAGCGATTGTGGAGCAGGTCTCCGAGGAGGGCATTATTCTGCTGAAAAACGAGGAGAACGGCCTGCCGCTGAGCGATACCGCGAAGCTGAACGTCTTTGGATGGGCCTCTACCAACCCCGTCTATGGCGGCACCGGCTCCGGCTCGGTGGACGTCTCCACCGCAGTGGATCTGCTGACTGGCCTGGAGAACGCGGGCTTCCAGCTCAACACTGAGCTGTCCGACTTCTATGTGGCCTACCGGGCGGACCGGCCTGCCATCACCATCAACAACGGCCAGGACTGGACGCTCCCTGAGCCCACCGCCGACAGCTACACTCAGGAGATGCTGGACAACGCCAAGGCCTTCTCTGACACCGCCGTGATTGTCATCGGCCGCTGCGGCGGCGAGGGCGCCGATCTGCCTCAGGATATGGGCGCTGTTCTGGACGGCACTTACGACGCCGAGCGGGACGTCATCGCCAACGGCTCCTACAATCAAGGTACCAAATACACCAACGCGCTGTATAAGAACAACGGCGACTACGATGACTTTGCCCCCGGCTCCACCTATCTGGAACTGAGCCAGACGGAAAAGGATCTGGTGGATCTGGTCACCTCCAACTTTGACAAGGTTGTGGTCGTCTACAACGGCGCCAATCCTCTGGAGATGGGCTGGATCAACGACTATGAGCAGATCAAGAGCCTGGTTGTCTGCCCCGGCGTGGGCGCTACCGGCTTCAATGCCCTGGGCAGCATCCTTAAAGGCACCGTCAACCCCTCCGGCAAGACCACCGATACCTGGGTCTATGACCTGACTGCCACCCCTTACTTCAACAACATCGGCCACTTCGCCTACACCAACGTGGAGGACGTGACCACCGCTGCCAAAGAGTGGTGGGAGCGGGCCGACGGCGTGGTCTCCTTTGTGGACTATGTGGAGAGCATCTATGTGGGCTATCGCTTCTACGAGACCGCCGCTGTGGAAGGCCTCATCGACTATGATACCACCGTCCAGTTCCCCTTCGGCTATGGACTGAGCTATACCAGCTTTACCCAGACTATGGGCGAGCTGAATGTGACCGCTGACGGCGCGATCTCCGTGGATGTGACGGTCACCAACACAGGCGACACCGCCGGTAAAGAGGTCGTGGAGCTCTACTTCAACCCGCCCTACACCAACGGCGGCATTGAGAAATCGGCCGCCAATCTGATCGCCTTTGACAAAACCGACCTGCTGCAGCCCGGCGCCTCTCAGACCCTGACCCTGCAATTTACCGCCGAAGAAATGGCCTCCTATGATGATCAGGGCAGCGGCTGCTATGTCCTGGAGGCCGGCGCCTATGAAATCTCCCTGCGCACCGACTCTCATAACATCGTGGACACCAAGGTCTACAATGTGGACACCACTGTTACCTATGACGAGAGCAATCCCCGCTCGGATGATCAGGTGGCTGCCGTGAACCAGTTTGACTTTGCAAGAGGTGAGGTCACTTATTTGTCCCGGGCAGATGGCTTTGCAAACTATGCCGAGGCAACCGCCGCCCCCGCATCCACCGAGCTGCCCGACACTTACGAGGTGACCGGCAACGGCACCTATGATCCCACGCTCTACAACGACGACAGCGACGTCATGCCAACCACCGGCGCCAAGAACGGCCTGACCCTGTACGATCTCCGGGGCGCCGCCTATGACGATGAGAAGTGGGAGGCTCTGCTGGATCAGCTCAGCATCGACGATATGGTGGAGATGATCGGCTACGGAGGCTATGGTTCTCCTGCCATCGCCTCCGTGGGCAAGCTGAAGGCACTGGATGCAGACGGCCCTGCCGGTATCAGCGCCCGCGTCTCTGCAGATGCAGATCAGACCAAAGGCTTGGGTTATCCCTCTGAGATCGTCATTGCCGCCACCTGGAACACCGACATGGCCAGACTGGCCGCCGAGGGCCTGGGCGCCGAGGCGCGAGATCTGGGTGTGGATGGCTGGTACGCACCCTCTATGAACATGCACAGAAGCGCCTTTGCCGGCCGCAACTTCGAGTATTATTCTGAGGACCCCATGCTGAGCGCCGCTATGGCTGTGGCCGAGTGCGACGGTATCTACGAGTACGGCCTCTATCCCTTCATCAAGCACTTTGCCCTCAATGATCAGGAGACCAACCGCAACGGTATGCTTTGCACATGGACCACCGAGCAGGCCATGCGTGAGATCTATCTCCGCCCCTTCGAGGCCTGCATCAAGAACAGCGGAAGCAACCCCATCACTGTCATGTCCTCCTATAACTACATCGGCACCACCTGGGCCGCCGCCTGCCCTGAGCTGCAAAAGACGGTGCTCCGGGAGGAATGGGGCTTCCAGGGCATGGTTCTGTCCGACTACTTCGGTAACTACGGCTATATGGACGCCGATAAGGCGGTCCGGGGCGGCACGGACATGATGCTGGCCACTGCCGGTAACGACGCCATCATGACCGACACCACCAGCGCCACCAGCGTGCTCGCCATGCGCCAGGCCTGCAAGAACATCATGTATACCATGGTGAATTCCTACACCTATGACACCTATGACCCCAATGAGATTCCCGGCTGGGTGATGACCTTCTACACTGTGGACGCTGTCATCGCGGTTATTCTGGTTCTGTCTGAGGTCGCTTTGCTGGTGAACTACAAAAAGAAAAAGGCTGCTGTTCAGTAATCAATATCTGTAACTGTTTTGGCCTTAACAACTCCGGCGGGCCATCGGCCCGCCGGAACACACAACTGAACTCATGCTGTCATCGGTTAGGCAAAAGGGGAACCCTTTTGAAATCCCGTATGATAGAGCGTTTCGGGCCTCCTGTTTTCCTAAGCCCCAAACGCAGAGAAAGAATGCATGGCAGACCACCCCGAAGTAGTGTTCCGGAGATGCTGCCAGCAAGCATCTTTCTTGTTTTCCTCTTCAGAACAGGTCTGTCGTTATGGCAGGCCTGTTCTGTTTGTATTCCAAGACCAAAACCGTAAAGTTTAACATGGGGGATGCGACTGCTTTTTTGCCCTCATTGGTTTTTGAACGCAAAAAGAACGGATCGTCAGCTTTCTTAGCCAGATGCTTTCAGTCTGCATCAAAGATATGACCGTAAACGACAGTTACCATATTATTGACCAAATGACCGGCATTCCACCGGACACTTTTGATGTCCCTGCCAATGATCCTGAGTTTCCGGCTAGTGCTGCTGGGGCACAAAACTGTAAAAGACAACGGGCTTCGGGTAGAGTGAGACCACAGTGCTGGGGAGCGTGGTGTGATCAATGACGTTGATGCGGAACACGGCGCTTGATTCACTCGCAAGACACCGGCGCAGCACGTTTGCAGCCATTACAGTACCTGCGCGGCGGCAGGAATGTGGTCCGACGCTACATAAGTTGTCGTTTTGGGTGCATCATTTCTCAGATATGCCTATCCCGTCTGAAGTACTGCCGTTTCCACACCATGCTTCGGTTGACATCAGGTTGCAAAGCCAGCATATTGCGTCATATAGAGCTGGTAATATCGGCCTCGTTTGGCCAACAGGGACTCATGGCTGCCCTGTTCCACAACACTGCCCTGATCCATGACGACAATGAGATCTGCGTCCCGGATGGTGGACAGCCGGTGAGCAATAATAATACTGGTACGGTTTTTCATTACACGCTGCATGGCGTCCTGGATGGCTGTCTCCGTCCGGGTGTCCACATTGGAGGTGGCTTCGTCCAGAATCAGAATCTTTGGGTCGGCTACAAAGGCCCTGGCAATGGCCAAAAGCTGGCGCTGCCCCTGGCTGATGGCCTCGCCGGAGCCGGTCAGAACCGTGTCATAGCCCTGGGGAAGGGCCTGGATCAGTTCCCTGCAGCAGCTCATCTCCGCCGCGGTCTCCAACTGTTCCATGGTGGCGTCTGCTCTGCCGTATTTCAGATTGCTCTCTACTGTGTCAGAGAAGAGCACAGTGTCCTGAAGGACGATAGCCACGTTTTTTCGCAGGCTCTCTCTGGAGAGGCCTGCAATATCCTTCCCTTCAATCAGAATCTGACCGCTGTCCGGCTCATAGAACCGCATCAGCAGGTTGACTACGGTGGTCTTACCGCTTCCGGTGGCACCCACCAGGGCGACCTTTTTCCCGGGCGGAACATCCAAATTGAAGTCGCGGAGCACTGGATGCCCTGGCTGGTAGGAAAAGTCCACCTGCCGGAAGGAGACAGAGGCCTGGGAATCTGTTTCCAAATGGCTGCCGATCTTGTCCTCCTCCGCCTCGTCCAGCACATGAAAGACCCGCTCCGCGCCGGCGATGGCGGTCTGCAGCTGGCCGTAGATTTGGGCCAGCTCGTTGATGGGGCGGCTGAACTGTTTGGCATAGACGATAAAAGCGGAGATCACACCCACAGAGATCATGCCGTGAAGGGAAAAGTAGCCGCCGAAAGCCGCGATGATGACAAAGCCGATGTTTCCAATGCAGTTAGAGAGGGGGCCCATAATGCCGCCTATCGCATCTGTCTGAATACCCGATTTGGTCAGCGCATCGGACAGTTGAGAAAATTCCTGAATAGTGGCCTCCTGATGGTTATAGGCGGTCACTGTCCGGTAGCCAGAGATCATCTCCTCCACTGTGCCGTTGAGGGTGCCCAGCAGGGCCTGACGCCGTCTGGAGCTTTTGCGCACCTGCGTGGAGAGAATCCGAGTAACCAGAACAGTCAGCAAAACGGTAAGCAGACTGAGCAGCGCCAGTTGCCAGCAGTACCACAACATCATGGTCACCGTGCCGATCACCGTCAGTACGCCGGAGAACAGAGAGGGCAGGGACTGGGAAACGGTGGTGGAAATGTTTTCGATATCGTTGGTCATCCGGCTCATAACATCGCCGTGAGAATGGGTGTCCAGATAACGAACCGGCAGATCGATAATGCGGTCAAAGAGATCCTGCCGCATCTGACGGACAATGCGCTGACTCAGACGGGCACTGAATAGGCCCTGAACCAGTTGACAGCCGCTGTAGAGCAGATAGGCTGCCAACATTAGCAGTACGGTAAACAGCAAGGATCCGGAGACACTGCCGGAGATGATATCAATGGCCTTGCTTTGCAGGCTGGGGGCGTAGACACCACAGAGGGTACCAAAGGATACCACACAGAGCATCCCCAGCAGCATGCCTTTTTCCCGTGCGAAATAGGACCAGATGCGCAGCAGGGTTTGGCCTGCATTTTCTGCGTGTTCTACCGGACTAAAACCACGTTTTGGCCCGACTGGAATCTTCATGGCAGAGGAGCTATTGTTTGAAAAGTTGTTATTCGGCATATCCATGCGCCTCCTCTCCCAATTGAGAATGATAGATATCCTGGTAGATTGGACAGCGTTCCAGAAGTTCATTATGGGTGCCGCAGTCAGCGATGGCTCCGTGCTCCAGAACAAGTATGCGATCCGCCCGGCGGACAGAGGCGACGCGCTGGGCAATCAGAATTTTGGTTCGCTCCGGTACAGACTGCTCCAGAGCGGCATACAGGTTGGCCTCAGTTTTCAGGTCCAGGGCGCTGGAGGAATCGTCAAAGATGAGAATCTCAGCCGGCTTCAGTACAGCCCGGGCGATGGAGACCCGCTGCTTCTGTCCTCCGGAAAGGCTGGTGCCCCGCTCTGCCACAGGCGTATCGTAGCCCTCCGGGGCGGCCTGGATAAAGGAATCTGCCTGCGCAATCCCGGCGGCGTGCCGGATCTGCTCCGGAGCGGCTTCCGGTGTGCCCCAGGCGATATTTTCTCCCAGGGAGAGGCTGAACAGCTCACTTTTCTGCAAAGCAACGGAAATTTTGTCCCGCAGCTCCTTTTGGCGGTAGGATTTCACGTCTATCCCGTCTACCAGGATGCTCCCCTCAGTGGTGTCGTAGAAACGGAGGATCAGATTGATCAGAGTGGTCTTTCCACAGCCTGTAGCGCCCATGATAGCCAGCGTCTCGCCGGAATGAATGGTCAGATTGATGTGATTGAGCACGCGCTGGCTGGTTCCGGGATAAGTAAAGGAGACGTCGCGGAACTCAATCTGTCCGTGCAGAGAGGTCTCTTCCTGAAAGGTTCCATCCTTCAGATCAGGCTGACACTCCAGCACCTCCTTAACCCGTTTCCAGGAGGCGAGTCCCCGGGAGATGAGCTGAAACAGCATGACCAGCATGAGAATGCCGTGCAGCAGCTGGGTGACATAGGTAATTGCAGCCATAATAGTGCCCGGCGTTGCCGTCCCCTGCTGTACCTGAAGGGAACCGGACATCAGAAAGATGGCGACGACCAGGTACATCAGAGCGTTCATCATTGGGTTCATAAAGGCAAAGATGACCAGAAAGCGCAGCTGTGTTTGACTGAAGCCGGCATTGGATTTACCGAAGCGCAGCTTTTCGTATGCCTCCCGAACGCAGGCCTTGATCATGCGGATACCGGAGATATCCTCCTGAAGGATGCTGTTCATCTCATCCAGTTGGGCCTGGAGCTTGGGAAACAGCGGGTTTGCCCGGTACAGACAGAAGATCAGACAGCCCAGCATAAAGGGCAGGGCGCAGAGCACAATGAGTCCAAACTGCCGGTTCAGACGGAACAGGCAGAAAATGCTGCCTGCCATCAGCATGGAGGTGCGGATAATGCCCCGGATGAACTGGGTGATGAGACTCTGTACCTGGGTGATGTCATTGGTGACACGGGTAATCAGAGAGCCGGTGCCAAAGCGATCCATCTGCGGAAAGGAAAACGCCATAATTTGACGAAAAGCGTCCTTGCGCATTTCGTTGCCCATGTTCTGGCAGCCCAAATGGGAAAACACGTTATTCATCGACCCGCAAAAGCCGCCGAAGAGGACCAGTATAATCATCTTCACGCCCAGCGTCAGTATCAGGGAGAGATCTCCCGTGCCGCCATTGTTGAGCCCCAGTACGCCGTCGTCTACTATTTGGCGCATCAGACTGGGCTGAAGTAAGTCCATTGAGACCTCGCCGATCATAAGCAGCGCGGCAATTACTGCAAAGTGCAGATATTGCTTAATGTATTTCCACATAATTCCTTTGCGTTCCCTCACTTTCTGCCGGAAGAAGTCAAATAATTTGGTACCTTAATATTCTACAGAATGACATATCATAAGTCAAGGCACCTAATAATAATATTTTTGCGCAGACTTATTCCGTTTTGGAAAAAATGCTCAGATGGCTTGGCCATGGGCAAAAGGCATGGATAAAAGCAGGAGGGCCTCAAAGAGAACGTTGAGCGTGAAATCCGTCTAAACAAAAATATGATTAGGTACCTTGACAAGATGAGCGGACGCTGATATAGTAGAGACAGAAAGAAACCAACCAGACGAGGACAACCTGAAAGGATGAATCAGATTTGAATACTGAAAACGAGATGAAAGATATGGAATTGACTGCTCCCGCAGAGTTGGAACGGGAATACATTTATGGACGTCACGGCGAGGGCCACGGCCGCCACGGTGAGGGCGAGGTCCACTTCCATCGCGGCGAGAGAGAAGGCCGCGGACGCTGCGGCAAGGGCGAAAAGCATGGCCGCCGCGACCGCCGCTGGCAGGCGGAGGACGACTCCCTGTCTGGGCTGCTGAGACGCTGCGGGCATGTTCTGCATCATCAGGGTAAGGCGCATGGCCAAAGCCGTGTGTTGAAAATCCTGAGCGAAGAGAAGCAGATGAGCCAGAAGGATTTGCAGGATGCGCTGGGGATTCGGCCGGGTTCTGTCAGCGAGCTGATTTCCAAGCTGGAGGACAAGGGGCTGCTTCGCCGGGAGAAGGATGACCAGGATAAGCGAAAAGCGGTTCTGGTTCTGACGCCGGCCGGAGCGGAAGCGGCCAAGGTCATGCCAGAGTCAGAAGAGAAGGAGCATCTGTATGATGCCCTCACCCAGGAGGAGCAGGAGACGCTGCGGCTGCTGCTGAAAAAGCTGACAGCCAGCTGGGCGGAGAAGGAATGAGGAGTCCTGTGCCGGCGGCAGCAGAAAAACAGACAATAGACGGGCGCCCATGTGGGCGCCCGTCTTTGCTTTTGGCCATTCGATTTTGAGAGGAGCGGCATGCAGCGGAAGAGAAGCGAAACAGCCGCGTCACTCGATAAACTGCATAATGCTGGTATTCGACTTGATAAAGGCGATGAATGTCTTGGCAATGGGGGAGAGGGGATGTTTTTTCGAATAGAACAGGGAGAGATGGATCGGAGCTCTGGGAGCGACCGGAATGATGGACAGATCGGGCTGTGCGATGTAGTGCGCCGTCCGGTAGGTCATCAGGGTAATGCCGATGTTGTTTCGCACCAGATCCAGAATGTTAATATAGGTCGTCATATGCAGCCGGATATTTGGCGTAAAGTTTGCATCGGCAAAGAGCTTATCACAAAAATCGGTAATCGTCGCGTGCCCCTGCAGCATAATAAGCTGTTCTCCCTGGATCTGCTTGAGCAGAAGGGATTTTTCGGAAGCCAGCGGGTGATCTTTGGCGAGAACGACGCAGATATAGTCGTCCAGCAGCGGGATTTCCGCTATCTCGTCCTCCGGGAGGGAGCAGTAGCGCATAAAGGCCAATTCAAACTTGCCGTTGGAAAAGTCCGACATAAGGTCGAGCTCGCCGCCGTTAGTCAGCTCCAGATTGCAGGAGGGATAGGCGCGGGAAAAGCTGGAGAGCATTTTGGTAATGCCGTAGTGAGGCATCATGGGAATGGAACCGATACGGAGCGTCTCCAGGCTGCTGTGCTGATAGGAAAACAGTTGATCCATGTAATGCTGCTGAGCTGCGGCAATTTTGCGTGCATCCTCCAGAAAGAGCCGGCCATATTCGGTCAGCTCCAGCTTTCTGGTTGTTCGAAGGAAGAGAAGCTCATTCAGCTCTTTTTCCATACTTTTGATATGTTTTGACAAAGTAGCCTGGGAGATAAAGAGCTGTTCTGCGGCTTCTGTAAAATTCCCGGTCTCTGACAGGGTAACGAATTCCTTGAAATAGTTAATTTCCATAATAGATCTCCTGAAGGCAGCAATTCGGATGGCGATTTATCCAAATGTGGAATAAGTCTTACCGAAAGTCGAATTGCAAAAGTTAGGGCGCAAGTGTTATCCTAGGAACCAGGAAAGGCGGGGATTTATCAAGAAGAAGCTCGAAAGATGTCGAGAAATGTGCTTTAGCAAAAATGATTATAGCATATGGACATAAGTAAAATCAATTACGAAAGCTAAAAAAGTACGCAGGTGTAAAAACTGGAAAACCGCAACAGACTTTCGTGAGTGGAATCCTGAACAGACTGACGAGAAGAGGTTTGATATGAACGAAACAAAGAAAACAGACCGCAAATCCAGAATGGCAACAGAACCTATGGTTCCGCTGGTTTTAAGTGTATCCCTTCCGCTAATGATCTCCCTGATTGTTCAGGCGCTGTATAACCTGGTTGATTCCTTCTTTGTGGCCCGCCTGAGTGAGAACGCGCTGACGGCGACCTCGCTGGCCTCGCCCATCCAGATTCTGATGGTAGCGGTCTCTGTGGGAACGGGTGTCGGCGTCAACTCGCTGCTCTCCCGCAGCCTGGGCGCAGGGAAACGGGACGATGCCTGTATGGTGGCGACCACCGGACTGATCCTGGCGATTCTGTCCAGCCTTGTCTTTATCCTGTTCGGCGTGTTTTTCAGCAAGCCGTTTCTCCGGGCGTTTACGACAGATGCGGACCTGCTGGAGCAGAGCTACATCTACCTGTCCACCTGCACCATCCTTTGTACCGGCATCTTTATTGCAACGACAGCGGAGCGGCTTCTGCAGGCCACCGGAAACAGCGTTCTGAGCATGTGCGCTCAGGTCACCGGAGCGGTTGCAAACTGCATCTTGGATCCGATCCTGATTTTCGGCTACTTCGGCGCTCCGGCAATGGGCATCCGCGGCGCGGCGATTGCCACCGTCTTTGGCCAGTGGCTGGCGGCGGTCATCGCAATGATTCTGAACTTCTGCCTGAACCATGATATTGAGTTCCGTTTTCGGGGCTTCCGCTTCCGCAAGGATATCGTCTGCGGGATCTACACGGTGGGAGCGCCCGCCATGCTGGCAAACGGACTGACCAGCATTCAGACCATCTGCATGAACAAGATGCTGATTGGGTTCTCCGCAACGGCGGTTGCATTCTTCGGACTGTTCCACAAGATTCAGACCTTTGTGATGATGCCCTGTAATGGCCTGTCCCAGGGGCTGATCCCGGTTGCCGGTTATTCCTTCGGAGGCAAGCGCGGCGACCGGCTGATGGAGGCGTTTCGGGTCACACTGAAGATTGCCGTCTGTGTCATGGCGGTCTGCACCCTGATTCTGGAATGCTTCCCGAAGCAGATCCTCCAGTTTTTCAATGCCAGCGACGATATGCTCTCCATGGGTGTTCCGGCTGTGCGCATTCTGGCCAGCACCTTCCTGCTCATTACCGTTGTCAATGTCATCGGCCATATGTACACGGCCATGGGCAACGGCATGATCAACTTGAGCTGCAATGTTATCCGCGGACTGCTGCCGCTGCCTATTGTCTATTGCCTGGCGAAATTTACAACGATCAATTATGTCTGGTTTGCAATTCCCTGCACGGACATCATCGCTTTTGCACTGGCAATGATTCTCTTTGTCCGAATCTATAAAAAGACGCTGAGGCCGATGGAGCTGCAGGCGCTGCAACAACATAAGTAATCAGCATGTGCTGTTTGCTGATAATTTAAAAAAGGAGAGGAAAACATGAAAACACTGAAAAAACTACTGGCTCTCGTACTGGCGCTGGCAATGGCGTTGTCTCTGGTTGCCTGCGGCGGCAGCTCGGACAGCTCCGGCAGCGGAGAGAGCGCCAACTCTGGCGGCGAGCAGGCGGCTGAGCCTGCCGGCGAGGAGGAAGGCAGCAAGGTTGGCTTCGACGAAATTGAAGCGGGAGAGATCGACACGGAGCGCCGGACTACCAACGATACCGATGAGCGCTATCCCAAGGTGACTGTGGCTGTCAGCGTTGACCCCCAGGATCTGAACCCCTGGAATGTCAACTCCGGCTCCAAGGGCAGCATTTACTGCTACATCTATGAGTCTCTGTTTGACTACGACGCAGAAAACTATTACCCTGTCCTGGCCAAGGGCTATACCATCTCCGATGACGGCCTGCAGTGGGATGTGGAGCTGTATGACTACATCCACGACAGCGAAGGAAACCCCATCACCGCCGATGACGTTGTCTTTTCCTATCAGGTACAGATCGACTCCGGCTATGCCGCCAAGTTCGACATGTTTGAGTCCATCGAGAAGGTTGACGACTACACTGTGCGTTTCACCTGGAACAAGGTGATCGACGGCGTCTGCGAAGTGGAGTGGCCCCTCTGCAACATCAAGATCTTCTCCCAGAAGGCCTATGAGGAGGGCAATTTCGCCTCCGCACCTGTGGCCACCGGCCCGTATGTGGTTGAGAGCTTCACCACCGGCTCCAGCGTTATTCTGAAGGTAAACGAGAACTACTGGCAGACCGATGCGTCCCTGATCGCCCAGGGCCACCATCAGAATGTGGAGGAGATTGATATCGTCGTGATCGCCGAGGCGGCTCAGCAGGTCATCGCGCTGCAAAACGGCACCATCGACATCTCCACCATCGTCCCCAACGAGAACCTGTCTGACTTTACCGACGGCGAGTATTCCGACCAGTATGATGTCGTCAGCGTTGCAGGCAGCATGAACTACTACCTGATGGGCAACATGAGCGGCAACTCCATCTGGTCCGACGTGAATTTCCGCAACGCTGTTTTCTATGCGCTGAACAATGAGATGATCGCCAACGCCGGCAGCCTGCCTCCCTGCACTTCCTTCACGACCCAGAAGTGGACCACCTTTGCCGAGGCCTGGGCGGATGAGGACGACTATGTGACCAACTACGATCCCGAGCTGGCTGCCCAGTATCTGGCCGAGTCCGCCTATGACGGCTCCACGCTGACCCTGCTGACCCAGAGCGAGGAAGTGTTCAAGAACCAGGCGGTTATGATCCAGGCCCTGCTGGAGCAGGTTGGCATTCATGTTGAGTTGAGCGTTGTCACCGACACCGAGTTCTCCGCCACCACCGGCACCGGCGAAGGCTATGACCTGCTGCTGTCCCGTTCCGGCGGCCCCAGCCTGATCGGCTCCTTCAACAAGCTGTTCAACACCGCTGACTTTGACGGCGACCACAGCATCGGCATGCTGAGCGATCCCAAGCTGCTTGAGCTGTACGCCACCGCCAACACCGCGGAGGGCTACAATGTGGAGAACATGACCGCCCTGCGGGACTACGTCATTGAAAACGCCTATGCTGACCTGATCGCCTACAGCACTGAAACCTGGGTTTACACCAGCAACATTGCCGAGATCGGCAAGAGCCATGTGGATGCACTCCGCGTCAATGACAGCGTATTCTATCTGGACTGACCTGAATCAAATAGTTTCCCTGACGATTAGAAGGTGAAATGCTTGAAGCATACGGCCTTGTGCCGTATGCTTCAAGTGTTAGGAGGATTATATGGGAAAATATATTGTGAAGCGATTGCTGTGGCTGATCGTTATCATCTTTGCAACCGCGTTCCTGATCTTTACCATTTTGTATTTTACACCCGGTGATCCGGCCCGCTACCTCATGGGCACAACCGCGACTGAAGCGGACTATGCTGCCCTGCATACACAGTTGGGACTGGATGATCCTTATCTGGTCCAGCTGGGGCGCTATTTTTATCAGACCTTTGTCCAGTTTGATTTCGGCACCTCCTGGGTTTACAAGGTGCCTGTCTACCAGGAACTGATCCAGCGCCTGCCCCGCACACTGATCATCGGCCTCTCGGCCATGGTGCTGAATGTCATTATCGGTATTTCTCTCGGCATCTTTGCCGGCACCCACGGCGGCAAATGGCAGGACTCGGCGACAATGGCCATCGCAATGGTCTTTGTTTCCTGCCCCGATTTCTGGGTGGCGCTGATGATGATTCTGCTCTTTACCTCCAAGCTGAAGCTGCTGCCCGCTTATGGCATTGACAGCTGGAAGTGTTACATCATGCCGATCATTGCCAGCTCCCTGGGCGGCATCGCCAACAACGCGCGTCAGACCCGGTCCAGTATGCTGGAAGTGTTCCGCGCAGACTTTATCACCACAGCCCGCGCAAAGGGCCAGGCCGAGCGCAAGGTGGTCTATCAGCATATGCTGCCCAACGCCTTAATGCCGGTGATCACCGCCCTGGGCAACGGCCTTTCCCGTATTGTGGCCGGCTCGGCTGTCATTGAGTCTGTGTTCTCCATCCCTGGCGTCGGCTTGTATATGCTCAGCTCGATCAATAACCGGGATTATCCGGCGGTCCGCGCCTGCGTTCTGTTTTTCGCCGTGTTTGCAACATTGATTATGCTGCTCGTGGATCTGGTCTATGCGTTCCTGGATCCGCGCATCAAGGCGAAATATGCAAGCGGCGGAAGGAGGTAATCGGAAATGAAAAAGACTTCTGCACAGAAGAAGCCCCAGAAAACGTCAATCGTTCTGGAGACGCTGAAGCGAACCGTGAAAAGCCCCAGCGCCAAAGTGGGAGCGGTTCTGTTTGTTCTGATGCTGCTCGTCTGTATCTGCGCGCCGCTGATTGCGCCCTATGGTACAGATGATATGGACCTGATGCATATGTCTGCCGCCCCCAGCGCCGCTCACATTATGGGCACCGACGTTATGGGACGTGACATTTTCTCCCGCCTGCTGTACGGCGGCCGCTACTCCATCGCCCTGGGCATCTGCACCTCTCTGTTCGGCGCGGCCGTGGGCATTATCATCGGCTCTATCGCCGGCTATTTCGGCGGCGTGGTTGAGACGCTGATTATGCGTCTGATGGACATCTGGTCCTCGCTGCCCTCGATGCTGCTGTGCATCCTCATCTCGTCCGCTCTGGGTGCCGGCTTCTTTAACACCATTCTGGCGCTGACCGTTGGCGCCGTACCCGGAAATGTGCGCATGATCCGCGCGCAGATTCTGGCCGAGCGCTCCAAGGAATACCTGGAGGCGGCTGAATCCATCAACTGCTCCAAGGTGAGCATCATGTTCAAGCATCTGCTGCCCAATGTCATCTCTCCCCTGATTGTGGGCATGACAATGAGCATTGGCAGCACGATTACCATGTCCGCATCTCTGAGCTACATCGGTCTGGGCGTTCAGCCGCCTACGCCTGAGTGGGGCGCAATGCTGTCTGACGCCCGTGCCCACATTCTGGTTTCGCCGCACATGATGCTGTTCCCGGGCCTGTTTATCGCAGTGACCATCCTGGCAATCAACCTGCTGGGCGACGGCGTCCGCGACGCCCTCGACCCGAAGCTGAAAGACTGATCGGAGGGGAAGAACCATGGAAAAAGAAAACAGTGTATTCCTTTCTGTGAAAGACCTGGAGGTCATTTACACCTCGGGAAAAAAGATTGTCCACGCGGTCAACGGAGTTTCCTTTGACATGCGCAAGGGCGAGACCCTGGCGCTGGTGGGTGAGACCGGCGCAGGAAAGACGACCATCGCCCGCGCCATTCTGGGCATCCTCCCCGACCCACCTGCCAAGCTGACCGGCGGCGAGATCTGCCTGGAAGGCAGGGACATGGTAAAGATGAGCGAGGCCGAGATGCTGAAGATCCGGGGCGACCGGATTGCCATGATCTTCCAGGACCCGATGACCGCCCTGAATCCGCTGCAGACGGTAGGCGACCAGATTCTGGAGGGCATCCTGCTGCACAGCAATCTCAGCCGGGAAGAGGGCAAAAAGAGAGCCTGCGAGATGCTGGAGATGGTGGGCATCCCCCGGGTCCGTTATGTGGAATATCCCTTTGAGTTTTCCGGCGGCATGAAGCAGCGCGTGGTCATCGCTATGGCGCTGGCCTGCAACCCTGATCTGCTGCTGGCCGACGACCCCCCCAC
>JBJDXT010000157.1:14562-23352 GCA_051866795.1 Candidatus Onthomonas sp. | reverse complement strand
CAGGTCGATGGCCACCTTGCCGCCCACGGAGGAGTCCACCTGGGCCAGCAGGGTGGTGGGAATCTGGACAAAGGGGATGCCCCGCAAAATGGTGGCGGCGGCAAAGCCCGCCAGATCTCCCACCACGCCGCCGCCCAGGGCGACGACGGCGTCGGTGCGGGTCAGGCCAAAGGCCATGGCCTGATTCCAGATCCGCTCCAGCTGAGCCACGCACTTGGAGGGCTCCCCCGCCGGGATGACCAACGTCTCCACCTGAAAACCGGCGGCGGTCAGGCTCCGCTCCGTCCTCTCCCCATAGAGAGGGGCCACGTTGGAGTCGGTGACCAGCAGCACACGGGTAGTTTTGGGCAGCACCCGGCGGCACCGGTCTCCCGCCTGGTCCAGAATGCCGGATTGAATCAAAATCTCATATTCCCGCCCCGGCAGGGCGACGGTCAGCTTTTTCACCGGGATCACATCACTTTCTGTCTTGTCTGGGCGAAAAGGCCCATTTTTCTTATTATACCTTGTCCGCCGCCTTCGCGCAACCGGCGTTCTCTTCTCCGGCGGTCACATCCACCAGCCCCTCCAGCACGCTGCAGGCCGCCCAGGGCATCAGGGCAAACCAGGTGCTGGCCGGGCTACCGTCGGGATACCGCTCCACCAGCAGGCCCTGGCCGTAGCAGAACCGCTCGGACATCCAGCCGGTCTTGCCGTAGCCATACTCCCCGTCCCGGGTGTTGTAGGTCTGGCAGCCCCACAGCAGGGTGTCCTCCAGACGGCTCTTCACATAGCTGTCTCCGGTCTGGTCGACATAATATTGTAACTCCCCCAAGATGGTGGAGGACATGGGGTGGATATGGGGGTTGGCGGTGGAGGTGATGCTGCCGCCGCAGCTGCTCCAGCCCACCTCGCTCAGGGGCGGGGTCTGCACCGGGACGTTGTAGCAGAACTTGAAGGAAAACTCATAGCTCAGCGCGTCCCGCATGTGGGCCAGATAGATCGCTTCGCCGGTGATCCGGTGGAGCTGGCAGACCGCCCGGAGATAGGCCAGCACCGCCTCGTTGTCCACCGCCTTGTCGGTGTCCAGGGGGCCGCCGTAGCACTCCGCCCGGGCCACATATTTCCGGTAGTAGTGCCCTTCGCTCTCCGCCAGCTGGGGCAGCACGTCCCGCCGGCCGGTGAGCCGGCAGTAATCCGCCCAGGCCGCCAGGCACCATGCGCCGCCCATGCTGTCGTACTCCAGTCCGGCCCCGGTCTCCACAGAGAGGGCGAAGGGATACTCCCCCTCGAAGCTGCGCTCCCGCTGGACCCGCTCCAGCACCCGGCAGGCGAAGTCCAGCCAATCTTCATGGGCACAGCCCTGGAGGTTCTTCTCATATTCATAGGCCTTGAGCAGGTAATACACCGCCTGACCGATCAGATAGCCGGAGTGGCCGCCGGTGTGCATCCCGTCGTACCACCAGCCCTTTTCGCTCCACTTCCCCTGCCAGCGGGTCTCAAAGGGGAGGCCGGAGGCGGGGTTCATGCAGTGGGCCACGCTGTCCTCAATGAAGGTCAATGCCTGGGCCCGCATCTGCTCGTCCTGATTGACGTCCGCCGCCATGAGCAGCGGCACCGCCACCGTCAGACCGTTGGTCCAGGTCAGGGAGTGGATCTTGTTGTAAGTAAAGCCCCCCGCGCCGTCCTCCCGGACAAAGCCGGAATAGCACTGCTCCTCCGGCAGCCAGGCGTACTGATATACCGCCTGGGACAGGTCCCGGATGGCCCGGGCAGGACTGCCCACGCTTCTGGGCCACTGGTGGTACAGACCGTAGACCTGCTCCAGAGCGGTATAGAAGCCGGTCTCGTTCTCCGCCGGAAAGGCAAACAGCTCCAGCCGGATCACCGCCTGTTCCCCCGGAGCCAGACAGATACCGTTCTCCTCTCCCAGAGGCCTGCGCTCCTCAATTCGGGTGGACTGGATAAACAGCCAGGGGGCGTTCTCGTAGCCCAGGGTGTAGCCCACCGAGGCCCTGTCCTCCTCCAGGCTGCAGCAGAAGCCGGCGAACCGGAAATCACCTGCGGGGGCCAGCGTCTGCACCAGCGCCCCATCCCGACGCTCCAGAAAGGGCAGGGCGGCAAGGCCATAGACCATGCCGTTGTCATACAGAAAGGCCGCCGGATGGCTGAGCTGGTCGCTGCGCACCATCCACCAGGAGGAGGCGGGAAAGTCCGGCTCCCCCCGCCGGAGCCGGGGAAACTTCCGGGGGATGTTCAGCGGCGCCTCTCCCCGGTTGCGGCCGTAGAGAAAGCCGGGGAGGAAAAACCGGGGCTCTCTGGCAGGGAGGGTGAGCTGGATGCGGAGCACGCCCTCCCAGGTTGCCGCCGTCTGATTCTGAATCAGAAGCTCGGCCTGACGGCGGCGCTTTTCCGTCCCATCGCCGTTGATACAGCGGAGGGAAGCGCTGAGCCCCTGCCCCTCTAGGGGGAAATAATCTGTGCCCGGCAGGGACTTGGAACGGGCGGAGATTTGAAGCTGGTCTGCTGTCAGCATGACGGGAGACCTCCTTGTGTTTTCTCTCCTTACTTTACAATGGTCTTGCCCATGAAGTCAACGAGCTTTTCCACTTTCCCCATCAGCGTGCCGAACTGGCCGGGAGTGAGGGACTGCTGGCCGTCGCACTTGGCGTGCTTGGGGTCGTTGTGTACCTCCACGATGATGCCGTCGGCGCCGGCGGCGATGCCCGCCAGGGTCAAAGGCTCCACCAGGTCGCTGTAGCCGCCGGAGTGGCTGGGATCGATGATAATGGGCAGATGGCTCATCTTTTTGATGCAGGGGATGGCGGAGACGTCCAGGGTATTCCGGGTATAGGTCTCGGTGGTGCGGATGCCCCGCTCGCAGAGGATGACGTTCTGGTTGCCCTCGCTCATAATATACTCCGCGGACATAATCCACTCCTCGTAGGTGGCGCAGAGGCCCCGCTTGAGCAGGATGGGCTTGGACATCTTGCCCGCCTCCTTGAGCAGCTCGAAGTTCTGCATGTTCCGGGCGCCGATCTGGACCAGATCCACCTTTTCATCGAAGATCTCGCAGTATTCCGGGCTGACCAGCTCGGTGACGATGGGCAGTCCCGTCTCCGCCTTGGCCTCCAGCATCAGCTTGAGGCCGGGCAGGCCCATGCCCTGGAAGGAATAGGGGGAGGTGCGGGGCTTGAAGGCGCCGCCCCGGAGGATGCCCGCCCCGGCGGCCTGTACGTCTTTCGCAATCTGGGTGATCTGCTCCCCGCTCTCAATGGAGCAGGGCCCCGCCATGACGGTGAAGTTGCCGCCGCCCACCGGGACGCCGCTGACGTCCACCACGGTGTCGTCCGGGTGGAACTTCCGGTTGGCCTTTTTGTAGGGCTCGGAGATCCGGGTCACCCGCTCCACGGCGTCGTACTGGCGGATCTTCTCCATGTCCACGGCGGTGGTGTCGCCCACCAAGCCCAGGATGGTGCAGTCCACGCCCACGGTGATGCCCACCTTCAGGTTTTTCGACTCAAAGAGGGCCACCAGCTTCCGGATATCGTTCTGGGAGGCTCCCTGCTTCATAATGACGACCATAATACTCTCTCCTTTACTCCAAATCTGCATAAAAAAACAGAGCCCATTGACGTGCACGATGCAATCAATGAGCTCTGCAGCCGACCTGCAATGCCTGTCACTCCCCCTGCCGGGGGCAACACCCATTCATCTCACCGCTGTATCCATTTTTCCCACGCCAAAAAAGCCGTAAGCCGTAAATCGGCCACAGCCATAATAGGAGTAGGAAACGGATGCGGTTTTGAGGGCGATTCGTTCCATAGGACACCTCAAACGACAGGTTCTGTCGTTATTATAGCCGCCTCTCCCGGCAAATGCAAGCACTTTTCGTTTTTTCTCACCCTTTTCCCGTCCTGCCGGAAGGCGGGCCTGCTATGGATTGACAGCTCTCCTTTCTTCCATTATAATAATTAAACATTGGTGGAAAAGTCTGGTTTCCCGGTTGTTCTTTCGGGGAAGATTCCCCGCTTCCGCCTTTTTCGACATTGACGGAGGGGTTGCCCTCCAGGAAAGGAAGTATTCCCATGTTCCCACGTTCCAGTGGTATTTTAATGCATCTGTCCTCCCTCCCCGGCCCCTACGGCATCGGCTCCATGGGCGCTGAGGCCCGGCACTTTGTGGACTTTCTCCAGCGGGGCGGCCAGAGCTACTGGCAGCTGCTGCCTCTGGTGCCCTCCGGCGGCAGCAACTCCCCCTACATGTCCCCCTCCTCCGCCGCGGGCAATCCCCTGTTCATCGACCTGGACGAGCTGGTGGCCCAGGGCCTGCTGACCGAGGCCGACGTGGCCGCCGTCCGCTACCACGGCTCCCCCGACCGGGTGGACTACCCCTTTCTCTACGCCACCCGGATGCCCCTGCTGCGCAAGGCCTTCCAGGCGGCGGACGAGGCGCTGCTGGAGCAGGTGGAGGCTTTCACCCAGGAGCACAAGGACTGGCTGGAGGACTACGCCCTCTTTACCGCCATCCACGACCACTTCGGCGCCCCCCTTCAGGCCTGGTCGGACAAGAAGCTGATCCGCCGGGATGAGAAGGCGGTGGCCAAGTACGCCGAGCTGCTGGCCGAGGACGTCCGGTTCCACAAGTTCCTCCAGTACCTCTTCTTCCAGCAGTGGTCCGCCCTCAAGGCCTATGCCAATGAGCGGGGCATCTCCATCATCGGCGACATCCCCATCTATGTCTCCCCCGACTCCGCCGACGTCTGGGTCCACCCCGAGCTGTTCCGGGTGAGCGCCAGCCGGCAGCCCAAGTTTGTGGCCGGCGTCCCCGCAGACCTGTTCAACGACCAGGGCCAGCTCTGGGGCAATCCCCTGTACAACTGGAGCTACCACGAAAAGACCGGCTACGCCTGGTGGTGCAACCGCATCCGCCAGTCCATGGCCTTCTATGACGTGATCCGCATCGACCACTTCCGGGCCTTCTACGACTACTGGGAGATCCCCGCCGACTCCGAGACCGCCCTGGAGGGCAAGTGGAAGAAGGGCCCCGCCGGCAAGATTCTGGACGCCTTCCGGAAGAACGTGCCCGACGCCGTCTTTATCGCCGAGGATCTGGGCGATCTCAGCGCCGGGGCGGTCAAGTTCATCCAGAACTGCGGCATTCCCGGTATGCGGGTGCTCACCGACGCCTTCAGCGACGTAAACGGCTCCTCCAATTTCCTGCCCCACAAGGGCATTCCCGACTCGGTCATGTACACCGGCACCCACGACACCCCCACCTTTGTCCAGTGGTACTGCGACATGGCCACCCCGGAGCAGCGCAACTACTGCACCAACTACCTCCACATCCACGCGGACGAGGGCATCGGCTGGTGCGCCATTGCCGGCGCCTGGGTCTCCCCCTGCAGTCTGGCCATGACTCCCCTCCAGGACGTGCTGGGCCTGGGGGCGGACAGCCGGATGAACTTCCCCGGCACGGTGGGCTCCAGCAATTGGAGCTGGCGGGTGCGCCGGGAGGCGCTCAACAACGTGGTCTCTGACCGGCTCCACTATGTCACCGGTCTCTACGGCCGTCTCCGCTGAGTCATGGTCTGGCTCTATGCGCTGGACATCCCCCAGCTCAATCCCAGCCTGTCCGCCTATCAGGACGCAGTGCCTGAAAGCCGGCTCTACCAGCTCTCCGCCCTGCCTCAGCGGGAGCGGATGCTGGGGCTTGCGGCAGAGCTGCTCTTCCAGCGGGCGGTGAAGCGCCACTGTCCGGGGGTCCCCCTGCCGGTCTGCCGGGACAAGGCGGAAAACGGCAAGCCCTATCTGCTGGGCTGTCCTCAGTTCCACTTCAATCTCTCCCACTCCGGCCTCTGGGCGGTCTGCGCTGTGGCCGATGTGCCGGTAGGGGTAGATATCCAGCAGGAGCGGCCCGTCTCCCCTAAGCTGGGCAAAAAGTTTACCTCCGCCGAGCAGCGGCAGCTTCAGGCAGCGCCGCTGGAGGACTACGACCGTCAGCTTTTCGACCTGTGGGTGGAGAAGGAGGCCTATACCAAGTGTACCGGCCAGGGTCTGCTCTGTTCCTTCAAGAGCTTTGAGGCCGTTGATCCCGCCCCGGGCTATTCCGTCCAGCTGGTGGACTTTCCCGCAGGAGGCTATCACCTGGCGGTCTGTGTCCAGAGCGGGGAGCAGCCTCCGGTGCAGCTACTGATTATGCCATCATAATATAACAGATTGGGCCCCGGCCGCCTGGCCGGGGCCCCTGTTCATTTACAGGCCTCTATGAATTGCTCGCTCAGCAGTTGCCGCAGCCATTGCCGCAGCCGTTGCCGCAGCCACCCCAGTTGTTGCCGCCGCAGCAGCAGAAGAGGATGATGATCAGGATAATAATCCACAGGCAGCCGCCGCCGCCCCAACCATTGTTACAGCATCCCATAATGAGACGTACCTCCTGTTATTTTGTCTGCGGCCGGTCCTCCCGGCCACACTCCATCCTATGCCCTTCCCCCAAAAGGGTGCAAAAACTCCGCCGGTCCGGTTTTGCCCGTCCCGGCGGAGTTTTTTCTCAATCGCCGATCAGATAGCTGAGCACCCGCATGGAGTCGGAGAAATGAATGCTCTCCACTACCACATCAGCGTGCTCCTCGCCTACCTCAAAGTCAAAATTGGTAAAGTTCCAGATGCCCCGGATCCCGTGCTCCATGAGCAGATCCGCTGTCGTCTGGGCATATCGGGCGGGCAGGGTAAGCACCGCCGCCGCTACATCGTTGGCCTCCAGATAGGGCTCCAACTCCTGGGCCGACAGCACCGGCACGCCGTTGACCTCGGTGCCGATCAGCTCCGGCTTGATGTCAAAGGCGGCAGCCAAGTGAAAGCCGCTGTCCTCAAAATCAAAATTCTGCATCAGGGCACAGCCCAGATTACCCACACCAATGAGGACCGCCGTCCGCTTTCTGTTCAGACACAGGATCTCATAGATCTCCTGATAGAGAGTGTCCACATTATAGCCGTAGCCCTGCTGGCCAAATTCGCCGAAGCAGCTCAAATCCTGCCGGATCTGAGAGGCAGTCAGCCCCATATTCTTCCCCAACGCAGAGGATGAAATCCGTTGGACGCCCTCCCGCTGCAGCGCCCGCAGGCTGCGGCAGTAGCGGGGCAGCCTTCGGATGACTGCGTTGGAGATCCTTCCCTTTTTCATCCTTCTGTCAACGCCTTTCCAAAATCTCTGATACAAAGTATATCATATCAGAGAAAACTTTGTCAATCATTTCACGATCTCAGTCAACCATTTCACGACTCAGGTCAATCCTTCACAAGCCTGCGTTTTCAGAAGTATACCAGCGGGTCCTCCGGCGCCTGGGTGGGCTTGACCTCCAAGGTGTACAGAACTGGGCCTTCCTCGCCCTGATAGATAGCCATCTTTTTGATCCGGATCTTACCGGTGACCTCCACCCAGTCCTTGTTGTTGACCTTGTTCAGCTCGGGGCCGTTGCAGAGGACACCCAAAAAGGTGGTATCCTGGGCGCAGCAGACCATGGCAAACCGGCCGACCGCAAAGCAGCCCCTGGGGAACTTGGGGGATTTGGCTACCATACCACGGAAGCGAACCGTCTTGCCCTCGTACCGCTCCATATTGTCCATGCAGTCGGTATACCAGAAGCCGAAGTCCTCATCGCTCAGCTCCAGCACAGGCTTGGACAGGTCGAAGGGGCACATGCCGTTGTCGTAGTCCTCCACCCGCTCGCCGTCGGCGTACTCCAGGTACATCTCCGCCCGGCGGTTGAGCATTTTCAGGTTGCGCTGGCGGAGCTGATCCGCCAGGTCGTCGGTGACCCGGTTGAAGATGATCATATCCGCATTGCGCAGCTTCTCCATCATGAGGCTGGCCATATTTTTGGCATAGCTGTCAAAGGTAGGCGCCTCCACGAGACAGACAATCTGGTACAGGGTCCACTGGGGCGGAAAGGCCTCCTCAATCTCCTGGAGCTGCCACATACCGTTGTATTCGATGACAATCTGGGTGGGGCGGTACTTGCGCTGGAGCTGGAAGAGGTTCTCCCGGGAGAAGTCCTCCTTGTCCTCCAGCACCTGGCAGGAGACATCAAAATGGGCCAAGGCCTGGGGATCGTACTCCTCCTCCCCCTCCTCGGTGATCAGCAGGAGGGTGCGCTCGTCCTTGGTAAATTCGTCGTTGGCCAGCATGGGGGCCACAAAGTTGGTCTTGCCCGCGTCCAGAAAGCCGCAGATTAGATAGACGGGAATCGGCTGCTGCTTGATTGCCATATCCTCGCCCCCGCTTACAGGTGGAACAGGGCCTTCAGGTCCTGCTCCTTGAGCTGGGCGCCGATGACGCACAGGCGGCCGGTCACATCGGCAGCGCCGGAGCGGACGTCCACCTCGCCGGGCACATAGTCGAAGTGGATCCAGCTGCCG
Source organism: Candidatus Onthomonas sp. (assembly GCA_051866795.1). Taxonomy (GTDB): domain Bacteria; phylum Bacillota; class Clostridia; order Oscillospirales; family Oscillospiraceae; genus Onthomonas. The sequence continues at coordinate 14,956 of JBJDXT010000157.1, read as the reverse complement.
TCCGCATTGGGCACAATGCCCTTGGCCCGGAGGATCTGACCGAAGTCACCGGTGTCCAGAGCCTCCAGTGCAGTGCGAATCTCCGCCTGGGTGAACTTTTTGGGGGTCTCCATGCCCCAGGAGGTGAACACCTCGTCGGCGTGGTGATGGTGATGGTGGTGATCGTGGCCGCAGCAGCCCTCATGATCGTGATGGTGGTGCTCGTGCTCCTCATCCTCGTCATGGTCGTGATGGTGGTGGTGCCCGTGCTCCTCATCCTCATCATGGTCGTGATGGTGGTGGTGCCCGTGCTCCTCATCCTCGTCATGGTCGTGATGATGATGGTGCCCGTGCTCCTCATCCTCATCGTGGTCATGGTGGTGATGGTGCTCGTGGCCGCACTCGTCCTCATCGT
>JBJDXT010000157.1:0-14462 GCA_051866795.1 Candidatus Onthomonas sp. | reverse complement strand
TCCTCATCGTGGTCATGGTGGTGATGGTGCTCGTGGCCGCACTCGTCCTCATCGTCATGATGATGGCCGCAGACCGGGCAGACATCCTCCTCTTCTTCCTGAGCAGCCCTGGCCTGGGCCATCAGCTCCTCGGTCAGGGAGTGCAGCTTCATGGCGGAGAGAATCTGGTCGCCGGTGATCTGGCTCCAGTCGGTGGTGATGATGACTGCCTCCTGGTTCTGAGCCCGGAGCAGGTTCACTGCCTCCTCCAGCTTGTCCTCCTTCATGTCGCCGGTGCGGCTGAGGATGATGGTGCCGGCGTGCTGCACCTGGTCGTCAAAGAACTCGCCGAAGTTCTTCATATACATCTTGCACTTCTTGGCGTTGACCACGGTGATGGCGCTGCCCAGCTGGAGATCGGAGTGCTCCGCCACGCGGCCCACAGCCTTGGCCACGTCGGACAGCTTGCCCACGCCGGAGGGCTCGATAATAATGCGGTCGGGCGCATAGGTCTCCAGCACCTGCTTGAGCGCCTCGCCGAAGTCGCCCACCAGAGAGCAGCAGATGCAGCCGGAGTTCATCTCAGTGACCTGAATGCCGGCGTCCTTCATAAAGCCGCCGTCAATGCCGATCTCGCCGAATTCGTTCTCGATCAGTACCAGCTTCTGGCCCTGGAAGGACTCCTGGATCAGCTTTTTGATCAGCGTGGTCTTGCCCGCGCCCAGGAAACCGGAAATAATGTCGATGGTTGTCATAGTCGCTATCCCTCGATTCAAAAAATTCGCATTGTATTTTATTTTATCCCTAATATTCCACAAATACAAGGGAAAAATAAAACAAAAATTTCTCCTATACGCCTGTGCTTTTCCACGAAAGCCGCCACGGCATCCTCTTTTGCGCGAAATGGCCCGCCGGATTCCCGGCGGGCCGATGGGATCGTAATGAATTACTCCTGGAGGGCCTTGGCAGCCTCGATGGCCTTCTGCTGGGCCATGGGCGGGCAGTCCTCATAGCGGATAAAGTGGAAGGTGAAGGTACCGCGGCTCTGGGTCATGGCCCGGAGATCAATGGCATAAGAGCCCATCTCAGCCATGGGCACCTCGGCCTCGATAACCTGGTCACCGTCGTTGGTGGGGTTCATGCCCATCACGCGGCCCCGGCGCTTATTCAGGTCACCCATGACATCGCCCATGTAGCTATCGGGGACAGTGACCTTCAGTTCGCCTACCGGCTCCATGAGGACGGGGCTGGCCTCGGGCAGAGCGGCCTTATAGGCCAGCTGAGCGGCGGTCTTAAAGGCGATTTCAGAGGAGTCCACAGGATGGTAAGAGCCATCATAGAGGACAGCCTTCAGGTTCACCACGGGATAGCCCGCCAGCACGCCGTGGTTGCAGGCCTCACGGAGACCCTTCTCGACAGCGGGGAAGTAGTTACGGGGCACGCTGCCGCCGAACACCTCCTCAGCAAAGACCATCTCTTCGCTGTCGCAGGGCTCGAAGCGGACCCAGACGTCGCCGTACTGGCCGCTGCCGCCGGTCTGCTTCTTGAACTTGCCCTGCTTGGAGACCGTCTTGCGGATCTTCTCGCGGTAGGGCACCCGAGGCTCAGAGAGGACCACGTCCACACCAAAGCGGCTCTTGAGCTTGGAAACCAGCACATCGATCTGGATATCGCCGGCTGCGTTGATGACCAGCTGATGGGTCTCAGCGTTGTTGACCACGTTAAAGCTGGGGTCCTCCTCATTGAGGCGGTTGAGGCCCATGCCCACCTTGTCGTCCTGGCCCCGCTTGGCCGGAGCGATGGCCTTGGAGAACACCGGCTCAGCGAAGGGGATGGGATCCAGCTTGATGGCGCCGGCAGACAGGGTATCGCCGGTCTTGATGCGGTCCATCTTGGCGATGGCGCCGATGTCGCCGGCGTTGAGCTCCTTGAGCTCGGAGGCCTTCTTGCCACACATGGCGTACAGGCGGCCGATCTTCTCGCTCTGGCCGGTGGTACCATTGACCAGAGTCATATCCGGAGTCAGCTTGCCCCGGAGCACCTTGACATAGGAATACTTGCCGTACTGGTCGGAGACCGTCTTAAAGACATAAGCAACCGTGTCGCCCTCACGGGAGACCGCCACCTCGATGGGGTCGCCGTCGGCGTTGACGCCGGTCATGGGATCTGTGTTCATAGGATAGGGGCCCATGGTGATCAGGCCGTGCATCAGAGCCTCGGTGCCCATGCCTGTAAAGGCGCTGCCGCCGTAGACCGGGGTGATGCTGGCGTCCTTGATGCCGGCCAGCAGGCCCTGGGCCACTTCCTCGGGGGTGAACTCATGGCCCTCAAAGAACAGCTCCATGAACTCCTCGCTGTACTCGGCCACATTCTCCATCAGCGCCGCGTAGGACTCCTCCACATAGTCGGCCTTCTCGGCGGGGATGTCGATCTTATGGCTCTTGCCGTCGCCCAGGATGCCGTAGGCGCACTTGTCCAGCACGTCCAGCACGCCGATGACCTTTTTACTGCTGTCCCACAGAGGGGAGACGATGGGAGTCACCTGATTGCCGAACTTCTCCTTCAGCTCCTCCACCACAGCGTTGTAGTCGCTGTTTTCCTCGTCCACCTTGGAGATGTAGAACAAGGTGGGCAGGTTTCTGGCCCGAGCCATCTTCCAGGCCCGCTCAGCGCCCACGGAGACCTTGCCCTTGGCAGGCAGGACAATAACCACGGCATCAGCCACGGACAGGGCCTCGGCCACCTCGCCGCTGAAGTCGAAGTTGCCCGGGCAGTCAATGATATTGAGCAGATGATCCTTGTATTTGATGGGAATAATAGAGGCAGAAATGGAAATCTGCCGCTTGATCTCCTCAGGATCGTAGTCAGATACGGTATTTCCATCGACGGTCTTACCCATACGGGCAATGGCGCCGGTATGATACAGCATATTCTCCACCAAGGTGGTCTTGCCGCTGCCGGAGTGGCCCAGCAGGCAGACGTTACGGATTTGTTTTGCGGTAAAGCTCATGGTGACGTTCCTTTCCTGACAATATTCACAAGCCAGCTCCGGCCTGTTTCGTCCAACTATTGGGCATTATACCGTATTTCAGGCCGCTTGACAATGTTTTGTCTGCATTTTTACCAAAAAATATTTTTGAAAAAGCAGCAGGTGTTTCCCTCTGGAAGCAGATGGGCAGAAATATCCCGCAAATACTCCGTTTCCTCAGCTCTCTCAGAACGTTTTCGCGCAAATACCTCTCAGGCGTCCGCGTTCTGGGGCGCTTCTGCTTCCTGGGGGCCGCCGCCGCTGAAGATGGTCACCGCGCTGGGCAGATTCTCAATGGTCAGCTTCTCATGGGCGCCGCCGAACTCCCCGTCCAGCGTCCAGTCCACCGGCTGCTCGCTTTCGAAGGAGATCCGGCTGGCCTGAATCGCAATGAAATTCTCATTGGGCTGACGGCTGACCAGAGCTGCGGCCACCTGATTCAGATCCATCAGGCTTTTGGGCGCCCGCACCAGCAGCACCTCAAACAGTCCGTCGTCCAGTACCACTTTCTGGCCGCCCAGCCCCTTAAAGCCACCCACAGAGACTGAGTTGCTCACCATGCCGTAGATAAAGTCGTCCTCCAGCACCTCTCCGTCCCACGTGACCTTCAGACGATAAGTCTTGAGATTTGCCAGGCTTCGGATGCCTTCTAAAATATAGGCGGTATGCCCCAGCAGATTCTTCATGGGCTGTGGGGTAGCATAGGAGGTCTCGGTAAAGACACCGAAGGCCGCCACATAGGAAAACAGGTGCGCCCCGTTCACCAGGCCCACGTCACAGGGCTGGGGATAACCCGCCACCGCCAGCTCTGCGGCGGCCGGCATGTCCTCCAGAGGCAGCTCCAGCGTTTTGGAGAAATCGTTGGTGGTGCCGGCGGGGATGTAGCCCAGCATGGGAGGGCGGTTCAGGCTGCGCATGCCGGTGACCACCTCGCTTAGGGTGCCGTCACCGCCGCAGCAGACGATATGATCAAAGTCAGCCCCCAGGGCGGCCGCCGCCCAGACGCCGTCCCCCTTGCCCTGGGTGGCATAAAGGGTGACAAGATAGCCATGGGCCTGAAAGACCTCCACTACCTTGCCCAGCTGGGCGGTAATCCGGGCCTTTCCCGCGTGGGGATTGTAGATAAACAGCAGCTTCTTCATGGAAAACAGCTCCTTCTTGGGATCAATACTAAATGATATGTCACTATTATCTCTGGATGCACACAAAAAAACAACCATGAAATTGTGAACGATTCCCTTTTTCTGCCACAATTTGAAAAAAATTCACGAAATGGCACTTTAACGGCTTGCATCGCTGAATTGCCGCTGTTATAATAAAATCGCTCGTTTGCGACAGACAGTGCAGCGGCGCTCCGCCGCGCTGCCGCGATAGATATTAGGAGGCATTCAGAATGGATATCCGTATCGAATTGACCAAGCATCCCAAGGAAAAGCCTGTTGATGAGACCAAGCTGGGCTTTGCCAAAAAGTTTACCGATCACATGTTTGTGATGGACTACACCGAGGGCCAGGGCTGGCATGATCCCCGCATCATCCCCTATCAGCCCTTCGTGCTGGATCCCGCCACTGTGGTGTTCCACTATGCCCAGGAGATCTTCGAGGGCATGAAGGCCTACCGCACCGCCGACAACCAGATCCAGCTCTTCCGGCCCGACTGCAACGCCCGCCGGAGCAACGACTCCTGCGACCGTCTGTGCATCCCTAACATCCCCGTTGAGGACTTTGTCCAGGCCGTCAAGACGCTGGTGGAAGTGGACAAGGACTGGGTGCCCCATCTGGACGGCTCCTCCCTCTATATCCGCCCCTTCATCTTCGCCAATGACGTGGGTCTGGGCGTCCACGCCTCCAAGCACTACATTTTCTGCATCATCGCCGCTCCCTCCGGCGCGTACTATGCCGAGGGCATCAACCCTGTCCGCATCTACGTCGAGGACGAGTATATCCGCGCGGCCCCCGGTCTCACCGGCTTTACCAAGTGCGGCGGCAACTACGCCGCCTCCATCAAGGCCGGCGAGATGGCCGAGTCCCAGGGCTATGCCCAGGTGCTCTGGCTGGACGGCGTGGAGAAGAAGTATGTGGAAGAGGTCGGCTCCATGAACATTATGTTCAAGATCGACGGCAAGATCTACACCGCCGCCTGCACGGGCACGGTTCTCCCCGGCGTCACCCGCCGCTCCATCATCGAGCTGTGCAAGGACTGGGGCTATGAGGTCATCGAGGGCAAGCTGGCCATTGACGACGTCATGAAGGCCGCCCACGAGGGCAAGCTGGAAGAGGTCTGGGGCACCGGCACCGCTGCCGTGGTCTCCCCCGTCAAGGAGCTGAAGTGGAAGGACGACGTGGCCTATATCTCCGACGGCAAGATCGGCCCCCTGACCCAGAAGCTGTATGACACCCTGACCGGCATCCAGTGGGGCAAGATCGAGGACACCAAGGGCTGGATCGTCCCTGTCTGCAAGGGCTGAGCCAGACTGCAAAGAAAATCACACCCCGGCCACATCTGTGACCGGGGTTTCGCTTTTCGGAGGGATCACATGACCGTCAATGAATATCAGCGCCGGGCGCTGACCACCCTGAATCCGAAGCTCGGCAAAAAGGATGTGCTCATCAACGGGGTGATGGGCCTATGCGGAGAGGCCGGTGAGGCCATCGACCTGGTAAAAAAGCACCTGGCCCAGGGCCATCCCCTGGACCGGGAGGGCCTGATCCGGGAGCTGGGAGATGTGGCCTGGTATCTGGCGGAGACCGCCGCCGCCCTGGATGTCTCTCTGGAGGAGGTCTTTCAGACCAATCTGGACAAGCTGAAGGCCCGGTATCCAGACGGTTTCCAGTCTGAGCAGTCGCTTCATCGAAAGGAGAATGACCTGTGAGCGCACCTTCTGTCCTCATCACCGGCGCCTCCCGGGGCATCGGCGCCGCCGTCGCCCTGGCATTCGGCTGTCGGGGCTGGCAGGTTGGAGTCAACTATCTCCACAGCGAGGCCCAAGCCCAGGCGGTCTGCCGCCAGATTGATGCCGCCGGCGGCTCCGCTCTGGCGTTCCGGGCGGATGTATCCCGATCTGATGAGGCCCATACCCTGGTGGAGACCGCCGTCTCCGCCTTCGGCAAGCTGGATGCCCTGGTCTGTAACGCCGGCATCGCCCTGCCCCAGATGCTGCTCACCGACGTCACCGACCGGCAGTGGCGGGAGCTCTTTGCCGCCGACGTGGACGGAGTTTTCTACCCCGTCCGGGCCGCGCTCCCCCACTTCCTCCATCAGAAAGCCGGTGCCATCGTCACCCTATCCTCCATGTGGGGCCAGGCGGGCGGCTCCTGTGAGGTGGCCTACTCCGCCGCCAAGGGGGCGGTGATCGCCTTTACCAAGGCGCTGGCCAAAGAGGTAGGGCCCTCCGGCATCCGGGTCAACTGCGTCTGCCCCGGAGTGATCCAGACCGACATGAACGCCCATCTCACCGCCGAGGATCTGGACGCCCTGGCGGAGGAGACCCCCCTGTTGCGGCTGGGAACGCCGGAGGATGTGGCCAGAGCGGTCTGCTTCCTGGCCTCGGAGGAGGCCTCCTTTGTCACCGGTCAGGTACTGGGGGTCAACGGGGGCCTGGTGATCTGACCCAATTCGCGCTTCTTCCAATCTGACCTTATTAAAAAAGCAAAAACTGGCATTTGAAACAGGGTCAGCCTCATGCTATCATTTTGGCTCAGAAGGAGACGCCTTCCCAATCAAAGAAAAAAAGGACTGAGAGAAAATGAAGCAAAGCAACGCTTATCGCATCGCTCTGGTGGGCCTGTTTGCCGCTCTGAGCTATGTCGTGTTCACCTTCCTGCAGATCAAGATTTCCCTGCCCGGCGGCGACGCCACCTCCATCCATCTGGGCAACGCCGTTGTGGTGCTGGGTGCCCTGCTCATGGGCGGCCCTCTGGGCGGCCTGGCCGGAGCCATCGGCATGAGCATCGGCGACCTGTTCGACCCGGTGTACATCACCTATGTGCCCAAAACCTTTGTGCTCAAGCTGTGCATCGGCCTGATCACCGGTCTGGTGGCCCACAAGCTGGGCAAAATCAACCAGCAGACCAACTGGAAAAAGCTGACCGGCTGGGTCATCGCCGCCGCTGTGGCCGGTCTTCTCTTCAATTGCATTTTCGATCCCCTGGTCGGCTACTATTACAAGCTGCTCATTCTGGGCAAGCCCGCCGCCGAGCTGACTCTGGCCTGGAACATCGGAGCCACCGCCATCAACGCTGTCCTCTCCACCGTGGTGGCCAGCGCCGTCTATCTGGCCCTGCGTCCCGCCCTGGTCAAGGCAGGCATCCTCCAGAAGATCTGGGGTCAGAGCTTCGAAAAGTAAATTCACCCATAAAAGCGCCCGGAACGTATCCAAACGTTCCGGGCACTTTTTATCCGGCAATTGCCTTCTTCCGGGTCACCTTGCTGGGGGCAGTCCGCCAGATCTGCCGCACCATGTCCTCCGAGGGTTCAAAGATCACCAGTTCATTCTGGAAGACCAGCTGGTACCGGTTGGGTGCTTCCTTGTCATGGGAGCTGTAGTCCGTCTGCTTGACCCCGTCCCGGTTCTGGTAGCCGGCCAGGTGTTCATCCCCCTCCGGGGCCATGGCATAGAGGTTATCGATCTCATACCGGCCGCACTTTTTCCGCTTCTTCATGGCAATAATCTTGTCAATGCGCAGCGAGCCGTCCAGATACTGATACTCATACTCAATGTTCAGCTTGCGCCGCCAGACCATGGCCGCAATAAAAAATACCAGCGTCAGGGGCCAGAAGAGCAGATGGAACATCCCCATAAACAGGAACAGGACGCTCAGCCCCAGAAAGACATAGGTGAGAATCCACAGTACCCGCTGCACCGTCCGCTCTGTCTTGCTGGCTTTGACCTTGACCAGCACCTCGCAGTAGCCGCTCGATTCCATTTCGTCCCCTCCTCAGCTCAGCGCCTCGTCCAGCGCCTGGGCGTAGCTGCTGTAGGGACGGGCGCCCACCAGACGGCTGTACTCGGCGCCGTCCTTCAGGATGACCACGCAGGGGATGCTCATGACGCCGAACTCCTGGGCCATATCCCCCTCCTGATCCACGTCGATCTTGCCCACCACTGCCTTGCCGGCGTACTCGTCGGCCAGTTTGTCGATGGCGGGAGCGATCATCTTACAGGGGCCGCACCAGGTGGCCCAAAAGTCCACCACGACCACACCGCCGTTCTCCAGCGCCTTTTCAAAGCCGGCCTGGCTGAAATGAATGAGATTTGACATTGCTTTGCTTCCTTTCTGGTTTTATTGCGCTTCCAGCGCCTCTGCTGCCGCCTCCCCGGCAATGAGCCCCTCGCCCACCGCCTTGGAGATCTGCAGCGGTTTTCCGGTACAGTCCCCCGCGGCGTAGACGCCGGGGAGATTGGTCTCCATCTGCCGGTTTACCCGGAGGTAGCCCTCCTCCACCGCCAGGTCGGGAAACAGATCATTGGGGGCCACCGTCTCCCGGAGGATAAAGACCCCCTCGCAGGGGAGCTTCGCCCCGTCCGCCAGAAGGCCGGTGACGGCACCCTCTCCCAGAATCTCCAGCCGGTTGGCCCGGACACAGGGAATTCCGGGCTCCAGCCCCACCGGCTCTGTGGGGCTCACATAGGTGACCTGGCAGCCGATCTGTCGGAGATAGTTGGCCTCCAGGGGTGCGTCCTTGGCCCGGCCGATGACCGCCACCGGGCGTCTCCGGAAGAGCATTCCGTCGCAGGTGGCGCAGTAGCTGACCCCCCGGCCTACCAGCGCCTCCTCGCCGGGATACTTCTGCCCCCGCTGAACGCCGGTGGCCAAAATCAACTTACGCCCCTCACAGACCTCGCTACCCAGGGTGAGATAAAAGATGCCGTCCAGCTCCATAGCGCTGAGCACCCGGCCCACCCGCAGCTCCGCCCCCAAATCCAGGGCGTGGCGCTGAAACCGCTCCATCATCTCCCGGCCGGTGACCCCGGGCATCCCCAGATAGTTGTGGATCTGAGGTGCTTTGGAGAGCGGATTGCGCTCCCAGGGGTTGGAGAGTACCAGGCAGCGCTTGCCCCGGCTCTGGGCCGCCACCGCGGCGGAGAGGCCGGCAGGGCCGCCGCCCACAATCAGAATGTCGTACATGGCCCGCCTCCTTTGGCTGTTTTTCGCCATTGCCCCTATTGTACCCGTTTGAGGGAAAAAAGGCAACCTCTCTTTTGAAAGTCGCCGTTCTCCGGTGCCGGCAGGTCTTTCAAAAGACCGCCCGCTGGTAGTCAAAGCCCCGGTCTGCGTGGGTGCGCACCGGGCGCAGCTCCAGCGCGGCCACGGCATTCCGGCCCAGCTGCACCGGCGCGGTGACTGCGCCGTTTTCCGCCCGGAGGCGGCAGGTGGTGATCTGCGGCCGGGCGCAGTCCCGCAGCAGCCGCTTCTGCTCCGCCGTCAGGCTGGAGGGCTCGCCCAAATCGTGCCATACCTTGAGGGGATTGCAGACCTGCTCGTCCACCAGCCGCCGCACCAGGCAGTATTCCTCTCCCTCCGCCGGGACGCGGAAGGTCAGTGCAAGCGTCCGGCTCTCCCCCTCCAGGCAGAGGTTCCAGCAGACAATGCGGACGCTCCCGTCCGGCCGCCGGACCGCCACCGCGTTTTCCGTCCGGCAGAGGCACCGGCCCTGCAGGCCCTTGAAAAACCGGAAGGTCCAGAAGGTGGGCTTGGGGATGCAGCCGTTGGCCACCAGGCCGAAGCCCCCGTGGAAGGGGGTGAAGGGCACCCCCTGCTCCTCAAAGATGTCCCCGAAGGTCCAGTAGGAGTAGGACTCGTTCCAGTCTCCCAGCCAGGACAGCATCCCGGCCACATAGGCCGCGTTGCGGTTGGTGTCGTGGAGGGGGCAGTTGGGGATATAGGAGGTGTTGAACTCGGTGATGTGGATCTCTTTTCCTGCAAATTCCGGGAAGCTGTCCACAATCTCCCTGGTTCTGCGCAGCGTTTCCCGGATCTCACCGGGATTGTGCAGCTTGGCGTAGCCGTAATGGCCCACCCGCTCCGGCCTTTCCGTGGTGTAGTGGTGGCGGGTGATAAAATCCACCGGAATCTTCTGATCCCGGCAGAAGGTGAGAAACGCCTCCATCCACTGCTCCTCCTGAACGCCGCAGATGGCGGGTCCGCCCACGCGGAACCGGCAGTCCACCTCTTTTACTGCCCGGAAGGTACACGCAAACAGGCGGAAGTAGGCCTGCTGGTTCGCTCCCTGCCAGAATCCCTCCAGATTGGGCTCATTCCAGACCTCCACCGGCCACTGCACCACCTCGTCCGGGCCGTAGCGCTCCATCAGGTGGCGCAATGTGGCCTGCACCAGAGCGCACCAGGCTTGCTCGTCCCGGGGCGGGGTCACGTTCCCCTTCCAATAGAAAACAGTCTGATCTCCGGAGGCCAGCTTTTCCGGCATAAAGCCCAGCTCCAGAAAGGGACGCAGTCCCTTTTCCCGGTAGCTGTCCATAACCAGATCCAGATAGGTAAAATTGTATTCTGCCCTCCGGATCCCCTTCTCCTCATATTCCTGATAGATCGCCAGATCGTCAGAGAACAGTCCGTGCCCCCGGATATGCCGAAAGCCGATCTCCTCCTGCACCAGCTGAAGCTGCCGCTGGTACTCCTCCTGCAGGGCCAGGCCCAGGCGCCCGGTCCCTACGCAGTAATCCACCTGATTATGAAAGGGAATTTTCCCAGTTTCCAGCAGTTCAATGAACTTTTTCTCCATCAAGCTCATCCTTCCCGGCACAAGCCGTTTTCCTGTTGGCAGTATCATAGCAAATTTTGCTCCAGATTGCCATAGGTGTGCAGATTCTCTCTCCGCTGCCGGTCATTTCCAGTATGTTTTGCCCCCGAATTTCCCAGTCTAGTCACAGACAACGATTGGAAAGGGGCGCTTTGCCATGAACTCTTCCCTCAGCCGCCGGGGACGCATCCGGGCGGTCAGCTTTTTCGCCGCCGTTCTGGTGCTCTCCATCGGCACCGCCGTCAGCCAGCACGTCCAGCGGATTCAGCTCCAGCGGGCGGTGACCAACAGCTATCTCCACGCCTTCTCCGAGGTCACCGCCAGTCTGGACAAGATGGACGCAGCCCTGCAAAAGGGGGTGTATGTCACCACCTCTCCCATGCTCTGCTCCCTGTGCAGCGAGGTCTTTGCCCAGGCCATGACCGCCCAGCTGGCCCTGGGCCAGCTCCCCTTTGCCAATGTGGAGCTGGAGCAGACCGCCGCCTTTGTCTCCACGGTGGGGGACTATGCCCAGGCCCTCTCCCGGGCCGCCGCCCTGGATGGGGATCATCTGGAGCAAAATATGGAGAACTGGCAGCAGCTCTCCGCCGCCGCCAGAACCCTCTCCGCCCAGCTGGACGAGCTGGAGATGCAGCTGTTTGACGGCACCTTCGCCATTGACAATGTGACAGAGGCGGAGCAGCGGCTCTCCGAGCCGAAAGCAGAAAAGGAGACCACCAGTCTCTCCGGCTTTCAGGCCATCGAGGCGGACTTTCCCGAGCTGCCCAGCCTGATCTATGACGGCCCCTTCTCCCAGCATCTCACCGGCAGAACGCCCGCCATGCTGGAGGGCAAAAAAGAAGTCTCCTCCCAGCAGGCGCTGGAGATCGCCCATCTGCTCACCGGCCATACCGGCCTCACCCTGACCGGCAAGGTGGACGGGGAGATTCCCGCCTACACCTTTACCTGCGGCAATTCCGGGGAGACCTGCACCGTGGAGATCACCCGTCAGGGCGGCGAACTGCTCTCCTATTTCACCGAAGGGCACCCCGCCGGCCAGGAGCTCTCAACAGAACAGGGAATTGACGCCGCCCGGCAGTTTCTCACCCGTCTGGGCCAGGAGGAGATGGCAGAGAGCTATTATACCCTCCAGAACAATATTCTGACCGTCAACTTCTGCTACGCGCCCCAGGGCGTGCGGTGCTACCCCGACCTGGTCAAGGTATCCGTCTCTCTGGAGGACGGCAGCATTCTGGGCTATGAGGGTCGGGGCTATCTGGTCAATCACCGGGCGCGATCTCTGCCTCAGCCCACCGTCACCCGGGAGCAGGCCCAGAAAAAGGTCTCCTCCCTGCTCACCGTCCTCTCCTCTCATCTGGCGGTGATTCCAACCCGGGGCGAGTATGAGGTGCTGTGCTGGGAGTTTCTCTGTGAGGCGGAGGACGGGAGCCATGTGATCACCTATCTCAACGCCCAGACCGGGAACGAGGAACAGCTTCTTCTGCTTCTGGAGGACGAGCACGGCACGCTGGCACTGTAGTTTTCCCTTCTGACGATTATTCTATCAAATCTGTCCTTTTCCTCTCTTTTTCAGGTTATTCCGCCAAAATTGCGTCTATTATTGTCTGTTTCTATTGACAAGCCGCCGCATTTGGCTAAACTGATACGTGATCGTGCCGGTTTTGCCGGCCTGTCTGAGAGAAAGAGAGGATGGTAATCGTGAAATTCAATGTGAAAAGCGAAAATACCAGCGCCCCCATCTATGACGCCCGTGAACTGGGCCGGGGCAAAATGTTCCTGCTGGGTCTCCAGCACACCTTCGCCATGTTCGGCGCCACCGTGCTGGTCCCCCTGCTGACCGGTCTGAGCGTCTCCACCACCCTGCTGATGGCGGGCCTGGGCACGCTGCTGTTCCACTTTGTGACCAAGGGCAAGGTGCCCGCCTTTCTGGGCTCCTCCTTCGCCTTTCTGGGCGGCTACGCCGCTGTGGCACCGCTGATCGACGGCAAGCCCAACACCGAGATGCTGCCCTACGCCTGTGGCGGCGTGGTGGTAGCCGGCGTGCTCTACCTGATCGTCTCCCTTCTGATCAAGCTGGTGGGCGTCAACAAGGTGATGCGCTTCTTTCCCCCGGTGGTCACCGGCCCCATCATCATCTCCATCGGCCTGATTCTGGCCCCCAGCGCCATCTCCAACTGCGAGACCAACTGGCCCATCGCCCTGGTCGCCCTGGGCACCGTCATTATCTGCAATATCTGGGGCAAGGGCATGATCAAGATTATTCCCATTATGATGGGCATTCTGGTCTCCTATGTGGTGGCTCTGGCCACCGGCAATGTGGACTTCTCCTCTGTCCAGGCCACTTTGGATCAGGGCTTCATCGGCGGCGTGGTGGCCCTACCTCTGTCCACCTCCTCCTTTGCCAAGTTTGACATCAGCGCCATCCTCACCATCGCGCCTCTGGCCCTGGCCACCATGATGGAGCATATCGGCGATATGTCCGCCATCAGCGCCACGGTGGAGAAGAACTTCATCAAGGATCCCGGCCTGCACCGCACTCTGCTGGGCGACGGCCTGGCCACCATCCTGGCCTCCTTCTTCGGCGGCCCCGCCAACACCACCTATGGCGAGAACACCGGCGTGCTGGCCCTGAGCCGGGTCTATGATCCCAAGGTCATCCGGATCGCCGCCTGCGTGGCCATCGTGCTCTCCTTCTTCCCCGCCTTCGCCGCTGTCGTCAGCTCCATTCCCGCTGCCATTATCGGCGGTGTCTCTCTGATTCTCTACGGCATGATCTCCGCCATTGGCGTGCGCAATGTGGTGGAGCATCAGGTGGACTTCACCAAGAGCCGCAACCTGATCATCGCTGCCGTCATTCTGGTCTGCGCTCTGGGCTTCAACTTCAGCGAGGCCGGCGGCATCAACTTTACCGTGCTGGGCGCTGACATTTCCCTGTCCGGTCTGGCTATCGCCTCTCTGTCCGGCATCCTGCTCAACGCCATTCTCCCCGGCAACGACTACCAGTTCAGCCAGGAATCTGATTCTGAAAACTGAGCATTCCTTGATCCGCAGCCTGTTGTCCTTTTCCGGGCGGCAGGCTGCTCTTTTGTTTTAGAAATGTAGTTCACATTTTGTTCTCAATTCTGTAGCAGTTTTTTCACCCCTTCCGGCCTGCTCTCTGATATACTTTGAATTGTAAAGAGAGACGGAGTCCACCGCCGTCTGAAATATCTTTCGAAAACACTGTGCCCGGCAAATGCAATCGCGCTTGCCGGGCACAGACAATTTTTTCACGACTGGTTTCGCCCATCTCGTGTTCACAAAACGTTCTCAAACCTCTCACAAATTTTTCATCCATTGAAACAATCGGTCTGGTATACTTCTCATTGTCAGGAACAAAGCAATCACACAAAACCTCCTTCTCTTTTCTTTCTCTTTTCTTTCTCTTTTCTTTCTCTTTTCTTTCTCTTTTCTCTCTCAAACAGAAGCCCCGGCGCTGGTGAAGCGTCGGGGTTTTCTGTTTCTAAGGGTATTTGGTTTGATCGTCTGCTTGAAAAGCAAGCCAGTCCAATTGTCCAATTCCATCGACCACAAAGTATCCTCGCAAGAGCCGCCTATTTCAGCGTCAGAAGCTGTGAATTGCAGTGGAGCCGGGATATTGTCGGATAAGGTACAATAAATTGCGCAAATTCAAAAGACATAGTTTACAAACTCTGGT
>JBJDXT010000156.1:0-3743 GCA_051866795.1 Candidatus Onthomonas sp. | reverse complement strand
TGGCCAGCAGGCCGGCGGGACGGGCGTGGAGCCCCAGGGGATCGTTGACGACATAGGTAAACTGCTGCATATTGGTTTCCTCCTTCAGACTGCAGGGGATTCCCGGAGGGAATCCAAAGTCGGGTAAAACGGTCTGCTGAATGACTATTATTGTAGCCTGAATCTTGGCATAAATCAATAGTTTTTCAAAAGAAGTTGGTGCAATGGAGCTGCGGTCCGGGCAGGAAATGTGAAGAGCTTTTGGGAAAACATACGCCGGACTGGCTCACAGCCCGCTCAGCTCATAGACCGGATAACGGTGGCTGAAGTGGTAGCCCAACCGCTCCGCCAGAGCAAGGGATCCCCGATTCTGGGCGTCCCAGCTGGGATAAAGGCCCCGCTCCAGACAGTCCAGCATCAGTCTGGCGCCGCTGGCAGAGGCCAGTCCCTGCCTGCGGCAGTCGGAACGGGTGTCAATTTCAATCTCAATGCCGCCGGAATACCGGCTGTAGGCGGAGGCACCGGAGAGCAGTTCATCGCCCCGGAGAATCACCCAACCGAAGGCCAGCGCCTGATACCGCTGCCAGGTGGGAAACTGAGAGACCAGATCCCGGCTCCAGTCCTGACACAGACAGCGCTGATAGAGCGTTTGGTCGATGGGGCAGAGCCGGCAGTCTGCCGGCAGCTGCTCCGTCTGCCGCCAGAGCAGGGCGCGGTCAAAGACGTCTCCCTCTTTCCGGGTGGCGTACCGCTCCCGGCGCTGCACCCGCGAGCCGTAGACTGTCTCAATGAGCGCGGACCAGTCCTCGTTGTGCGGCGTCAGAATGAGAAAGTCCCGATTCCAGTCCGAGGGCCGGGAGGTGAGGACACTGGGGTTCGGCCGTCCGGCGCAGAAGGCGAAGTCGCCGTTGAGCACCAGAGCAGAGGCAGGCTGCCGCTCACGGTCAACCCAGACCTCTCCCATCACCCCTTCCAGGGCAGACCAGACCATGGTCTCCTGCCAGCCGTCAAACAGCGGCCGGGCGCAGGCGGGGTCGGTCAGCCGAAGCGCCATAAGATCTCCTCCTTTCGTACAAAAAAGGGGCGCCTGTCCGCAGTCCAGGCGCCCTTTCCTTTATAGAAAATACTCAAAATTGCTCTGCATCACTGCACTGATGGGGATCTTGAAATACTTGTCCTGGAGCTTTCCGGTGGTCAGATAATAGTAGAGCAGCATGGTGGCGTTATAGCACTGCATCTGGGGGTTTTGCCAGATGGTGGCGTCCACAGTGCCGTCCTGGACGTAGGGATAGAGCTCCTGGAACACGTCGGTGCAGATCACCCGGATTTTCCGCTGCAAACCCATCCGGTGCAAGCTCTGACAGACGGGAATGGCGTTGCGGGTCATGGAGCAGTAGATGCCGGTCACATCGTCCAGGGAGGCGAGTACCTTTTCCAGCTCCTCCTGGAGATTGGTGCGGCTGGAATTGTTGATCTCCAGCAGGGAGATCTCCGGGTCATGCTGCTGAATATAGGAGTAAAACCCGGTGGTATTGTCCCGCAGATTGCTCAGCCGCTTGTCGCCGCCCACAATGATAATCCGCTTGTGATCCCGGTTCAGCTTGAGCAGCAGCTCTGCCGCCAGCTCTCCCATCCGCTGGGTGGGAGCGGCAACGCAGGCCAGCCGGTGGGAACCGGGGGCGTCGGCGTTGAAGGTGACCACCGGAATATTCCGCTGGCTGAACTTGTCAAAGGTCTCGTCCAGCAGGCCGTCGTCCAGACAGACGGCTGCCACACCGTGGAGATTCTCCTCCTCCAGCAATTTGGTCAACACTTCATTTTGGCTGGCACCGGTACTGCCCGAGGGGATGATGCGCACATTCACGCCATAAGAGGCCAGCTCCTGAGCTGCCTGCTCCGCTCCCTGGGCCAGCTTGACAAAGAAGGAGTTGAGCTGACTGGTCATATTGGGGCAGACCACAGCGATGTTCAGATTGTCCCGCTTGAGAGAGGAGGCGGAGGGATTGACGGTGTAGTGCATCTCCTCCACAATGGCCAGCACCCGCTTCCGGGTCTCCTCGCTGATTCCGGGCTTTCCATAGATGCATTTGTGCACGGTGACAATGGATACATTTGCCCGTTTTGCCACATCCTTCAGTGTACAGGCCATAACTTTTCCCCCTCTGGGCGTTCAGGATAAATTTATTCTAGCACACCTTTACCCTGATTGCAAGTAAACGTTTATCTTCTCTGGATGACACCCTTATCTTCCGTGAAAGATTGGGCCCTTTCAGGCCTGTTCCGGCGGGTTTTTGCCCACTTTTTTGGAGATGCCTGCTGTTCCTCCGGGAAAAACAGGGGAGATTTTGGGCAAAATGCCAAAACGGGCGGGGATAATTTGTGCGATAAGAAGAAAAAGATAAACGTTTATTTTATCCTTTGCAACTGAGCGCAAGATATGGTAACCTTATTTTAGCAACCGAGACAGAAGGGCTGCGTCATTACAGATGAAAGGAGGGCAGGACTGGGCCTTGTACTGCTCCGGCCCAGTCTGCCAAGCAGACTATGAAACAGTTTATGGATTCCGATTTCCTGCTGGAAACCCCCACTGCCAAGCATCTCTACCATGACTACGCTGCCAAGCTTCCACTGGTGGACTACCACTGCCACATCTCTCCCAAGGAGATCTACGAGGACCGGCGCTTTGAAAACCTGGCCGAGGTCTGGCTGGGCGGCGACCACTACAAGTGGCGCGTCATGCGCTCCAACGGCGTCAGTGAGGACTATATCACCGGCGACAAGCCCGCTTACGAGCGCTTCCTGAAGTTCGTGGAAGCCCTGCAGATGTGCATCGGCAACCCCATGTACCACTGGTGCCACCTGGAGCTGAAAAAGTACTTTGGCTTTGAGGGCCATCTGACCCTGGACAACGCCAAAGAGGTCTGGGATCTGTGCAACGACAAGCTGCGCAACGATCCGGAGTTCACCGCCCGGGGCCTGGTCCGCCAGTCCAACGTGGCCATGGTGGGCACCACCGACGATCCCATCGACACTCTGGAGTGGCACCAGAAGATTGCCGCCGATCCCACCATCGAGACCAAGGTCTGCCCCTCCTTCCGCCCGGACAAGGCGGTGGACATCCACAAGGCGGGCTTTGTGGAGTATATCGGCAAGTTGGCCGCCAGCGTGGGCAAGGAAAGCCTGAACAGCGCTCAGGAGGTCGTGGACGCCCTGGTTGAGCGGATTGAGTTCTTCCATCAGAATGGCTGCCGGGCTGCTGACCACGGTCTGGGCTATGTCATGTACCGGCCCTGCACCATGGAGCAGGCGGATGCCGCCTTCCGCAAGGCCATGGCCGGCGAGCCTCTGACCCTGGAGGAGATTGAGGGCTATCAGACCACCGTCATTCTGGCCTGCGCCCGCACCTATCACCGGCTGGGCATCGCCATGCAGATCCACTACTCCTGCCTGCGCAACCCCAACGCCCGGATGTTCGCCAAGCTGGGTCCCGACTCCGGCTTCGACATGATCGCCTCCACCAACTGCATCGAGAGCCTGGCCGCCCTGCTCAGCGATCTGGACAGCACCGGCGAGTGCCCCAAGACCATCATCTACTCCCTGAACCCCTCGGACAACGCCCAGATCGGCACCCTGCTGGGCTCCTTCCAGGGTCCTGAGGTCCCCGGCAAGATTCAGCACGGCTCCGGCTGGTGGTTCAACGACAACAAGACCGGCATGATCGAGCAGATGACCTCCCTGGCCAACCTGGGACTGCTGGGCAACTT
>JBJDXT010000155.1:0-3813 GCA_051866795.1 Candidatus Onthomonas sp. | reverse complement strand
AGAGCATCTCGTACAGGGATGTTCTGCCCATTTTTGTTTCGGATGAAGAAGCCAGAAACGGGAGAAAATGGCCCGCGCAAACCCAACCACCTTCCGCTGTATCTCGACAATTGAATGACCGCCGTGTGAGGATATTCCTGCCGGGGAAGTGTGCGATGACGCCGATAGGCTGAGCGCACCAAGGCAGGAAAAACGCCGCAGAGATCCTGGGGCAGGAACCGACACACAGTCAGGCGGCTTTTCGGCTGTAGCTGCATGACAAGATGTATGACAATGACGTAACGGGAGGTGAGTTGCACAACCTTTTTAGACGTAGGATGCAAAATCTGAGAAAGAAGGGAGAAAAAGAATTACTTTGCGCACCAAAAGAGCTGTCTGCCGTTCAGTCTCTGGAAGAGGGAAGCTGTCTGCGATTGCCTATTGTTTCACTGCTTTGCGTGAACAACACGCCTTTCCGCTCCGGGGGGCAGAGCGAATGTGTCAACAAGGCGTGTTCGGTTTTGAGGCGGGTTTGGGGGAATGGCTGGTACATTCTTCGGAGAAGCTCCATTTACGCCGCCGCCTTTGGCGGCGATCTCGCAAGCATCGCCAAAATGTACATTTTGGTCCACGCCAGGGATACCCCGGAACCCCTATGCCGCCTGCGGGCGGAGAAAAACGGGTTTGGCAGCGTTGCCGAACCCGATCTCTGAAAAGCAGTGCTGGCAATAGAGCAGCACCATATGATACCGACTGAGAAAGAAGGCATTATGAACCAAGCGCCAGAGAAGCATCACATGCACATTGTCCTGACCCAATCCCAATACGAGACGCTGTCCGCCAAGGCCCAGGCCTGCGGCCTCAGCAGGCGGGCATTCCTGGCCCGGTTGATCGAAGGGACGCCGGTCAAGGCCAGGCCGCCTCAGGAGCTTCGGGCGCTGCGGGTAGAGCTGAACCGCATCGGCATCCTCATCAACCAGATTGCCCGCAAGGCCAACGCCGGACTGGCCAACCGGGCAGAGATTCAGGACGCCTTCCGGTTGCTGGCAGAGGCCCATCAACTGCTGGAGAAAGCTGCTGCCCCGTGGCAATAACCAAGATCCTCTCCCGAAAGGCCCGGCTGGACGTGGGCATCCGGTATGTGCTAAACGGCGACAAGACCGACCACCAGATTCTGACCGCCCGCCTCAACTGTGAGGAAGGTCAGGAGTACCGGCAGATGATGGCTACCAAACAGGAGACAGGAAAGACCGGGGGCCCCCAGTTCTTCCACATTATCCAGTCCTTCCGCCCCGGGGAGGTGACGCCGGAGGAGGCACTGGAGATTGCCCGGGAATTGGCTCTGGAACATCTCTCGGAGTACGAGGTGGTCATCGGCACCCATGTGGACAGGGAGCACATCCACTCCCATATTCTGTTCAACTCAGTGAGCACCTACACGGGCAGGAAGTACCACAGCACCCGGGAAAGCTACCGGCAGATACAGGAGCTGTCCGACCGGATTTGCCGGGCGCATGGGCTGTCGGTGATAGAAGCGCCGGCGAAGGGCAGCTCCCTCAGCTATGGGGAATGGAGGCGGCAGAAGCTGGGCCAGCCTACCTTCCGTGCCATGCTGGAAGTGGACGTAAAAGCCTGTATTGAGGATGCCAACGACCTGGGCCACTTCTACATGCTCATGGAGCATCGGGGATATGAGATTAGCCACCGGGGCAACCGACTGGGCTTCCGCTTTCGGGGCCAGGAACGGTTCGTCTGTCCGGGCCGAAAGAATCCCCTCTATACGGAGGAGGGGATTCAGCGGGTGATTGACGGGAATCTGGAGGCGATTGCGTTGGGAGAGGCTCCGGTAGTGATTTCCCGGCCCAGATATGTCCGCTTCCGGCCTAACCCCAAGTATCCCGGCATTGTGGGGCTTTACTGCCATTACCTGTACCTCCTCCGAAGCATCCGGAGTCAGCAGTATCCCAAGACGCCCACCTACCGGATGCGCAGGGCGGTGCTCCAGTTCGAGCGATACAAGCGTCAGTTCGCCTTCCTCCGGGAACATAATCTGACGAGCGGGGAAGATCTGAGCACCTTTGCCAGGCGAACTGAAACCGAGTTAGCCGATCTCATAAAACGCCGGACGATCGCCAACGCGGCAAATAAACAGCGGAAGCCCCTCAATCAGGCGCTGGCAGACGAGGCCGCCTTCGCTCCGTTGGCTGCCGAAGCATCGGCGGCAGAACAGGATGTCTATTGGAAGGCAAAGGCGTTGCTGGACAATTGCGGTATCTCCCGGGAGCAGCTGACGGCGGAGAAAGCGGAGACCTATCAGCAGTTGGCGGAGCTGAACCGGCAGATTCGTGCGGAGCGAAAGAACTTGGCCCTGTGCCGGGAGATTCAGAGTCATATCCCAGAGGCGGAGCGGCTGATCCGGGAGGCGGAGGAGCGGCCGACTGTTAGACAGAGAAGGAGGGACGAAGTGGAAAGATAATAAAACATATATTTTGATTTTTGGAGCAAATGAGCAACACACCGAAAGGTGGATTCACTGTCAAAATATGCGCATGCCACGATTCCTGTAACTGTTCGGGAATTGTTCTGGATGTGTCGAAATTGTTGTGGTATTGTTGTTGCTGGATAGTAGAAATGGAACAATATGCTTAAAGAGAACTAAATTTCTAATCTATTATTCAGAAAGGATGAACCGCAGACAATGACGTTAGTAAAACATGAGAAAGATGGACAAAAGTGCCGGGAGACTGAGATCAACGGCTTGAAGGTTCGACTGCTCTTTGCAGAGAAAGACAATCATGAAGTGGAAAAAAGAGTGGGTGATATGCTCCGGAATATTGCAGCATTGCCCAAGGCGGCGTGAAGGAGGACGAAATGGCAAAACGAGTATGCTGCCTCTACCGGGTCTCTACACTGGGACAGGTTGAGAAGGATGACATTCCGATGCAAAAACAGAGGTGCCATGAGTTCGCCGCCCAGCAGGGCTGGGAAATTGTGTCCGAATTCGCGGAGAAGGGAGTGTCTGGGTTTAAGGTCTCAGCGAAAGATCGAGATGCAATTCAGGAGATCCAGCGCGAGGCGGCTTTAGGGCGGTTTGACGTCCTGCTGGTCTTTATGTTTGACCGGCTTGGCCGCCGGGAAGATGAGACGCCCTTCGTTGTCGAGTGGTTCGTAAAGAACGGAATAGAAGTTTGGAGCTGCATAGAGGGTCAACAGCGCTTTGACACCCATGTGGATAAGCTGATGAACTACATCCGATACTGGCAGGCCTCCGGTGAAAGCATCAAGACCTCTATCCGAACCAAGACAAGACTCTCGCAGATTGTCCAGGAGGGGAAGTTCCGGGGCGGAAACTGCCCTTATGGCTATCAGCTGGTGAAGAAAGGGCGCAAGGGCAAACGGAACAAGGAGCTCTATGACATCGAAGTGAATCCGGATGAGGTCGCTGCTATCCGCCGGATGTTTGATCTCGCTGATCGCTTCGGTTACGGAGGACGAAAAATTTCGACGGTTATGCAGGAAGAGGGGCTGATCAATGAACGCACTGGGGAGCACTTCCATTATGCTACGATTCAGAACATACTGAAAAACATCCTGTATACCGGCGTCCTGCGCAGCGGCGAGACCCAGTCAGAGGTTTTTCCAGAGCTGCAGATCGCCGCCCCGGAGCAATTCAACCGAATCCAGGAAATGAGGAAACAGAGAGCGGCTGTCCACAGTCAGAAATGGGACGCGGCAAAGAAACAACGGGCATTGGAGGACAGGGAGGAGCAGGCCTATCATCTGCCCATGCGAAACGAGGGACGGGCGCTGCTGTCCGGAAATGTATTCTGCGGT
>JBJDXT010000154.1:0-3851 GCA_051866795.1 Candidatus Onthomonas sp. | reverse complement strand
TCCTGATCTGATTCTTTCCTCAAGATTGTCCGACAGGCTTTGCCGCTTATTTCTTGACATTCTCTGCCGCTCTGTGGGTGAAAAAGTCAGCTTGCTTGCAGACACAAACAGCTGAGCCTGCTTACTCTGCCCTTAGGTAAACGTTGAATAAACCGCCCGTGGCCTCTGTGGTTATCTGTCGAAGAATCCCATATCCACAAAAGCGGATATGGGATTCTTCCGTAAAGAGGAACAAGGAATGTGCGAAAGAACAAACAATTGTTTCATCAATCCGTCAAAACATGGCCCCTTTTTCACTTGGATATGTTATCACGGTAAAAAGCAATATCCAATGGTTACACAGACTTTTTTGAAGCTGTCAGGCCATTCCCAGCTTCAGGATTTCAATCAGCGCGGGCAAAATGCTGTTGACATCGCCTACAACGGCATAGTCGGCATAGTCAAAGATCGGCGCGGAGGCATCCCGGTTGATTGCGACGATACACTCGGCGTTTTCTACACCGACCATGTGCTGCAGGGCGCCGGAAATACCGCAGGCAATATACAGCTTGGGCCGAATGATTTTGCCTGTTTGGCCAATCAGATGTTTCTGGTCAATCCACTCTGCATCAACAACACTGCGGGAGGCGCCGACTGCGGCGCCGAGTAGCCTGGCCAGCTCCCGGACAAGCTCAAAATTCTGGGCGCTGCCCATGCCTCTGCCGCCTGCAACAACTATATCCGCTTCTGTGATACTTCTTTCTGAATCCTTCTCACGGAAGATTCGCTCTATCAGACGCAGACCATCGTCGGCCGCAGGCTCCACAGTTTCGTCGATCACTTCTACAGGCCGGACAGCAGCTGTCTCAGGTTTGCGGAAGGCTCCCGGGCAAATCGTGCCCATCTGTGGGCGGCTTTCCTCGCAAAGGATTGTGGCTATGATACCGCCGGGTGCAGGCATGTTCCAGGAGATCAGGCCGGTATCCGGGTCAACATTCAGCTCGGTGCAATTGGCTGTGATACCAGTTCCCAGCCGCCTCGCCAGGCGCGGTGCCAGGTCCTTTCCGTTTCTGCTGGCAGAAATCATCACGGCGTCCGGCTTGTATTTTTGAATCAGAGCAAAGAGCGCATTCGTATATGCTGCGGTATTGTATTCGGCATACTGCCTGTCATCGACCCGGATTACAGCAGCAGGCCCATAGGAGGAAATCGTCTCTACGGCTTTTTTTGTCTCATAGCCTAAGATGACAGCAATGATCTGACCGCCGGTTACGCTTCTTACCGTCCGCGCTGCCGTAAACAACTCCAGAGAGCTGCCTCTCACGGTGTCACCAAGTGTTTCTATGACAATAAAGATATCTCTACCGGTATTTTTCATAGCGCACCTCATATCATTCTGGCACTGCGGAGCAGTGAGACAAGGCTTTCTGCCTTCTCCTTACCGCTCTCTCCGGATACATTCACACAGGATTTGTTGTGCTCCGGGAAGTACGAATCGCCAACCGTGGTTTTAGAACCCTTTACGCCAATTTCGGAGTGGTCAATTCCCAGAATATCCGCACTGAGTATGGGAATCTCTGTGTGGTTTGCCTTTAGCTTCAGCCTGATGTTGGGATATCTGGCAGGGAAGACGGTTTTTCCTACAGAAATAACCGCAGGGAAAGGTACTTCGATCACATCAATCCCGTCATCGGTTTCACGACGGACCCGCAGTGAACCCTCTACCAGCTCATAGTCAACGGCGAAGGTGACCTGAGGACAATTGAGCGCTTCTGCCAGCTCCGGCATAACGAGAGAGGTATCGCTGTCGCTCGCCTGCTTTCCGCAGAGAACCAAGTGATAGGGCGCGCTTTTGCCCTCCAGATAAGTTTTTGCTGCAGCCAGCACATTGACTGTCGCATAGGCGTCGGCGCCGCCCATTGCTCTGTCGCTGAGCAGATAAACATCATCTGCTCCGACAGAGAGACAATAGCGAAGCACCTCGACGGAGGCAGGAGGACCCATAGTAATTGCTGTTACCTTTCCACCGGCTTCTGCTTTCAGACGGGCGGCCAGTTCCATGGCATATTTGTCATACTCGCTGATTACACCTGTGCCCTGGGAACGTATAAGCGTCTTGGTTTCAGGGTCCAACTTCAGATCCTCGTCTTTGGGAACCTGCTTTACACAAACAAGAATATTCACGATCTTTTCCTTTCCCGTTTTTTGTTTCTATTACTACGCAATTTTGGTAAAGAGCCGGTCAGCGCTGCTTTTTATAACAGGCTTGCAGACCTTACCGATGTCGTTCTTGGGCAGGGCGTTCATCACAGCCCAATACTTGGGCTTTTTAAAAGAGGGAAGAACAGACCGGCAGAAACGGACAAATTCTTCTTCTGTGATGCTTTGCCCTTCTTTGACCACAATAGCAGCGGCGACGGCCTCGCCGAATTTGGGATCCGGAACGCCGACAACGGCACATTCTGCAATGACCGGGTTTTCCAGAATCGCCTGTTCAACCTCCTGGGCATATACATTTTCGCCGCCGGTTTTGATAATATCCCGCTTTCTGTCCAGGAGATAGTAATACCCCTCTGCGTCCCGTTGAAGGATATCCTCGGTTTTGAACCAACCGGCAGAAAAGCTGCGCGCTGTGAGCTGCGGGTCCTTTATATATCCGGAGAAGACGAGAGGCGAGCGAACATAAGCCTCGCCGTGCCCTTCCCCTTCGACAATGCTGCCGTCATCGGACACCAGACGGAGGTCGGCTACAGCGTTGATTTTTCCGACGGTCCCCAAAAGCCGGGGCTTTGCCTGAAGCTCTGCACGGTCCAGCACAGAGCATGTAATATTGGAAGCCTCCGTTGAACCCCAGGAAAGACGAATTTTTGCGTTGGGAAACATTTCAAAAAGATCCCGCAGGCAATCCCTGCTCGCTTTTCCCGCTGCAATGTGGGCCAGTCTAACGCTGCTGAGATCATATAACGCCGGATATCCAGAGGCCTTGAGACGCTGATAGGAGGTAGGGGGGACAAGCGCAATCTGCGTCGCCTGAAGCTCCTGGATCTGCCGGCAGATTTTCTGGCAGTCAAAGCTGCTGAGCAGTACAAGAGTCCCGGCGTTCACCAGCATTTTAATGACGCAGCAAAGCCCGGCGGCGTGATAGAGTGGGGACGGCGTCAGCAAAATGTCCGGCCTTGCCCGGGATGCTTCGTTCTGAAACAGAGAAGCGTAGACGCTCATCATTTCCTGGGTCCTGACGATCCCCTTCGCCGCTGAGGTTGTTCCGCTGGTAAAGAGAATAATGCTGTCCTCCTCGCCGCGCAGAGATATCTGAGCCTCTGCAGCATCCTGGGAGCGCATCAGGTGTTCAAAAGCATAATGATTTTCCTGCGCGGGGGAGTCAGCACCGGATCCAAGTGAGATGTAGTTCCGTCTTCTGGATGAATTTGCTTCAATATAAGCTGCTTTGTCGGCATATTCCAGGCTATAGATCAGCGTTCCTGCATCTGCAACATCCATAGTGCGCAGGATCTCCTCCGGCAGAAGGCGGGCGTGAACCAGCGTCAGACCAACGCCGATCTTTTGACACGCATACAGGACGAGCAGCCATTCTATACTGCTTTTCATTAAAACAGCAATTCGGTCGCCCCTCTTAATTCCCAAAGCCTCAAGGGAGAGGGAAAGACGGCTGCATTGTATATTCAGTTCACGGTAGGTCATGGACCTTTCATCCTGAACAACGGCAGTCCGGTCCGGAAATTCCACTGCGTTCCGAAGCAGATACTCGCCGAGAAATTCCATGTTTTCCTCCAAATGATTCGTGCAATGCTGGAAAGCCGCCATTTTGTTCCGCGCTCACACAGTGAGGCTCCAGAACAGCGGCATAAACA
>JBJDXT010000153.1:0-24656 GCA_051866795.1 Candidatus Onthomonas sp. | reverse complement strand
GACAAGTCTGACGGCGGCGTCCATGTGCTGCCCCCCTATCTGGGCGCAGGCGAGAAGGGTTCCTGGTACAAGGGAACCGCCAACGCCATCTATCAGAACATCGATTTTATCGACATGTACAACCCCGAGTATGTTCTGATCCTCTCCGGCGACCACATCTACAAGATGGACTACGACAAGATGCTGGACTATCACAAGTCCCAGAATGCCGCCGCCACCATCTCTGTTCTGGAGGTCACGCTGGAGGAGGCCACCCGCTTCGGCATCATGAACGTGGATGAGAACGACGTCATCTACGAGTTCGAGGAGAAGCCCAAGCATCCGAAGAGCAATCTGGCTTCCATGGGCATCTACATCTTCACCTGGTCCAAGCTGCGTCAGGCTCTGATTGACGACGAGAACGATCCCACCTCCAAGAACGACTTCGGCGGCAACATCATCCCCAACCTGATCGCCAAGGGCGAGACCTGCGTGGCCTATCGCTTTGACGGTTACTGGAAGGACGTGGGCACCATCAAGTCTCTGTGGGACGCCAACATGGATCTGCTGGAGGCCGACTCCGGCATCAAGGTGTTCGACAAGAGCTGGCCCATCTACGCCAGGACCAATATCTGCCCGCCTCATGTGGACGGTCCCGAAGCCGTCATCACCCACTCCCTGGTGGCCGGCGGCGGTGAGATTGACGGCACCGTAGAGAGCTCTGTGATTTTCGAGAACGTCACCGTGGAGCCGGGCGCAACCGTCCGTTACTCCGTTGTGATGCCCGGCGCCGTGATCAAGGCCGGCGCTAAGGTGGAATATGCCATTCTGGCGGAGAACGCCGTGGTAGAGGCCGGCGCGACTGTGGGCGTCGACAAGGGCGACATTGCCGTTGTGGCCGGCGGCGTGACCGTGGATGCAGGCACCAGCGTTCCTGCCGGCGCCATGTACACGGAAGAATCGAAAGGCGGTGAGGCGTAATGCTGAACAATGTCCATGGTATTTTGATGACCAACCAGCCGGGTTATAACCTGAAAGAGCTGTCCTCCATCCGTTCCATCTCCTCCGTGCCCTATGGTGGCCGTTATCGTCTGGTGGACTTCATCCTGTCCAACATGGTGGACGACGGCATCACCGACATCGGCGTCATCCTGCAGCAGAGCTATCAGTCCCTGCTGGACCATCTGGGCTCCGGCAAGGACTGGGATCTGGCCCGCCGCCGCGGCGGTCTGCGCCTTCTGCCTCCCGGCTCCATGCTGGGCAATGAGCAGCAGCAGAACTATCGCGGCATGATGGAGGCCCTGAGAGGCCTGCGGGATTATCTGGGCGAGATCGAGCAGGACTATATCATCATCGCTGACGCCGACGTGGTCCTCAACATCTCTCTGGAGGCCGTTTTCCAGAAGTATCAGGAGTCTGGCGCCGATGTGGCCGTCGTCTGCTCCAGCACCTTCACTGACCGTCCCGGCTATGCCACCTACTACACTCTGGCTGCCGACGGCTCCGCCGCCACCATCTCCAATAAGCCCGGCGGCTATGAGTCCCTGAACATCTATGTGCTGAGCAAGGCCAAGCTGATCGAGCTGGTGGAATACGCCGACGCCCGCGGCCTGATCTCCTTCTCTCACCAGGTTCTGGCCAACAAGGACAAGCTGGGCCTGAAGGTTGTGCCCTATATCTTCGAGGGCTATGTGGCCCGCTTCCCCACTGTGGCTGACTACTTCTCCAAGAGCATGGATCTCCTCAAGAAAGACGTCCGGGACGATCTGTTCAACCCTGCCCATCCCATCCGTTCCAAGGACCGCTCCGATCCCGCCACCTATTATGGCCCCGACTCCAAGGTGGTCGGCTCTATGATCTCTGACAGCTGCGTCATTGAGGGCACTGTGGAGAATTCCATTATCTTCCGCAATGTCAAGGTTGCCAAGGGCGCCGTCGTCAAGAACTGCATCCTGATGAAGGACACCGAGGTGGGCGAGAACGCCAGCCTGAACTGCGTCATTTGCGACAAGTCTGTCACCATCGGCGCAAACCGTACACTCTCCGGCTGCGAGACCTATCCCATTGTCTACGCCAAGGGTACCCGTATCTGATCGCATCCACTCCAGGCCCGGCGGGAACGCCGGGCCTCCCGCATCGAAACTGAAAGGATGGAGAACATGAAAATTCTCTTCGCTGCCTCTGAGGTCGCCCCCTTCATTAAAACCGGCGGCCTGGCGGACGTGGCCGGCTCCCTGCCCCCTGCGTTGGCTGCCCGTCCCGACAACGACATCCGGGTCATTCTGCCCCTGTACGCCGGCATCGGCGACACCTGGCGCAGCCAGATGACCTTTGTCAAGTACTTCTACTTCCATCTGGGTTGGCGCAGCTGCTACTGCGGCCTGTTCCAACTGGAGCGCAAGGGCGTCACCTATTACTTTGTCGACAACGAGACCTATTTCAAGCGCAACGGGCTCTATGGTCATTACGATGACGGTGAGCGCTTTGCCTACTTCTCCAAGGCCATCATTGAGCTGCCCGCTCAGCTGGGCTGGTCTCCCGATGTGATCCACTGCAACGACTGGCAGACAGCTCTGGTGCCCATCTATCTGCTGGAGGCCAAGAAATCTGTCCCCGAGCTCACCGGCACCAAGACCGTCTACACTATCCACAACATCGAGTATCAGGGCCGGTATGGCAACTCCATCCTCTCCGACGTCTTTGGCTTGGACTACGGCACCTATTTTAACGAGCATATGCTCTCCTTCTACAATGACGTCAACTTGATGAAGGGCGCCATCTATGCCTCCAACTATGTGACCACCGTCTCCCCCACTTATGCCAAGGAGCTGTCTTATGC
Source organism: Candidatus Onthomonas sp. (assembly GCA_051866795.1). Classification (GTDB taxonomy): domain Bacteria; phylum Bacillota; class Clostridia; order Oscillospirales; family Oscillospiraceae; genus Onthomonas. The sequence continues at coordinate 21,838 of JBJDXT010000153.1, read as the reverse complement.
TTTCTACGCCCACGGTCTGGAAGGTGTGGTAGCCGAAAACCAGCACAAGATGCGGGGCATTCTTAACGGCATTGATATGGATGCCTTTAACGCCGAGAAGGATCCCAAGATTGCCGCCAATTTTACTCCTGACGACCTGTCCGGCAAGGCCAAGTGCAAGGAGGCCCTTCAGAAGCAGCTGGGCCTGGAGGTGGATCCCGACGCCGCCATTATCGGCTCCATCTCCCGTCTGGTGGGCCATAAGGGCTTCGACCTGGTCACCGCCGCCTTCGACCGGATCATGGAAAACCATGTCCAGTTCGTCCTGCTGGGTACCGGCGAGTGGGGCTTCGAGGAGTTCTTCCGCAACGCTCAGGCCCGCTATCCCGGCCGGGTGTCCGCCAACATCACCTACTCTGCTCCTCTGTCCTCCGCTATCTATGCCGGCGCTGATCTCTTCCTCATGCCCTCCATCGCTGAGCCCTGCGGCCTGAGCCAGATGATCGCCATGCGCTACGGCACTGTGCCCATCGTCCGCCTCACCGGCGGCCTGAAGGACTCTGTCCCCGCCTACAATCCCACCACCGGTGAGGGTCTGGGCTTCACCTTCGGCAACATCAACGCCGAGGATATGCTGGGCGCCGTGGATCGCGCTCTGGCTGTCTATGAGGACAAGAAAGCTTGGACCGGCCTGATGAAGGCCGGCATGGAGGCTGACTTTAGCTGGAACAAGTCTGCCGAGGAATACATGGAGATTTATCAGACCATTCTCCAGTAAAGCTCTCTCAGACGGTCATTTTCCCGTTTTTTACACGCAGTGTCCCGCCGGCAAAGGCCGGCGGGACATTCTTTTTTAGTGCATACAGGCGATTTTGTGATGGTTTCTCCGTTTTTTCGTACACCCCGCCCAATTGACATTCTCTCTCTGCCGTGGTAAATTGTATATCTGTGAAAAGTTACCAGTTCCCCCAGCGTGTTTTGACGTCTTTTACAACCCACATATTTGATTGGAGGATTTTCTTTTATGCACGAGTACAGCAAGGAAGAGCTGCGCACCCTCATTGAAGGCAAGCTCCGCCGCCACTACGGCCGGATTCCCTCTGAGGCCACGCCTGCCCAGATGTTCAAGTCCTGCGCCCTGGTTATCCGCGACATCATGTCCGCCAACCGGATCGTCACCTCCAAGGCCATCGACGTGGCTCAGGCCCGCCAGGTGCACTATCTGTCCATGGAGTTTTTGATGGGCCGCTCCCTGATGAAGAACGCCTACAACCTGGGCGTTATGGAGCCCCTGACCGAGGCCATCGAATCCATGGGCTTCTCCGCCGGCGACCTGTTTGAGCTGGAGCCGGACGCCAGCCTGGGCAACGGTGGTCTGGGCCGTCTGGCCGCCTGCTACCTGGAGTCCATGACCACCCAGGAGATCCCCGCCACCGGTTACTCTATCTGCTATCAGCTGGGTCTGTTCAAGCAGAAGATCTCCGAGGGCAAGCAGATCGAGCTGGCTGACGAGTGGCTGGAGCTGGGCGACGCCTGGCTGATGCCCCGGCATGATGAGACTGAGACCGTCCACTTCGGTGGCACCGTCCAGACCTACACCAACGAAGAGGGCCGCTTCGTCTGCGAGCAGGTGGGCTGCACCGATGTGCTGGCCGTGCCCATGGATATGCAGATCGCCGGCTACAAGACCAATCACGTCAACAAGCTGCGCCTGTGGGACGCCAAGAGCCCGGTGCCCATCAACATGAATTACTACTCCTCCGGCGAGTATCTGAAGGCCGTGGAGCAGCAGATCACCGCTGAGACCATCGCCAAGGTCATCTATCCCGCTGACGACCACTATGAGGGCAAGAGCCTGCGTCTGAAGCAGCAGTACTTCTTCGTCTCCGCCACCGTCCAGTCCATCTGCCGCAAGCACAAGAACCTGTACGGCACCCTGAAGAACTTCCACGAGAAGCACGTCCTCCAGATCAACGACACCCATCCCACCCTGGTCATCCCCGAGCTGATGCGCATCCTGCTGGATCAGGAGGGCTACAGCTGGGATGAGGCCTGGTATATCACCACCCACTCCGTGGCCTACACCAACCACACCGTTCTGGCCGAGGCGCTGGAGCACTGGCCCCAGATCCTGGTGCAGGGTCTACTGCCCCGTATCTTTATGATCATGTGCGAGATCAACGACCGGTATCTGACCGAGGTCCGGGAGTTCTTCCACAACGATGAGAACAAGGCCCGGGAGCTGGCCATCATCTGGGACGGCGACGTGCGCATGGCCAACCTCTGCGTGGCCGCCTGCTATGCCGTCAACGGCGTGGCCGCGCTCCACTCCGACATTCTGAAGAAGGATGTCTTCCACACCGCCTGGCTGCGCACCCCTGACAAGTTCACCAACGTCACCAATGGCGTGGATCACCGCCGCTGGCTCAGCGAGATCAATCCCCAGCTGGACCGGCTCATCAAGGACGTCACCGGCAGCGACGAGTATCTGCTCCACCCGGTGGCCGGCCTGAAGAAGTTTGAGGCCGCCCGGGATGACGCCTCTGTCCTGCATCAGATGGCCATGATCAAAAAGGCCAACAAGGACGCCTTTGCCAACTATGCCCTGAAACAGTACGGCTTCAAGCTCAATCCCAACGCCATCTTTGACGTGCAGGTCAAGCGTCTGCATGAGTACAAGCGTCAGCTGCTCAATGTGATGCACATCATCTACCTGTATCAGCAGATCAAGGAGGGCAAACAGATTCAGCCCCGGACCTTCCTGTTCGGCGCCAAGGCCGCTCCCGCCTACTACACCGCCAAGCGGATCATTGAGCTGATCATCTCTCTGAGCCGCGAGATCAACAGCGATCCCCGCTGCAAGGATCAGCTCCAGGTTTTCTTCCTGGAGAACTACCGCGTCTCCCTGGCTGAGAAGCTGATGCCCGCCGCCGAGGTCTCTGAGCAGATCTCCACCGCCGGCAAGGAGGCCTCCGGCACCGGCAACATGAAGTTCATGATGAACGGCGCTCTGACCATCGGCACCGAGGACGGCGCCAACGTGGAGATGCACCAGATTCTGGGCGACGACAACATCTTCATTTTCGGCCTCACCGCCGATGAGGTGGCCAACAAGCTGCGTGTGGGCTACAACTCCTACGAGTACTACAATCAGAACGCCTATATCCGGGACGTGCTCAACGCCATCAACCAGGGCTTCTCCGACGGCAAGCGGTACGAGGACCTGTCCAACGGCCTGCTCTTCGGCAACGGCGGCCAGGCTGACCCCTATCTGCTGCTGGCTGACTTCGAAAGCTATCGCTACGCCCAGGAGAAGGTGGCTGAGACCTATCAGAACCAGAAGCTGTGGAACCAGATGGCCATCTCCAACGTGGCCCGTTCCGGCATCTTCTCCTCTGACCGGTCCATCGCCGATTACGCCTCCAATATCTGGCACGTGGATGTGCGCAACAAGAACTAATCTGTCCCCTGTCACCAAACGGCCCCCGAACGAAATCGTTCGGGGGCTTTTGCCGTCAGAAATGCCCTGGAATCCGGCCGGATTCCAGGGCATCTTTCTTTTGATCAGATGGACTTGGCATTCCGTCTGCGCTGCTTGCGCACACAGCTCTGACAGCTTTCCGGGTGGGTGCAGCTGCCGCAGGAGAGGGCCTGATTGGCCGCCTCCACAAACCGCTCCGGGTGCCGGAGCCAGTTCCACTCCCAGCGCACCGCCAGCAGGGCGGAGCCCAGCCACAGGGGTACCGCCATGGGATGGGGAATCAGCACGGTGGGGGTATGGGCCATCATAAAATCCCAGTTGTAGATCCGGCAGGTGGTGCAGCAGCGGTTTTTCATCATCCACCGCTGGAAGGGGCAGTAGAACTTGATGCAGACCATGTCCATCACCCCGTAAAACAGGCTGACCAACAGCATCACTCCGGCGGAGATCCGCTGGGTGAGATAGAGCCAGTAGATGACGGCGTTCACCGGAATCCACAGGGCCAGGGTCATGAGGGCGTCCCGGTTGCCTTGGCGCACCTGCCGCCGCACCGCCTCGGGGTCGATCTGCTTCCGGGGCCGGAAGTATTGGGCGTACTGCTTCATCGCCCCCAGGCTCTCAGACCTGGTGGGGAAAAACCGGAGGATTACCCCGGTCAGCATCACCATCCAGGCCGCTGCCAGGAAGAGATCCCACTCCCACAGACCGCCGGATAAAATCGCGTCAATCCGGGCGCCGTCCACCAGATAATCAATCAGTCCCCACAGAAAAAGTGCCGACCGGACGGCCAGCCGGAAATTGGTATAGAGCTGAAATGTCATGGCAGTTTTCCCCTCTTTCTCCTCTATTATTATATGGTTTTCCCAAAATCCCGTCAAGAACCACCGCCGGGAATCTTTGGAAAGGCCTTTTCTCGTCTGGCGGATTCTGGTATACTTAAAATAATATTGACCGGAATCGCATATTCAGGAGGCCGGAACCATGGCAGAGACAGAAAAAAGAAATGATACGTCTACCAGTCTCTCCCCGGAGCGGTGGGAGGGGCAGTTGGAGGAGGACAGCCTGCTCCATCTGGACAGGGCTACGCCCCTGATCCCCCTGCTCTATCCCGGCGCGGAGGAGCTGCTGTCCCTGCTCAATCAGGGCCATCTGCTCCCTCTCCTCTCCCGGGAGGAGCAGGCGGCAGAGCGCTCCGCCCCCGCCGCCGTCACCCTGCTGGAGCAGGATGCGCTTCAAAGCGCGCTGCGCCTTCTGGCCTGGGAGAGCGACACCTCCGCCCGGCTCCGGGGCTGGTCCGGCCTGTGTCTGGCGGAAGGGCGGCTTGTCTCCGCCGACGGGTGCAGCGCTCCCCTGCTACTTTGGCCGGTCTCTCTGGAGGAGGATGCGCAGGACAGCTGGCTTCTGGCCCGGGGCAGCGAAGGCAGTCTGCTCAATACGGCTGCCCTCTCTCTGCTCCCCGCCCCGGAGAAGGGCTGGAGCCCCAACCGGGAGCCCCTGGCCCGGCAGCTGGATCAGATTCTGGAGGATCTCCCGGACTGGCAGCGGAAGGAGGGCCTGTGGCTGGGCCGCTTCCCCCTCTGGAGTCTGGAGCTGCGCTATGCCCTGGCCCGTCCGGCCGCCGCAGATTCCGCCGCCGCCCTGCTGGAGCAGGCCCCCGGCGAGGCTCCGGCTTTGGATTGCGCAGACACTCAGGGCGAGGAGGGGATTCTGGCCCCGCTGCCTCTGGACGGCGTACAGATGACCGCTGTCAACCATCTGATGCAGAGACAGTCCCTGTTGGTCTCCGGCGGCAAGGGGACCGGTAAGACCCAGCTGGCCGCCGGACTGATGGCCAACGCCATGGGCGTCGGTCAGCGGGTGCTGTTTGTCTCCAATTGGGAGACCGACCGGGCCGCTGTCTCCGACCGGATGAAGCTGCTGGGGCTGGACAAGCTGGTGCTGGAGCTGCCCGGCCGGGGCGACCGGAAAAACGCCGTCCTCCATCAGTACAATATCGCCGCCCAGGTACATCCTGAGACCTCCGTTGAGGGCTATTTCTCCCTCTCCGAGCAGACCTCCCAGCTCTCCCGCCGACTGGACCGCTCTGCCGCCGCCCTCCACACCCCGGGCAGGTGCGGCCTGAGCCCCTTCCAGCTCATCTGCCGCTATCTTCAGGAGGAGGCCCCTGCCGACGCGCTGCTCCCACTGCCTCAGCCCATGCTCAGCCATCTGGACGCCCAGGGGCTGGAAAACCGGCTGGAGTGCGCTCAGGAGCTGTCTCAGGCCGCCCAGGCGCTGGGTCAGGTGTCGGGTCATCCGCTGGAGCTGGTCTGGGGCAGCGAATATCCGGATCATCTGCCGGAAACGCTGCCGCCTGCCCTGGATGCATTGCTGGAGGCAATTGACCAATTGGATGCCGCCGGTGCCCAGTGGTGTGACCGCACCGGTCTGGAGCCGCCCCGCTCTCAGGAGGACTGGCGGGGGCTGCGGGACGGAGCCTACTTGCTCGGGGAATGGCAGCGCTATCCCGCAAGCTGGGCCAGTTCTCCCCGGATCCCCCTGCTGCTGGAGACAGTACAGGAGTTGAGACATCATTTTGATCAGGCCCAACGGCTTCAGGCCCGCATCCGGGAGAAGTGGGAAGATCCTGTCTTTGCTCTGGACGGAGTGAAGCTGGAAAATCAGTGGCGGTTTCTCAAAGAGGGATGGACACTTCCCACCGAGCCGGATCGGGAGCGTACCCTTCGTCAGCTTCTGACACAGGCGGAGAGCCTGCTCTCCGGCTTGGAGAGGATAGGCCGCCAATGGGCTCGGGCAGTCAATGTCCCCGTTCCTACCACCCGGGACAGCTGGGAGCGCAGCTATGAGGTGGCGGTGGAGCTGGCCCGCTGGAAGGAGATTCCCGGCGAGTGGGGCAGCTGCTCCAGCCTGCAGGCCCTGCTCTGGGACGTGGGCGAGCTGATCGACCACGGCAAGCAGGCCAAGGAGTGCAAAGAAGTCCTGCTCCGGGACTGGTCGCCGGAATTCCTCTCCCTGAACGGACAGTCTCTCATGGAGCGCTGGCAGAAGGAGGGCGGCAGCTGGGGCATCGGCTGGCTCAAGCGGCAGGGTGCCCTGCGCTCCGAGCTGGAGGACTATTGTCAGTGCAGGCTGACCACCGATCTGCTGGAAAACAGCCTGCGCTGGCTGCTGGACTACCAGTCCGAGCTGGCCGAATGCGACGAAATCTACCACCGCTGGGAGCGGGAGCTGAAATCCGTCTACAAGCGGGAGGACACCGTCTGGCTCTGGCTGGAGGCCGCACGCACGGTGGCGGCGGAGAGCCACGACTGGCTCACCGAGCTCACCGGCAGCGAGGATTTCCTCCGTCAGTACGGCAGCTCTCCTGAGGCCATCGCCGCCGCGGGCCAGTTGCAGGCCCAGTGGGAGCTGGCCCGGGACACCCTGGGCCGGCTGGACGTGATCATCGGCCGCACCGGACAGCCGGACAGCCGCAACTGGCTGTCTGAGCGCCGGAGCGACTGCCGCCGGCTGCGCAATCTACTGCAGATCCGCAAGCAATTGGAGGAAAACGCCAAGGGCCCCCTGGTATTGGGAGAAATCGGCGACGCCCTCAGTCTCTTTTCCCAACATCAGAAGGAGCGTGCCGCCGTGGCCGCCCTCTATGACCGCTGGAAGCCAGAGCTGGAAGGACTCTATCTGGGCACCGACACCGACTGGGACGGGCTGTACACCCTCAGCGTTCAGGCGGTCAATTCGGACGACGCCCTGTCTGAGCTTACCGGCGATCTGGAGCTGCGCGCCCGGCTGGCCGGTGACGCGCAGGCCCAGTCGGAGGCCCAGGCCCTGTGCGGCGCCTATGAGGCGGTCTGCACCCAGGTGGAGTCGCTGTCCCGGCTGGCCTGCGCCCATCTCACCTCCGGCTCCGGCCCCTGGCTGGAGCAACTGCGGCAGAGCTGTGAGACGCTCCGAGAGCATCAGAACGAGCTGGAGGCCTGGATGAACTGGCGCAGCCAGTGCCGCCGGAGCGAGAGTCTTGGCCTCAGTTCCTTTGTGGCCCACTTTGACCAGCCTGTGGATCCGGAGGAGCACACCCTCGCCCTCTTCCGCAAGAGCCTGTACCGGGCCATCCTCCAGCTGGAGCTGGACTGGGTCCCTGAGCTGCGGCAGTTCTCCGCCCGGCAGTCGGGGGAGATTCTCCGGCAATATGCCCGGCTGGACGAGACGCTGACCCGGCGCACCCGGGAGGAGCTGCTCCATGTGGCCGCCAGCCGGATGCCCGACCTGATGCGGGAGCCGCTGCTCCAGGAGGAGGTCAGCCTGCTCCGCTGGGCCAACGAGACCCAGGGGCGGGACATCTCTCTGGAGGGGCTGATTCGGGGGCTGCCCCGGATGACCCGTGGCTTCTTCCCCTGCGTGCTGGCCTCCCCTGCCGACGCGCTGCGCTGTTTCGGGACAGACTGTGCCTTTGACTATATCATTGTGGACGGGGCGGAGCGAATCCCCGCCCCGTTGGGCAGGTCTCTGCTGAGTCTCGGCAAAACCGCCCTGCTTCTGGACGGCGGCCGCCGTCTGGAGCCCGATCTTCTTCTGGACGGCCCCAGCTTGTGGGCGGTCTGCCAGCCCTTGCCGCTGCGGCGGCTGTGGCTGCGGCGGTGCTATCTGCCCCGTCCGGAGAGCCTGCTGTGGCTGGAGCATCTGACCGACCGCCTCTCCGGCTATCCCACCTGCCATCCAGACGCCTTTGCCATTCGCACCCAGCCGGTGGTGGGTCGCCTGAATGGGGAGACCAACCCGGCGGAGGCTGCTGCGGTGGCCGCCCGGGCCGCCCGCCTGTTGGAGGAGGGGCACGCCAGTCTGGCCATCGCCGCGCTCACCGCTTCCCAGGTCCGGCTGATCCGCAGCCTGCTCCGTCAGGCCGCCCAGGAGAATCCCGGGCAGGCCGATACGCTGAACCGTCTGCCTGTCCTTCAGCCCTGGGAGCTGGGCAGCAGGAGCTGGGAGACGCTGCTGTTCTCCCTCACCCTGGCCCCAGACTCCGGCGAAGGACTCTCCGGCGCGCTGGACCTGGCCGGCCAATGGGACGGGGTCACTCCCCTCACCGACACGCTGGCCGCCGCGGAGCGACAGCTCTGGCTGTTTACCTCCCTGGACCGGCAGGACTGGGCGGCCCTGGCCAGGATTCGTCCCCAGCTCACTGCATTTCTCCAGTTTGCCCAGGACGAGGAGCTGCGGGAGCCGGTCCATCCCTTGCCCTGCACCAACCGGGTACAGCAGGAGATCTGCCTGGCCCTGCGGGAGCGGGGCTATCTGGCCGAGCCCGGCCCCGCTCCGGTGTCGGTGCGCATTGCCTCCGGGCAGAGCGGCCAGGACTATCTGCTGGGCGTCCTGCTAGATGATGAGGATTACGGCGCCATCCCCCGCACCCGGGAGCGAGAGCTGACCCAAACCGAGCTGCTCCAAGCCCAGGGCTGGAATCTCTGCCGGGTGTGGACTATGGACTGGCTTCTAAACCGGGAGCGGGTCATCAAGCTGCTGCTGCAGATGCTGGAGCGTATTGAGACGCCGCCTGAGGAAGAGCACGTTTCTGCTCCGGCTCCGACTGAGCCCGCACTGCCCCTCTACACTCCGGCCCAGCTCACCGTCATGGGCATTCGGGACAACGAGGTGAGCAATCCCTCCTTCCAGAACCGGATTTACCGGGTGGTGGAGCAGATTATCATGCAGGAGTCTCCCCTTTCAGTGCGCCAGCTCACCTGCCGGATGCTCACCGCTTTCGGTCTGGACGCTCAGGACGAGGAGCTGCAGGGCCATTGCGCCAGCCTCTGGCGCAAGCTGGGCCTGCGCATCACCCGGGAGGGGGCGCTGAGCTATGTCTGGCGCACCGATTGCGACCCGGATCTGTACCGGCAATTCCGGATCAACGGAGACGGCCCCCACTATCGGGCGCCCGACGACGTCTCCTGTCAGGAGAGCGCCAACGCCGCCTGCGCCGTACTGGAGCGGGAAACCGCTCTCATTCCTGCTGTTCTGGCTCAGAAGACCGCCGTCTTGCTGGGCTACGCTCCCGATGATCCGGAGGCCGTCACATGCGGACGGCGTGGGGTGGAATACGCCCTGCTCATGGGCCGGATGCTGGAGACTCCCATCGGCACTGTGGTTCTTAACCCCCACGAGAAATAATATACAGATACCAAGACGGCCTGGAGGCAAAAATCCTCCAGGCCGTTCTGTACGTTTTACCGCCTGTATCCAACGCCGCAAAAAATTTATGTAAACTTCCTGTTTAGGAGATGTGAATGGGCACCCCGTCCATCAGCACCTCGTCCTCCGCCCGGACCAGGATATAACGGGCTCCGTCAATGACCCGGGTCTCCACCAGGTCGCTCCGGGCCGCGTCCACCCGGATGGTGACGTCATTGGTCTTGATCTCAATCTGCCGGGTGTCCAGCAGGTTCCGGGGATTCAGCCAGGCGTCGTCGCCGAAGGACTGGTCATACTGCTGCTCAAAGCGCTCCACATGGCGCTCCTCCACGCCGCAGGAGGCCAGCACCTGGGTGACCGCGTCCTTGGAGATGGCCAGTGGCTCCGGGTCCTTGCTGATCTTGTGCTCCTCCATCATGGAGTAGAGGTGGTCATGCACCCGCTGTACCACCTGGCAGCTGCACTCCTCTGCCAGCGACTCTCCCAGCACCGCCTGGAAGGTCTCCATCTGCACGGCGGCGGCCATGGGCGCCTCCCGGCGGAAGATGGCGTCCACAAAGTCCGGATGGGTCTCGGCGGCGTTTTTCGTGTAGAAGAGGGCGTTATAGATGTTGGTGCTCCGCTCGTCAAAGGCTGGAAAGAGGAAGCCGGTCTCCGGCGGGGCCACCACCCAGTCTACCTTCAGGTCGTGGAAGAGGTTCTCCTGGGCAGAGTAACTCAGGGCGGGCTTGGTCTGCTTCACCGGGCAGACGCTGCACAGCAGATAGGAGAACACGTCGGAGGAGGCGTCCTCCTGCTTGCTGCCGTCCTTGGCCCGGTAGGGCACGTCATAGCTGTCGTAGGCCAACAGGATCAAATAATTTCCCTCCAGATCCAGAGACTGGATGGCATGCTGGAAAAAGGTCTGAAGGGCCTCCTTATCCTTCAGCGCGGAGCTGCGCAGGGACATGAGCAGCCGGTGCTCCGCCCCCTCCACCACCTGCTTTGTCTCAAAGGTGATGTCCAGCAGGTTTCGACCCAGCGCGCCGGACAGGGTGCGCCGGAGGATGGAGAGCAGCTTCTCACCCTCCTCCTCGCTGAGCATGGCCAGAGACTGGTCAAATTCGGAGATGATCTCCTTTTGTTCGTTGACATAACAACCACAGACGTGGGTAATATTACTCTTGTCCGCCTTGAATCTGCGGCGGAGCTCAGCGACTTCTCGTTCGTTCATGGGTTCCTCCTGGGAAAATGGAATGGGCCTCGCAGGGCCGGGAGACCTCATTATACCCTATCCGAGTGAAAAAAGGAATGGGCAGCCTGCCCGAAGCGGAGCCGCTTTCATACTGATTCTTGATTCTAAAATTGAATCAAGAATCCCGTGTGCTGACGCATGCTGCGCCGTCCCATGCAGTTCTTGACGCGCTTTGCGCTATAAAAAGCTTTTCAAACTTTTTATCAAGAACTAGTATCATTTGCCAGAACCCCTTCGCTGTGCTAAAATACAGAAAAACACACATCCTGACAGGAGGAAAGGCCATGAGCAAACAGAAAATTCTCGCTCTCTTGAAGCAGACCGAGGGCTACCTCTCCGGCGGCGAGGTGAGCCGTCAGTTGGGCATCAGCCGGGCCGCCGTCTGGAAAGCCATTGACAGCCTGCGGCAGGAGGGGTATACCATCGACTCGGTGACCAACCGGGGGTACCGGCTGGTGGAGTCCCCGGACAAGCTGACTGAGGGGGAGATTCTGCCCGATCTGCATACCCGGCGGGTGGCCAAGCGTCTGGATGTCTTTCCGGTCATCGACTCCACCAACAACTATCTGAAGCGGGAGGCCCAGAACGGGCTCCCGGACGGCACCGCCGCCGTTGCCGACCAGCAGACCGGAGGCCGGGGCCGGCTGGGTCGGAGCTTCTCCTCCCCGGAGGGAAAGGGGATCTACTTCTCCCTGCTGCTCCGGCCGGAGGTTCCCCCTGCCCAGGCAGTCAACCTGACCGCCTATGTGGCGGTGGCGGTGTGTGACGGCATTGAGGCGGCCACCGGCGTCCGGCCCCAGATCAAGTGGACCAACGACATCATTATGCACGACCACAAGGTCTGCGGCATTCTCACCGAGATGGCCATTGAGGGAGAGAGCGGCGCCCTCCAGTACGTCATTCCCGGTATCGGCGTCAACGTGAACCAGAACGAGGCAGACTGGCCGGAGGAGCTGCGCCCCATCGCAGGCTCCATCGCCCAGGCGGTGGGCCACGCCGTCCCCCGGGGCCATCTGGCAGCCTGTCTGCTCAACGCCCTGGACAGGATGTACTGCGACTGGCTGGCGGGGAACCGGCGGCCCTATCTGGAGCAGTACCGGAAGGACTGCATCACCCTGGGCCGGGAGGTACGGCTGGTCCGCCCCGGCGGGGAGGAGCGGACGGCCACGGCGGTGGCGGTGGACGACCAGTTCGGGCTGGTGGTGCGCTATCCCGACGGCCGGGAGGAGACGGTGACCTCCGGTGAGGTGAGCGTCCGGGGCCTGTACGGGTATGTGTAACGAGGCTGCAATCTGAAAAGGCGGAGACGGTGAAAAACCGTTTCCGCCTTTTGTATGCAGAAAATTTTTCCCAAACAGTAACCGTCCGCCCGTTTTCTGCGTCTTGATAGGTGAACGGCCGTTACAGAAAAAGAAGGAGGTGGTGAGATGGAGGACAGCAAGCTGCTTCGGGGCCTGCAGAAAAGAGATCCGGAGGCCCTGGCCCAGCTCATCCGCAGCTACACCCCCTATGTGTTGAAAATTACATCCAACATCCTGCTGCCGGCCATGACCTCCCAGGACGCGGAGGAGTGCGCCGCCGACGCCTTTCTGTCGGTGTGGGAGAACGCGAAAAGCATCCGCTCCCCCGCCGCCCTTCGGGGCTATCTCAGCCGCACCGCCCGGAATAAGGCGCTGAGCCGTCTGCGGGCCAACCGGCAGACCCTGCCGTTGGAGGAGGACGTCCTCTCGGACGCCGAAGACAGCATGGTGGAATCCCTCTCCCGGAAGGAGCAGCGGCAGGCGGTGCAGAAATTTCTCATCGCCCTGCCCCAGCCGGACCGGGAGATCTTCCTCCGGCACTACTATTACTGCCAGACAGTGACGGTGATCTCGGCGGAGCTGGGGCTGACCCCCTCTACCGTCAAGGCAAAGCTGGTGCGGGGCCGGCAGAAGTTGAAGCAATACCTGTGTGAAGGAGGTTTTTTCGATGGGTAAAAAAGTCAGCGATCTCATGGGGCTGATTGAGGACAGCAGCGTCTCCTTCCGCCCGGAGGCGGAGGAGGCTGCGGCGGAGCGGATTTTAGACCGGGTGAACGCCCGGATGCCCAAACAGCCCAGAGGGCGGCTCTCTCTGAAGAGAGTTCTGGCGTGGACGGCGGCAGCGGTATTTGCCCTGTGCGGCACCGCCTTTGCTGTAGACTATGTGGTGAATCAGCGGAGTGTGTTCTTCTTCGACACCCTGGAGGCGGCCAATGAGGCGGTCAACGGTGATTATCTGGAGCAAATGGAGGAAACCGAGGAGGATCTTGGCCTGGTGGAGGCGCCAGTGCCCAACACTGACCCTGTAGAACCCTATGACGGGGCCAAATGGGCGGAAGAAACTGCGGCCAACTTTGACGGCATCTGGACAGATGAGGGAACAGAGCAGCAGGTGCTCTGCGACGAGCAGGGCGGTGAGGATGACCTCTACACCCGGAAAATGGTGCTCCGCTGTCAGGACGAGTGGCGGGGCGGCGAGGTGGATCTGGAGCTCTATACCAGCACCGACATGGACGCCCTGCTCCGGCTCCAGGATCTGGTCGAGCTGGATCTCTCCTGGCTGACAGAGCATTGCGATCCCGATCCTGACGCCAACCTGCTCCGAATCTGGAAAGACACAGATACCGGGGAGCTTGTGGATATCAGCGGTTACGCGTTCTACCGCTTCTCTGAGGACAGCTGGTTTGATCTGCAGTTTTCTTATGACGCCGTTGACGGCCAGGAGCCGGACTACCAGTACGAGGGCTACTACGACTACTACGAGTACTACACCACCGCCGACGGGGTGGAGTTCACCCTCTACGGCGTCAACGGCCGGAGCTGGGGCAGCGTGACGGTAGGAGATGCCAGGTGCTCCCTCTACGCCGAGGGCTGCTCTGTGGAGCAGCTGAGGTCAGTGGCCGACCATCTGGATCTGGCCGCCTTTGTGGAGGCCTTCGGCGGCGATTCTTAATCTCGAACAGAGGTTGACATAATTTTATCCCCGGATGACTGACTGTCATCCGGGGATAAACACGTTCCCATCACTTCTTCTGAGATTTCTTCATCCGCCACAGCATCACAACAGTGACCACTGCTACCAGCGCAACCAGGACAAACACCAGTGCCAATGGCGAGGCGGAGGGGGCATCCTCCGGCCCGGTCTCGGTGACCGTGTCCTCTGCCTGCTGCGGGAAGGTAGGCGGCTCCGGATTCTCCGGGCCGTCCAGATAGACCCAGCCGAAGCGGCCCATGTAGTAGCCCACATAGCCCCACTGGCCCCCATCCGGGTCGGTGTAGACATATTGGCAGGTCAGTTCGGAGTAGTCCAGGTTGATCTCTTCCAGACTGCGATCCGATATGCCGGAGCCGGGATAGGTCCAGCTGTAGATCCGATCCTGAATCCGGTAGCCCTCCAACTGGCCCTCGTAGTCGGTAAAAGAGCCCGAATAATCCTCACAGAAGCACTGATGGTCGTACTCCAGCTGGAGCCGTCCCAGCCGGAACCAGCCCTCTGTCTCATAGTCGCCCGCAGGATAGCCCACCGCCCACAGCTCGCCGTTCCACTCCAGAGATTGATTGACATAAACTCTGTCCATGGCAGTCAGCTCCTTGAGGACGGTGCCGTCCTCCGGGGACTGGTAGAGATTCAGGGAGCTGCCCTCTGGGACGTAGTAGGTGCGGTCAACGACCTCACACTCCTCATAGTGGGCGTCGTAGAAGCGGTTGCCGATAGGCTCCCAGAGGATGTCCGCCCGGGCGGGGAGGAGCAGGGCGCAGGTCAGGGACAACAGGAGCAGCAGGGAGAGTGGACGGGTTTTCTTCATGGGGATGACCTCCTTTACAGAATCGTTTGCAGCAGTACACCGGTACCGTAGGAAAACAGGTTGACAGCCAGGGCAAAAGCCCAGGGATGGCGGAGCTTTTCGCTTAACGCACGGCAACACCCTCCTTCTGTCAGCACCACAAGGCTCTCAATGGCCAGCACCACCGGGATCTCGGGCAGGCCCCACAGGCGGCAGAGGGCAAAGCGGGTGGAGACCGCCAGGGGATTGGTGAGCAGATTCAGGAGAAAAACCAGCTTGAGATCCCGACCCCGAAGCCCCCAGGCCAAGGCAAACAGCTCCTCCAAAATCAGGGTGAGCAACAGGGAGACGATCAGGGACTGCACCAACGCCGCCGCCATCACTTCCCTCCTCTGCCCAGTCCTGGCAGGAGCAGCAGGCAGGACAGCAGGGCTACGCCCCCCAAGGCGAGGCCGGATAGGCTCTCCCAGCCCAGATAGACGGGGAGAAAACCGAGAAACAGGCCAAAAGTGAGCAGTCCGAAGGAGAATGCCCTGCACCCCGGCATCGCCTGGGCCAGTGCCCACAGGGTCACCGGCATGGTCATATTGAAGAGGAAGAGCCCGGTCAGCCCGGCGACCGGTCTGGCGCTCCCCAGGGCAAAGAGCAGTCCGGCGGTCAGGAGAGAGACGGCAGCGGTGGCCTTGGCCCCCAGCCGGTCACAGGCAAAGCCCCCCGCCGTCTTGCCCAGCACCACGGCGGCCACGGACAGGGGGACAAAGATCCCCTCCTTCCAGGAAAAGCCAGCCAGCATCCCGCCGCAGGAGCGGAGCACCACCACCAGAAAGAGCAGCAAAGCCTGAGGCAGCACGGAAACCGGAGGAAAACGTACCGGCCGGGGTCGGGGGAAGGGATTGGGCGTACAGACGAAGGCGGGGATTAAGGTGCACAGCAGCACCAGCCCGGCGGCGGCCAGGGCAGGAAAGCCGGATTTGCCCAGCAGGGTGCCCAGATACAGCCCCGCCGCTCCCGGAGAGACAAAAACCCCCAGTGGAGCGGCCTTGCGCCCGGAGAGCCGAAGCACGTCCAGCCCTCCGCCAATGTGGAACAGGCCGTTGCCCAGCCCCAGCACCAGGCAGCCCGTCCAGCCGAAGGCGGGGAGACAGCACATCCCCGCCACCAGCAACCCACCCAGGCAGGCAAAACCCAACCCCCGGCCCCGGCGGTCTGCCAGAAGTCCCAGCGGCATTTGGAGGGCAAAGGCGCAGAAGTTGTAAAGCAGAAAGCAGAGGCTGTCCCCGGCGCAGGCGGAGCAGACGGCAAAGGCGCAGCCGAAATCCACGGCAAAGTGGGCGATGGAATAGGCGGCAGTGACCGAACGGAGCGGACGCATGGTGAGACCTCCTCTCTGGATGCAAGGGAAAAATCAATTAAATGCAGGCCGTAGGGCAGGGGCTTGTCCCCCGCCGAAACGGGACAACCACGATGATTGCTTCTTCTATTATACTAAGACGGAAAAACAGGGTCAAATGCTGCGCAGAGGATAAAAAATATCGCCCGATCCGTTTAAAATCAGGCGATGCAGAGCAGAAAGGTCAGGGATGATACCGTCCCACCACCACACTGGCGTTCTGGCCACCGAAGCCAAAAGCGTTGGACATGGCGATGTCATATTCCTTGGGCCGGGCGGCGAGGGGAACGCAGTCCAAGCCGCAGGCGGGGTCGGGATCGGTGACGTTGAGGGTGGGGGGCAGAATGCTGTCCCGGATGCCCAGAACGCAGGCGATCACCTCGGTGATGCCCCCCGCCCCCATGAGATGGCCGGTGGCTCCCTTGGTGGAGGAGACCGGGAGCTGGGCGGCGTAGTCTCCGAATACAGTGCGGATGGCGTCACACTCCAGCACATCTCCCACCGGGGTGGAGGTGCCGTGGGCGTTCACATAGCCCACCTGCTCCGGCCGGATACCGGCGTCTGCCAGGGCCAGGGCCATACAGTGAGCGCCGCCCTCGCCGTGGGGCCGGGGAGAGGTGATGTGATAGGCGTCGTTGTTGTTTGCGCAGCCCAGAATCTCCCCATAGATGCGGGCTCCCCGGGCCAGGGCATGGGCTTCGGTCTCCAGCACCAGAGCGCCGCCGCCCTCGCCCATGACAAATCCGTCTCGCTTGGTATCAAAGGGGCAGCTGGCATGCTGGGGATCGTCGTTATTCCTGCTCAAAGCGTTGCTGGTGGCCAGAGAGGAGATCACCGGAGCGCAGGCGATAGACTCGCCCCCCACCGCCAGCATGGCGTCGGCGTTTCCCGCCCGGAGCAGCATCACAGAGAGGGTGATGGCGTCGATTCCGGAGGAACAGGCGGTATTGAGGGTAAAGCTGGGGCCCTGAATGTCATGGGCCATGGCGATCTGGCAGGCGGCCATATTGCCCAGTACCTTGGGCACAAACCGGGGGGAGACCTTTTTCCCGGCTCTGGTATACTGATCCTGGGTCTCGCAGATCTCGGCCACACCGTTCATGGCGGTGCCCATGACCAGGCCGGTGCGTTGAGGGTCAATGGTGAGGCCGCTGTCCGTCAGCGCCTCACCGGCGGCGGCATAGGCAAACTGGGTAAAACGGGCCATCTTGTTCACCTGATTGCGAGGAATGAACTGGGCCGGGTCAAAATCCCGCACCTCTCCGCCGATCTGCACCGGCAGGTCAGACACATCCAGGTGGGTCAGACGGTCAATGCCGCATTTGCCGGCGATCAAGTTGTTCCAATAGGCTTCCACACCGACGCCGATGGGCGTGACCGCTCCCATGCCGGTGATGACGATGCGATTTCGTTCAGACATAGCTTTATTCTCCTAAGACACGTCTTTCTCTTGCAAAAATTATTATATGCAAAACAGAAGAAAAAGCAAGGGAAGTGGAGAAAATGCGGCAAAAATCCGGCACTTCTCTTGACAAGGCGGGTGGGGTTGGCTATACTATTGCTAGTTTTGAACAGCTTTGATGGGGAGGAGTACGCACTCCCGCCGATGGAAAGAGAGGCGCCGTTTTGGTGAGAGGCGCTCTGAGGCGGTTGCGGAAGGTCGCCCTTGAGCTGCGGTCTTGAACAGAGTAGGGGCCGCCGGATTCCCGCCGTTACCGGGCAGAGTGCAGACGGCCCGCCGTCTGAATTCAGGTGGTACCACGGACTATGTTCGCCCTGAGCCCAATGGCTCAGGGCTTTTTTTGCCTGGAGCCGGAACAAGAAGCACTACGAGAAGAAATTTGAAAACGGAGCGTGAATGAAAATGGCAAGAGAACTGCCAAAGGTCTACGAACCGCAAAAGGTGGAGTCCCAGATCTATGAGATGTGGGAGCAAAACGGCTGTTTCCGGGGTCATCGGGACCCGGAGAAAAAGCCCTATACCATTGTCATGCCCCCTCCCAATGTCACCGGTCAGCTGCACATGGGCCACGCCATGGACAACACCATGCAGGACATTCTGATCCGGTTCAAGCGGATGCAGGGCTATGCCGCCCTGTGGGTCCCCGGCACTGACCACGCCTCCATTGCCACCGAGGCCAAGGTGGTGGAGGATATGCGCAAGGACGGGCTGACTAAGGAGGATCTGGGCCGGGAGAAATTCCTGGAGCGTGCCTGGGCCTGGAAAAACAAGTACGGCGGCCGAATTGTCAAGCAACTGCGCACCTTGGGCTCCTCCTGTGACTGGGAGCGGGAGCGTTTTACCATGGACGAGGGCTGCTCCGACGCCGTCAAGGAGGTCTTTGTCCGGCTGTACAATGAGGACAAGATTTACCAGGGCAATCGGATGGTCAACTGGTGCCCCGTGTGCAACACCTCCATTTCGGACGCCGAGGTGGAGTACGAGGAGCAGGACGGCCACTTCTGGCATCTGCTCTATCAGGTGAAGGAGACCGGCGAGTATCTGGAGCTGGCCACCACCCGGCCTGAGACCATGCTGGGCGATACCGCCGTGGCCATCAATGCCGAGGACCCCCGCTACGCTCATCTCCACGGCTGTCATGTCATCCTGCCCCTGCTGAACAAGGAGCTGCCCATCGTCTGCGATGAGCACGCCGATATGACCAAGGGCACCGGCGTGGTGAAAATCACCCCCGCCCATGACCCCAACGACTTCGAGGTGGGCCAGCGTCACAGTCTTCCCATTGTCCGCTGCTTCACCTATGACGGCCACATGACCGGCAAGGCGGACGTGGAGGCCTATGAGGCGCTGCTGGCCTCCGGCCATGTCCCTGCCAACGAGCCGGAGGTGCTCGACTGCGGCAAGTACGCTGGTATGACCACCATGGAGGCCCGGAAGGCCATTCTGGCCGATCTGGAGGCCTGCGGCGCGCTGAAGTCTGTGGAGCCTCTGAAGCACGATGTGGGCACCTGCTACCGCTGCCATTCCACCATTGAGCCCATGGTCTCCAAGCAGTGGTTTGTGCGGATGCAGTCTCTGGCCGAGCCCGCCATTGAGGCCGTCCAGAAGGGGGAGATCAAGTTTGTCCCCGAGCGGTTCACCAAGATCTATCTGAACTGGATGAACAATACCCGGGACTGGTGCATCTCCCGTCAGCTCTGGTGGGGCCATCAGATCCCCGCCTGGTACTGCGACGACTGCGGCGAGACGATTGTGGCCAAGGAGGCCCCCTGCGCCTGCCCCAAGTGCGGCTCCCAAAAGCTGACCCAGGACCCGGACACCCTGGACACCTGGTTCTCCTCCGCCCTCTGGCCCTTCTCCACTCTGGGCTGGCCGGACGAGGACGCCGAGGATCTGAAGTTCTTCTATCCCACCAACACCCTGGTCACCGGCTATGACATCATCGGCTTCTGGGTCTCCCGGATGATTTTCTCCGGCCTGGCCTATACCGGCAAGGCCCCCTTCGACACCGTCTGTGTCCACGGCATCGTCCGGGACAGTCTGGGCCGCAAGATGTCCAAGAGCCTGGGTAACGGCATCGATCCGTTGGAGGTCATCGAGCAATACGGCGCCGACGCCCTGCGGCTGATGCTGGTCATGGGTTCCACCCCCGGCAATGATATGCGCTACAGCGAGGAAAAGGTCAAGGCCATGCGCAACTTTGCCAACAAGATCTGGAACGCCAGCCGCTTCCTGATGATGAACCTGACCATCGACCAGAATCAGCTGCCTGACCATCTGGAGCTGGAGGACAAGTGGATTCTCTCCAAGCTGAACACCGTCATCAAAGAGGTCACCGCCAATCTGGAGAAGTTTGAGATGGGCGTGGCCGCCCAGAAGGTCTATGACTTCATCTGGGACAGCTACTGCGACTGGTATATCGAGCTGACCAAGGCCCGCCTCAGCGGCGCGGATGAGGCCGCCAAGGTCCAGGCCCAGCAGGTGCTCTGCTACGTCCTCACTGAGACGCTCAAGCTGCTGCACCCCTTCATGCCCTTCCTCACTGAGGAGATCTGGCAGGCCCTGCCCCACGAGGGCGACTTCCTCATGCTCCAGTCTTGGCCGGAGTACAATGAGTCCTTCTCCTTCCCAGAGGAGGAGTCCGCCATGGAGCAGATTATGGACGCCATCAAGGCGATCCGTGCCCGCCGGGCGGAGATGAACGTGGCTCCCAGCCGGAAAGCGGAGCTGACCGTGGTCACCGGCCAGACTGAGGTCTTTGCCAAGGGTGTGCCCTTCCTCCAGCGGCTGGCCTCCACCACCGAGGTCTCCATCACCGCCGAGGTCCCTGCCTCTGTGGACGGCTTGGTCAGCGTGGTCACCGCCGACGCCAAGCTGTATATCCCCCTGGCCGAGCTGGTGGATCTGGACGCTGAGCGCAAGCGCATCGCCAAGGAGCTGGAGAAGAAGGAGAAGTACCTCAAGGGCATCCAGTCCAAGCTCTCCAACGAGAAGTTTGTCTCCAAGGCCCCCGAGGCGGTCATCCAGCGGGAGCGGGACAACCTGGAAAAGACCCAGCGGGAGATTGCTCAGCTCACTGAGAGCCTGAAGGCGCTGGGATAACCGGAACAACTGCATTTTTTCAAAAGAAAGGCCGCTTCCCCGGTGGGAGGCGGCCTTTGACATGTCGAGTAGCTTGATTTGAAAGAGAAGCGCAGCCTGAAAGCAATTGCCTCTGGCTCCCTCTTTGAGGGCGGCCCAGGCCGGCTTCTCTTGCCCCTGCGGGGCAATTCACCTTCAGCTGTCGCCGCAAGGCGACAGAGGGGGTCGCCCCCGGCGCAGACCTATTTCTTGCATGATGTAGGACGATAGCCAAAAAATGTCTCATAATCGGCCAGCTCCGGAAATGAGCGTAGATTGGCGCGGGGCGCACTCCCTCCGTCACGGCTTCTCCGTGCCACCTCCCTCGGAGAGGGAGGCAGGGCTTCCGCTTGCTCAGGGCAAAACGGGATAAAATTCTCGGCATCTCCCGGCATTCGCCAAACTTTTCAAGCAAATAAAGCTACAATCACCCTGTACCCACCCGAAAGGGGCCGGTACAGGGTGATTTTTACATCTCACACAGGAAAAGACTGGAGGAATCGCTATGCCTGCCACCTGCCAAACCGAGGGCCGCTGGCTCTGCTGGCCCCTGGAGGGGGAGATCGACCACCACCGGGCTCAGAACATCAGCCAGGCCCTGGAGCGGGAGATCTCGCTCCGTCTGCCCCAGAGCCTGGAGCTAGACTTCTCCCGGGTCACCTTTATGGACTCCTCCGGCATCGCTCTGGTGCTCCGGGCTCACCGACTGATGAATGAGTTGGGAGGCAGCCTGACCCTCAAGGCGGTGCCCCGCCAGGCGGCCCGGGTACTCCGGGCCGCGGGGCTCCACCGGCTGATCCCCATGGAAACAAAATAGGGTCCCAGGAAGGATGATACATATGAGACCAATCAACAGCGCGAAAATCGAATTTCTCAGCCGCAGCGCAAACGAGGGCTTTGCCCGCTCCAGCGTGGCCTGCTTCGCCGCCCAGTTGGACCCCACCCTGGAGGAGCTGGGGGACATCAAGACGGCGGTCTCCGAGGCGGTGACCAACGCCATCGTCCACGGCTACCCCGACCAGCTGGGCCGGGTGCTGATCAAGCTCCGGCTGTTCCAGGAAAATCTGCTGGAGATTACCGTCCAGGACTGGGGGGTGGGCATCCCGGACATCCAGCAGGCCCGTCAGCCCATGTACACCACCGGCGGCGAAGAGCGCAGCGGCATGGGCTTTACCATTATGGAG
>JBJDXT010000152.1:0-25250 GCA_051866795.1 Candidatus Onthomonas sp. | reverse complement strand
ATCCTCCTCGCGGATGATGTGACCCTTGCGGAATACGGCATCCTTGGTGACGCCGGGGATAATCTGGGTGATATCATGGCAGAGGACGTGGCCTACCGCCTGTGTTGTCTCAATCAATTTCATAGTGTTCCCTTGCCTCGCTTGATATATTGGCCGGCATGGGGCAGCAGTAATGCTCCGTCCTCTGCCACTTTCTGACCCCGCAGATAGACTGCCTTGACCTTGCCCTGCATCTGCCAGCCCTCATAGGGGGTGTAGCCCGCGGCGTTGTGCTGGGTCTTTGCGGACATGATCCATCTGGCCTTGGGATCCCAGAGGACGATGTCGGCGTCGCTGCCCGGCCGGAGGACGCCCTTTCTCGGATACAGCCCATAGAGCCTGGCCGGATTGGCCGCCAGATGGGTCACCAGCTGCTGGAGAGAGATGCGCCCCTGGGCCACGCCGTAGGTGTACAGCAGCGCCAGCCGCTCCTCCACACCGGGCATGCCGCCGGGAATTTTGGAGAAGTCTCCCCGGCCCGCATCCTTCTGCTCCAGGGTAAAAGAGCAGTGATCGGTGGAGATGGTGTCAATCTCGTCCCGGGCCAGCGCCTCCCAAAGGGCCTCCTGATCCCCCTTCTGCCGCAGGGGCGGGGAGCAGATGTACTTGGCTCCGGCAAACTCCGGCTCCAGATAGCGGCTGTGCTCCAGCAGCAGGTACTGGGGGCAGGACTCCACATAGACCTTCTGCCCCCTTGCCCTGGCCTGGCGGATCTCCTCCAGCCCCTTCCGGGTGGAGAGGTGAACGATGATCACGGGAATGCCCACCAGCCCGGCGATCACCAGCAGCCGGTGAATCGCCTCCGCCTCGGCGTCGTCCGGCCGGGAGAGGGGGTGCCCCTCGGGGCCGGTGACGCCCCGGGCCTTCAGCTGGGCCGCCCGGGCGTCGATAATGCCGCTGTTTTCACAGTGTACCCCCACCAGGCCTCCCAGCGGCTTGAGAGCGGCGAGAATATCATAGAGCTCCCGGTCGGTGACCTGATTGGAATAGGTGAGATAGAGCTTGAAGGAGGAGATTCCCTCCCGGAACATCTCCGGCAGCTCCGCCGCAACATCCGGCCGCCATTCGGAGATCGCCATGTGGAAGCCGTAATCGCAGCTGCTCCTCCCGTCCGCCTTGTCGTGCCAGTTCCGGAGGCCCTGGGCCAGGGTTTCCCCCTTCTCCTGGGTGGCAAAGTCCACGATACAGGTGGTGCCGCCCAGAATGGCGGCTCTGGTGCCCGTCTCAAAGTCGTCGGCGGTCACTGTGCCGCAGACAGGCAGATCCATATGGGTATGGGCGTCGATCATGCCGGGCAGCACCAGAAGCCCCTTGGCGTCCACCACCTCCACCCCCAGGGTGGAGAGGTGCTGCTCCATGCGGAGGATTTTCTCCCCCTCCAGCAGCAGATCCATGGGAAAAGCGCCATGCTCGGTGACCACGGTGCCGCCCCGAATCAGTGTTTTCATCTCTTCTGCCTCCTTACCCGTTGATGGACTGCCACAGCCCGGCAGCGCCCTCCCGCACCTGGGCGGCCACCTGCTCCTCATCGCAGCAGAGCAACTCCCGGTCCTGCATCAGGATTTTGCCGGCGCAGACGGTGTGGATGACGCTGCGGCCGCTCATGCCGAAGAGGATATGTCCGTTGCAGTTAGCCCCGTTCATGGGGGTGATGGGGATGTAGTCGGTGACAATGACGTCCGCCCCATAGCCGGGCTTCAGCGCCCCCAGAGGCGTCTTGAAGTACCGTCCGGCGATTTTGGCGTTATTGGTGAAAAGCATCTCCGGCACCTCGCTCCAGGCAGCGTTGGGGTCCTTGAGATGGTGCTTGTGGAGGATGTTGGCCACCTTATAGCTCTCCAGCATGTCGTGGGTATAGCCGTCGGTGCCGAGGCCGGTGAGAATCCCCTTGTGGCACAGCTCCATGGTGGGGGGACAGCCGCAGGCGTTGCCCATGTTGGACTCCGGATTGTGCACCACCATGGTATCCGTCTCCTTCAGGAGCTCCATCTCCGCCTCATTGATATAGATGCAGTGGGCGGCCAGGGTCTTGGGACCGAGAATCCCCCGGTCCTTCAGCCGCTCCACCAGCCGCTTGCCGTAGGTTCTCTGGCAGTGCTCCAGGTCATAGGCCCCCTCGGCCACATGGATGTGATAGCCGATCTCCGCCGGCTTGTGGGCAGCGGCAAAGTCCATGGTCTCGTCCGAGATGGTGAAGGAGGCGTGCATGCCCATCATGGCGGCCACCATGTCGCCCTCCTCCTGAAGGGCATAGCGGGCAAAGGACTCGTTTTCCAGCACCGACTGGTGGGCCTTCTCCGCCCCGTCCCGGTCGGTGATCTCATAGCAGAGGCAGCGGCGCAGGCCGATCTCCTTGCCCGCCTCTTCGATGGCAAAGAGGCTGTCCGGAATCTGGAAGGCGCTGGCGTGGTGGTCGAAGATGGTGGTCACGCCGTTTTTCACGCATTCCATCATGGTGGCCAGGGCGGAGAGCCGGGTCTGCTTCAAGGTCAGATGGCGGTCAATGTTCCACCACATGCCCTCCAGAATGTCCAGAAAGCCCTTGGGGGCGTATCCCTTCACCGAGAGGCCCCGGGCCATGGCGGAGTAGATATGCTCATGGGTGTTGATCAGGCCGGGCATAATTACTCCTCCCCAGGCGTCCAGCACCTGAGCGCCCGGATATTTTTCCAGCAGCTCCAGCCAGGGGCCCACCTCTACGATCAGGCCGTCCGAAACAGCCACGCCGCCCTCCTCCAAAAAAGGGCGCTCCGGGTCCCGGGTGATCACCCGTCCATTACCAATCAGCAGCATACAAGTTCCTCCTCTCATGCAGCCGCGTCGTTTCTATAAAGTGTTTTCAATATCATACCATCTTCTCTTCCGCTTTTCAATCCGTCTTTGCGCAAGTCCGCTTGCAGGCATTCGGAGTGCGTGTTATAATATTTGGCAAGAAACCAGCCGACCTTTCCCGCCCGGCAAAAGGATGTGAACGCATTGTCTACCAAATTGGATCTGCTGAAACAGGTAGCCCATGGCCTGGCTGTCCAGTACGGTTCCAGCACCGAGGTGGTCATCCATGACCTCACCGACCGGGAGGGGGAGCCGGTGGTAGCTTATATTGAAAACGGATATATCACCCATCGCGCCGCCGGAGACGGCCCCTCCCCCGTTGGGCTGACCGCCCGGAAGAAGAGCCGGGAGCAGCTCCCGGACAAGCTGGGCTTTACCACCCGGACAGCGGACGGCAAGATCCTGAAATCCAGCACCCTGTACATCTGGGGCGAAGACGATCAATTGGATTACATTCTCTCCATCAATACCGACGTCACCGTGCTCATGGCGGCGGAAAACGCCATCCACGCCCTCATCTCCCCCGAGGCGGAGCAGAAGCCGGTGCCGGACAAGCCTGCCACCAACGTCAACGAGCTGCTGGACAACCTGATTCAGCAGTCGGTGGCCCTGGTGGGAAAGCCGGTACCCCTGATGACCAAGGAGGACAAGGTGAAGGCCATCCGGTTTTTGAACGAGTCCGGCGCCCTGCTCATCACCAAATCCGGCGCCAAGATTAGCCAGTTCTTCGGTATCTCCAAATACACCCTCTACAGCTATATCGAAGAGGGCAGCGAGTGATTTTTCTGTCTGTTTCTCTGTATCGTGCAGCAGGCTCCCGTTTTTTCTATTGCAGAAGGAAACGGGAGCGTTGTGCTGTACGGTGCAGGTCTTGGTGCTGTTTTTCCCAGGTATCGAATGGCAGTCCTGCCCCAGCGCATCCGCGCTGGGCCTTTTCACCAAAAACAAACCTTCCAAATTGTACAATGCTACAAAAAGTTTACTTTCTGAATTTGGCTGATTGACAGCTTCCCAGGTCCATGTTATCATGTTTACATCGAAATGTTGGAATGTTACCGGTAAAGCGGGCTTGACCAACTCTATTTAATATCTCTGGGTTGGGGATATTGGATGGAGCTGGTTTTTTTGCTGTAAGGGGTGACAGAGCATTGAAGGTCAAAAAAGTCATCAACAACAACATTTTGTGTACTGTGGATGAGAAGGGCAACGAGCTGATTGTCACCGGCCGGGGCATTGGCTTCCAGCGCCACCGGGGGGAGACGATCGATCCGGCGCTGATTGAGCGCACCTACCGGATGGAGGAAAAGACGGAGCAGAGAAAGCTCCGGGAGCTGGTGGAAAAGATCCCCATTGAGCACTTGAATCTCACAGAGGAGCTGATCGGCCACATCCGTCAACAGATCCCCCAGAAGCTGAACGAGTCGCTGCTGATCACCCTGGCCGACCACATCAGCTTTGCCATCAAGCGCAAAGAGGAGGGGATTGAGTTCAGCAACCCCCTTAAGGGCGCTGTTATGTGCTATTATCCCGCTGAGTACCAGCTGGGACTCTATTGTCTGAAGGTCATCGGGCAGCAGCTCAAGGTTGATCTGCATGAGGACGAGGCGGCCTTTATCGCCCTGCACATCGTCAACGCGGAGCTGAACACCAATATGAGCGAGATGTATGACATCACAAAGCTCATTGAGGGGACCATCTCGGTGGTGGAGTACTTCTATCAGAAGGAGTTCGACCGGGAATCGCTGAATTTCAGCCGTTTTGTCATTCATCTCCGGTACTTTGCTCAGCGGCTGTTCCAGGGCAATCTGATGGCGGACGAGCAGAGCGAGCACGACGTGCTGTTTCGCCAGCTCATTATGAAAAACTGTAAGCAGCATTACAAATGCGCCCAGTGCATCGGAGACTATATCCGCAACACCTATCAGAAAGAGCTCTCCGATGAGGAGCTAACCTACCTGACCATTCACCTGAAGCGAATCAACCTCGGTTGTGAATAATTCCATATCCAGCCGCCAAATACTAGCGGTGCTGGGATAGTTACCGTTTCTGAGAGCGGGCTAAACCCATGTCCGACGGGCAAGTAACGTTCTGCCCGCCGGGGATGGGTTTTTATATTTATATGGCAGTATCCGGCGAAGCTGCGCAACTTCGTCCCGGCTTCTGCCCGCCGTCATCCCAATCATTCTGAGGAGGTACATGATGAAAGACAAAATTTTTGGCGTATTGCAGCGTGTGGGCCGCTCCTTTATGCTGCCCATCGCCCTGCTCCCGGTAGCCGGCCTGCTGCTGGGAATCGGCAGCTCCTTCACCAACGAGACCATGCTGGAGGCCTACAACCTGACCGGCGTCATCTATCCCGGAAGCCCCATCTACACCGTTCTGGACATTATGAACCAGTGCGGCAGCGCCGTGTTCAACAACCTGGCCCTGCTGTTTGCCATGGGCGTCGCCATCGGCATGGCGAAAAAGGAGAAAGAGGTAGCCGCCCTGTCCGGCGCTATCGCCTATCTGGTCATGAACACCGCCATCAGCGCCATGATCAACGCCGCCGGCGGCGTGGAGGCCATGGCGGAGAACACCACCACCTCCACCCTGGGCATCACTACATTGCAGATGGGCGTGTTCGGCGGCATTATCGTCGGCCTGGGTGTCGCCGCGCTGCACAACCGCTTCTATAAGATTCAGCTCCCCCAGGTGCTCTCCTTCTTCGGCGGCACCCGCTTTGTCCCCATCATCTCCACTGCCGTCTACCTGGTAGTCGGCATCGCCATGTTCTATATCTGGCCGGTGGTCCAGGGCGGCATCGCCCTGCTGGGCAATCTGGTCATCAACTCCGGCTATGTGGGCACCTGGATCTACGGTATCATTGAGCGCGCGCTGATTCCCTTCGGCCTGCACCACGTCTTCTATATGCCCTTCTGGCAGACCGCACTGGGCGGCACCGCCACCATCGACGGCGTGGTAGTCCAGGGCGCCCAGAACATCTTCTTCGCCGAGCTGGCCTCCAAGAGCGTGGAGCAGTTCTCCGTCTCCGCCACCCGGTTTATGACCGGTAAGTTCCCCTTCATGATCTTCGGCCTGGTGGGCGCTGCTCTGGCCATGTACCGCTGCGCCCGGCCGGAAAAGAAGAAGATCGTGGGCGGCCTGCTGCTCTCCGCCGCTCTGACCTCCATGCTCACCGGCATCACCGAGCCGCTGGAGTTCACCTTCCTGTTTGTGGCTCCTCTGATGTATGTGGTTCACTGCGTCTATGCCGGCCTGTCCTACATGCTGATGCACATCCTCAACGTGACCGTGGGCATGACCTTCTCCGGCGGCCTCATCGACCTGACCCTGTTCGGCATTCTCCAGGGCAATGACAAGACCAACTGGATCTGGATTGTGATTGTCGGCGTGGTCTACTTCTTCCTGTACTACTTCACCTTCTCCTTCATGATCCGCAAGATGGACCTCAAGACCCCCGGCCGTGAGGATGACGACGAGGAGACCAAGCTGTTTACCCGGGCGGACTTCAAGGCCAAGACCGGTGTCGGCCCCGACGCCGCCGGCTCCGCTGCCAGCAGCGACCCCGTCTCTGCCCGTAT
Organism: Candidatus Onthomonas sp.; assembly: GCA_051866795.1. Taxonomy (GTDB): domain Bacteria; phylum Bacillota; class Clostridia; order Oscillospirales; family Oscillospiraceae; genus Onthomonas. The sequence continues at coordinate 18,795 of JBJDXT010000152.1, read as the reverse complement.
CCTCCAGGGTCTGGGTGGCAAGCAGAATCTGTCCGACGTGGACTGCTGCGCCACCCGGCTCCGTGTCACCGTCATCGACCCTGACAAGGTCTCTGACGCGGTGCTCAAGGCCTCCGGCGCCTCCGGCGTCATCCACAAGGGCAACGGCATTCAGGTGATCTACGGTCCCCAGGTAGCGGTCATCAAGTCCAATCTGGTGGACTTTATGGAGACCCCTGAGGCGGACGCCATCGGTGTGGACACTCCCGCCCCTGCCGCTCCCGCTGCTGTGACCGCTCCGGCGGCAGCTCCCGCCAAGGCGGCACAGGACGCCATTCTGGGCGCCCACATGAACGGCACAGTCGTCAAGCTGGCCGACGTGGCAGACGAGGCCTTTGCCTCCGGCGCCATGGGCGACGGCGTAGCCATTGAGCCCAGCGAGGGCAAGCTGTTCGCCCCTGCCGACGGCGTCATTGAGACGGTGTTTGAGACCAAGCACGCCATCGGCATGACCACCGAGGACGGCGTGGAGCTGCTGCTGCACATCGGCATCGACACCGTCAAGCTGGGCGGCCAGCATTTTGAGACCCACGTCAGCCCCGAGCAGAGCGTGAAAAAGGGCGATCTGCTGGTTTCCTTTGATATGGACGCCATTCAGGCGGCAGGCTATCCCCTGACCACCCCCATGATCGTCTGCAACACGGACGACTATGCCGCCATCCAGACTCTGGCCGACGGCGAGATCAAGGCCGGTGCGGCGCTGCTCAAAGCCCAGGGCTGATCCCATCCACCCAATCGACGATCAAGTGAGGACTTAAGTATGAAACAGTTCGAGTACACCATCAAAGACCCTCTGGGCATCCACGCCCGCCCTGCCGGACTTCTGGTCAAAGTGGCCAAGCAGTTTGCCTCCTCCTGCTCCATCACCAAGGACGATAAGACCCAGAAGCTGACCAAGCTGATGATGCTGATGAGCATGGGTATTAAGCAGGGGGACACCGTCACCATCCAGACGGTAGGCCCCGATGAGGACGCCGCCATCGAAGCCCTGAAGGCCTTCTTTGAAGAGAATCTGTAATCCCCTTGACGCGCAGAAGCGCCCAGTCCGGTTTACGCCAGACTGGGCGCTTTTGTCATGCCAGAAATTCCACTTCTCCTGTCTCCAGGTCGTACACAGCCCCCGCCACCCGGAGGCCCTCCTCCCGCTCGATCTGCTGGATGTCCAGGCTCTCCTCGATGAGCCGGATGCTCCGCCGGACGTTGAGGCAGCAGGCCCGGTAGTCGTCCGTCTCGTCTCCGATGGCCAGCTTGATCTCGTCGGTGATAAATTTGATGTACCCCTCCGGATCGCTGTTGATGGCGGCGTCCACCGCTCCGCAGTGGGTGTGCCCCAGCACCAGAATCAGCTTGCAGCCCAGATGCCCGGCAGCGTACTCGATGCTGCCCAGCTGATGGTCGTCGATGACGTTGCCCGCCACCCGGATGACAAACAGGTCGCCGATTCCGGCGGAGAAGATGCTCTCCGGGATCACCCGGGAGTCGGAGCAGGTGACCACAATGGCATAGGGCTCCTGGCCGTGCCGGAGGGTGTGCAGCCGTTTGGCCGGGGAGATATCGCCCGTCCCGGTCTCCGCCGTCCGGTAGGCCTGATTGCCCGCCTCCAGCCGCCGGAGGGCCTGCTCGGGTGGGATGCTCTGCGCTGTATGTTTCATGACAAAATCCCTCAATTCAGGCGGTGTCCGCCGTTTTTTCTATTATACGTCCTTCCCCCTGTTCCGTCAAACAGAGGAGGATACTATTGTAGGGCGGGGGCTCGCCCCCGCCCTACGCCATGCAAACACCCTTTGCAGAAAAACCGGGCCGGTCACTTTTCCAGAGACCGGCCCGGTGCTGTTTGTATTTCAATCGCTCACTTACAGGAAGCTGTACCCCATCAGGTACTCGTCCACCTCACGGGCACAGCCGCGGCCCTCGGCCACGCCCCAGACCACCAGGGACTGGCCCCGGTGCATGTCGCCGGCCACAAAGACCTTGTCCACGCTGGTCTTGTAGCAGCCCTCCTCCGTCTTGACGTTGGTGCGCTGATTCAGCTCCACGCCGAAGGCGTCGGTGACATATTTCTGGCTGCCCAGGAAGCCGGCGGCGATGAGCAGCAGCTGGCAGGGCAACGTCTCCTCGCTGCCCTCCACCGGCACCATCATCATGCGGCCGCTCTTCTCGTCCTTTTTGGACTCCAGATGGACAATGGTGACGGCGCAGAGGTTGCCGTTCTCGTCGGCGTGGAACTCCTTCACCGTGGTCTGATAGACCCGGGGATCGTGACCAAAGACGGCGATGGCCTCCTCGTGGCCGTAGTCCGTCTTGCACACCCGGGGCCACTGGGGCCAGGGGTTGGAGGGCAGCCGGTGGTCCGGCGCCTTGGGCATCATCTCCAGAGCGGTGATGCTCTTGCAGCCGTGGCGGATGCAGGTGCCGATGCAGTCGTTGCCGGTGTCGCCGCCGCCCACCACGATGACGTCCTTATCCTTGGCGGAGATGAAGTTTCCGTCGGTCAGGTTGGAGTCCAGCAGGCTCTTGGTGTTGGCCCTGAGGAAGTCCACAGCAAAGTGGATGCCATTGGCCTCCCGGCCGGGGTTGTTCAGGTCCCGGGGATTGGAGGCGCCGCAGCAGAGCACCACCGCGTCAAACTCCTCCAGCAGCTCCTGGGCGGACTTGTCCACGCCGATGTTGCAATTGGTGACAAAGGTGACCCCCTCGGCGGTCATCAGATCCACCCGGCGCTGGACAATCTGCTTTTCCAGCTTCATATTGGGAATGCCGTACATCAGCAGACCGCCGATCCGGTCGAACCGTTCAAAGACGGTGACCCAGTGGCCCCGGTGGTTCAGCTGATCCGCCACCGCCAGGCCGGAGGGGCCGGAGCCCACTACCGCCACCCGCTTACCGCTGCGGACCTTGGGGATCTGAGGGGTGATGAGGCCGTTGGCATAGCCGTACTCGATGAGGGCCAGCTCGTTTTCCTTGACGGTCACCGGGGAGTCGTGGAAGCCGCAGGTGCAGCCCGCCTCGCACAGGGCGGGGCAGACCCGGCCGGTGAACTCGGGGAAGTTGGAGGTCTTGCGCAGCCGGGACAGAGCGTGCTCCCAGTTGCCCCGGAAGATCATATCGTTCCACTCGGGAATCAGGTTATGGAGGGGACAGCCGGTATACATGCCGCCCAGCTGAACGCCGGACTGGCAGAAGGGCACGCCGCAGTCCATACACCGGGCGCCCTGCTGCTCCCGTTCCTCCCGGGAGAGCATGGGATGGAACTCATTGAAATTCTTGATCCGCTCCAGCGGATCGGCGGCGGGGTTGCCCTGCCGCTGGTAATCCATAAAGCCAGTCAATTTACCCATGATGCTCTCTCCTTTACTGGTTGACCGTGGCGTAGAACGCGTCAATCTCGGCCTGCTCTCTGGTCATGCCCTTCTCTTCCCGCTGGGCGATCGCCTGGAGCATATGGTTGTAGTCCTGAGGCATAATCTTCTTGAAGTTGGGCAGATACTCCTCAAAGTGGTAGAGAATCCGCTTGCCCAGCTCGGAGCCGGTGGCCTGGACGTGCTTCTGAATCAGGCTCTTGAGCTCCAGAATGTCGTGCTTCTCGGAGACGGTCTCCATAGACACCATGCTCTTGTTGATGCGCATATAGAGATCCCGCTTCATATCCAGCACATAGGCGATGCCGCCGGACATGCCCGCCGCGAAGTTCTTACCGGTGGGGCCCAGGACAACCGCCCGGCCGCCGGTCATGTACTCGCAGCCGTGGTCGCCCACGCCCTCCACGACGGCGGTGGCGCCGGAGTTGCGGACGCAGAACCGCTCGCCGGCCATGCCGGAGATATAGGCCTCGCCGCCGGTGGCGCCGTAGAGGGCCACGTTGCCGATGATAATATTCTCCTCCGCCTTGAACTTGCTGCCCTTGGGCGGGTAGACGATGATCTTGCCGCCGGAGAGGCCCTTGCCCAGGTAGTCGTTGGAGTCGCCCTCCAGCTCCAGGGTCAGACCCTTGGGGATAAAGGCGCCGAAGGACTGACCGCCGCCGCCCACACACTTGACCACATAGGTGTCGTCGGGGAGATTGTTGTGGTGCAGCCGGGTGATCTCAGAGCCGAAGATGGTGCCCAGGGTCCGGTCGGTGGAGGTGACGTTGATCTCAATCCGCTGGGGCTTGCCCTTCTCCAGGTTTTTGCCCATCTTCTTGAGCAGGACGGACTCGTCCAGCGTCTTGCCCAGCTCGAAGTCATAGACCTGATCGGGGATAAAGTGCTGGGGCCGGTCGGAGTGGAGCCAGGGGTTGTCCAGAATCTGGGACAGATCCACGGTGGCGGCCCGGTCGGTGACCATGTGCTCCCGGACCTTGAGCAGGTCGGAGCGGCCCACCATCTCCTCCACGGTGCGGATGCCCAGCTTGGCCATGATCTCCCGCAGCTCCTGGGCGATGAAGGTCATGTAGTTCATGACGTACTCAGGCTTGCCGATAAAGCGCTTACGCAGCTCCGGATTCTGGGTGGCGATGCCCATGGGGCAGGTGTCCAGGTTGCACACCCGCATCATGACGCAGCCCATGGCCACCATGGGGCCGGTGCCAAAGCCGAACTCCTCGGCGCCCAGCAGGCAGGCGATGGCCACGTCCCGGCCGGTCATCAGCTTGGAGTCCGCCTCGATGACGATGCGGGAACGGAGATCGTTCTGAATCAGGGTCTGGTGGGTCTCCGCCACGCCCAGCTCCCAGGGGAGGCCGGCGTTGTGGATGGAGCTCTTGGGAGCGGCGCCGGAGCCGCCGTCATAGCCGGAGATCAGCACCACCTGAGCGCCGCCCTTGGCAACGCCGGCGGCGATGGTGCCCACGCCCGCCTCGGAGACCAGCTTGACGTTGATCCGGGCCTTCCGGTTGGCGTTCTTCAGGTCGTAGATCAGCTGAGCCAGGTCCTCGATGGAGTAGATGTCGTGGTGAGGGGGCGGGGAGATCAGCGCCACGCCGGGGGTGGAGTAGCGGGTCTTGGCCACCCAGGGGTAGACCTTCTTGCCGGGCAGATGGCCGCCCTCGCCGGGCTTTGCGCCCTGAGCCATCTTGATCTGGATCTCGTTGGCGCTCATCAGGTACTCGCTGGTGACGCCAAACCGGGCGGAGGCCACCTGCTTGATCTGGGAGTTGCGCTCGGTACCGTAACGGTAGGAGGGCTCGCCGCCCTCGCCGGTGTTGGACTTGCCGCCCAGCCGGTTCATAGCCACCGCCATGCACTCGTGGGCCTCGGCGGAGAGGCACCCGTAGCTCATAGCCGCCGTCTTGAAGCGTTTGACAATGGACTCCACCGGCTCCACCTCTTCAATGGGGATGCCGCCGTTCTCGTCAAACCGGAAGGCCATGAGGCCCCGGAGGGTGTGGGGCTTGTTCTCGTCGTCCACCGCGGCGGAGTACTCCTTGAAGGTCTTGTAGTCCCCGTTCCACACCGCCTGCTGGAGCAGACTGATGGTCTTGGGATTGTACAGATGATCCTCGGCGTCAAAGCCCGACCGGGACTTGTGGGCGCCGGTGGAATCCAGAGTGGTGTCGGTGGTGAGGCCCAGGGGGTCGAAGGCGTGGTTGTGCCGCCACTCCACCACATCGTCGATCTCCTTCAGGCCGATGCCGCCCACCCGGGAGATGGTGTTGGTGAAATACTTGTCGATGACCTCCTGGCTGATGCCCACCGCCTCAAAGATCTGGGCGGACTGGTAGGACTGGAGGGTGGAGATGCCCATCTTGGAGGCGATCTTGACGATGCCGCCCAGGACGGCGTTGTTGTAGTCGTCCACTGCGGCGGAATACTCCTTGTCCAGCAGGCTCTTGTCGATCAGCTCGCCGATGCACTCCTGGGCCAGATAGGGGTTGATGGCGGCAGCGCCGTAGCCCAGCAGGGTGGCGAAGTGGTGGACCTCCCGGGGCTCGGCGGACTCCAGAATGATGGACAGAGAGGTGCGCTTGCGGGTACGGATCTGATACTGCTCCAGGGCGGAGACAGCCAGCAGAGAGGGGATGGCCACATGGTTTTCATCCACACCCCGGTCGGAGAGGATGATGATGTTGGCCCCGTTCCGGTAGGCCCGGTCGACAGAGACGAACATCCGGTCAATGGCTCGCTCCAGGGGCGTGTTCTTGTAGTACAGCAGGGAGACCGTCTCCACCTTAAAGCCGGGCACCTTCATGTTCCGGATCTTCATCAGGTCGATGCTGGTGAGGATGGGGTTGTTGATGCGCAACATCTTGCAGTTTTCCGCCTGCTCCTCCAGGAGGTTGCCCTCCCGGCCCAGATAGACGGCGGTATCGGTGACAATCTTCTCCCGGATGGCGTCGATGGGGGGGTTGGTGACCTGGGCAAAGAGCTGCTTGAAGTAGTTAAACAGCGGCTGGTGCTTCTCAGACAGCACCGCCAGGGGAATGTCCACGCCCATGGCTGCCGTGGGCTCGGCGCCGGTCTGGGCCATAAGGAGGATGGAGTTCTTGACCTCCTCATAGGTGTAGCCGAAGGCCTTGTACAGCCGGTCCCGCTGCTCCTGGTCATAGCTGGGCACCTTCTTGTTGGGGATCTTCAGATCCTTCAGATGCACCAGGTTCATGTCCAGCCACTCGCCGTAGGGCTGCCGGACGGCATAGCCCTCCTTCAGCTCGTCGTCGGTGATGAGACGGCCGGCCACGGTGTCCACCAGCAGCATTTTGCCCGGCTGCAGACGGGACTTTTTGACGATCTTCTCCGGCGGGAACTCCAGCACGCCCACCTCAGAGGAGAGCACCAGCTGGTCGTCGTCCGTGATGTAGTACCGGCTGGGACGCAGGCCGTTCCGGTCCAGAACGGCGCCCACGCAGTCGCCGTCAGAGAACAGAATGGAGGCGGGGCCGTCCCAGGGTTCCATCATGGTGGCATAGTAGCGGTACATATCCTTCTTGGTTCGGGACATGTTCTTGTCGTTGACCCAGGGCTCGGGGATGCACATCATCACCGCCATGGGCAGCTCGATGCCGTTCATCACCAGGAACTCCAGGGTGTTGTCCAGCCGGGCGGAGTCGGAGCCCACCGGGTTGATGACGGGATAGATCTTGTCCAGGTCGTCCTCGCTGAGGATGCTGGACTTCATGGTCTCCTCCCGGGCCAGCATCCGGTCCACGTTGCCCCGGATGGTGTTGATCTCGCCGTTATGGAGGATGAAGCGGTTGGGATGGGCCCGCTCCCAGCTGGGATTGGTGTTGGTGGAGAAGCGGGAGTGGACCATGGCGATGGCGGACTCATAGTCCGGGTCCTGCAGATCGGAGTAGAACTGCCGTAGCTCTGCCACCAGGAACATGCCCTTGTAGACGATGGTACGGCTGGAGCAGGAGACCACATAGGTGTTGTCGTTGGACTGCTCAAACACCCGGCGGGCGATGTACAGCTTCCGGTCAAATTCCAGTCCCTTTTTCACGCCCTCCGGACGCTGAATAAAGGCCTGCTCGATGTAGGGCATGCAGGAGACCGCCTTCTGGCCCAGGACCTGGGGCTGGGTGGGCACGCTGCGCCAACCCAGCAGCTCCATGCCCTCCTTCTCCACGATGATCTCGAACATCTTCTTGGCCTGGCTCCGGGCCAGGGTGTTCTGGGGGAAGAAGAACATGCCGATGCCGTAGTCCCGCTCCCCGCCCAGGGCGATGCCCGCCTGAGCCGCCGCCTTGGCAAAGAATTTGTGGCTGATCTGGAGCATAATGCCCACGCCGTCGCCGGTCTTGCCCTCGGCGTCCTTGCCGGCCCGGTGCTCCAGCTTTTCCACGATCTTCAGGGCGTTGTCCACCGTGGCGTAGCTCTTGCGGCCCTTGATATCCACCACGCAGCCGATGCCGCAGGCGTCATGCTCAAACCTGGGATCGTACAGTCCCTGAGCAGGCATGGTAGTCTCGGTTCTGATTTCTTCCATTCTGTTCTTCCCCTTTCGAGAGAATGATGCCTCAATGGGTATGGCTCAAAAGGGGTATGCCAGAGGCATCCCCTCCCTGAGCTGTCTCCCCATTGAGGCATCTCTTTTGTCGGTTTGGAATTGGAGCCGCCGGGCTTATTTGCCCAGCAGGTGCTGAATGCGCTGGACCGCCTCACGGGTCATCTCGGCGTCGCCAAAGGCGGTGAGCCGGATATAGCCCTCGCCGCTGGGGCCGAAGCCGGCGCCAGGGGTGGTGACCACACAGGCCTCATGGAGCAGCTTGTCAAAGAACTCCCAGGAGCCGTAGCCCTCCGGGGTGCGGAACCAGATATAGGGGGCGTTGACGCCGCCGTAGACAGTGAGGCCGGCAGCGGTCAGGCCCTCCCGGATCACCTTGGCGTTGTTCAGGTAGAAGGCGATGGTCTCCTGAATCTGCTTGCGGCCCTCCTCGGTGAGGGTGGCCTCAGCGGCCCGCTGGATGACGTAGGGCACACCGTTGAACTTGGTGCCCTGGCGGCGGTTCCACAGCTTGTTCAGGCTGACACCCTCCCGGACCAGCTCCTTGGAGATGACGGTATAGGCGCAGCGGTTGCCGGTAAAGCCGGCGGTCTTGGAGAAGGAGCGGAACTCAATGGCGCAGGTCTTGGCACCGGGCACCTCAAAGATGCTGTGGGGAATGCCCGGCTCGGAGATAAAGGCCTCATAGGCGGAGTCAAACAGGATCACCGAACCGTGTTCATTGGCGTAGTCCACCCAGGTCTGGAGCTGCTCCCGGGTGGCGGCGGCGCCAGTGGGGTTGTTGGGGGAGCAGATATAGATCATATCCGGGACCTTGTCCCCCTGGGGCAGCTCGGGGAAGAAGCCGTTTTCCGCCGTGCAGGGCAGGTAGACCAGGTTGTTCCACTTCTCCCCGTCGTACTCGCCGGCCCGGCCGGCCATGGCGTTGGTGTCCACATAGACGGGATAGACCGGGTCGCACACGGCCACCACATTGTCCACATCGAAGATGTCTCCGATGTTGCCGCAGTCGCTCTTGGCGCCGTCCGAGACAAAGATCTCGTCGTCGTCGATCTCCACGCCCCGGCGCTTGTAGTCGTCCCGGATGGCAAAGCGGAGGAAGTCGTAGGCGGCGTTGGTCTCCTCGCAGTAGCCCCGGAAGGTCTCCTTGACGCCCATCTCGGCGGTGGCCTTCTCCATGGCCTCAATGACCACAGGGGCCAGCGGCTGGGTCACGTCGCCGATGCCCAAGCGGATCAGGGGCATGGGGGGATTCTGGGCGGAAAATGCCCGGACACGCCGGCCGATCTCCGGGAAGAGATAGCCACCGGGCAGCTTCTGAAAGTTCTGATTTACCTTTACCATATGAGATGTCTCCTTCTCCTGCGGCGTCGGGGCTCACAGGTCCCCCAGCACCAGCCTGGCGGTCTGCACCAGGTTTACGCCGCTGTCCATACTTTTTTTCTGCAAAAGCCGGTGGGCCTGATCCTCTGTCAGGCCGTTGCGCTCCATGAGCAGACCCTTTGCCCGCTGGATCAGCTCCCGGTCCGCATCGCTCCGTCGTGGCTTGATCATCCGGCTGAGCCGGTGGCTCATCTGAAGCACCATCTTGGTGGAGTTCACCAGGTCGCTCCGGGAAATGGGGGCAGGCAGCCGGAAGATCTCCTCACTGACCATATCCAGCTGGTGCTGCGGGGCAACCATCAGCATGGAAACGCCTTCCGGCAGATCCTCAAACAGGCGCTCTCCCGTGCCATCGGCCAGGCGGAAGCCGCAGATCACTACATTAATATCATATTGGGCGACAGTCCGTCGGGCCTCACCGCCGGAACGGCAGGGACTGCACTCCGCCACCCCGGCGGACTCCAGCATGTCGCAGATGCGCCGGGTCGTCTTGTCACTGTCAAAGACAACGATCACTCTCTCCACATACATGCACTCCCAGTCTCCTCTGTATCCGGTCTCAATACCGAATCAGGTACTGGTCGCGCTCCCATTGGGAGACCTGGGCGCGGTATTCTGCCCACTCGGCACTCTTGCCCTCCAGATAGGCGGCAGAGATGTGGGGCCCCAGCACATCCAGTACAAACTGGTCGTTCCGCAGCGCCTCCACCGCCTGGTGCAGGTCCTCCGGCAGATTGCGGATCCCCTTGGCCTTGCGCAGGCTGCGGGGCATGGTGTAGATGTTCTCCGTCACCTCGGCGGGCGGCGTCAGCCCCCGCTCAATGCCGTCCAGGCCGGCGGCCAGACAGACGGCAAAGGCCAGGTAGGGGTTGCAGGAGGGATCCGGGCTGCGCAGCTCCACCCGGCTGCTCTGACCCCGGGTTGCGGGAATCCGGATCAGGGTGGAACGGTTAGAGGCGGACCAGGCCACATAGCAGGGGGCGGAGTAGCCGGGCACCAGCCGCTTGTAGCTGTTGACCAGCGGGTTGGTGACGGCAGTAATCGCCTCCACATGCTCCATAATGCCGGCGATAAAGGCGTATGCCTCTTTGGACAGGCCGTGAGGGCCATTGGGATCGTAGAACAGGTTTCTGCCCTCCCGGAAGAGGGACATATTGATATGCATGCCCGAGCCGCACTTGCCGGCAATCGGCTTTGGCATAAAGGTGGCATGAAGGCCGTTGCGCTGGGCGATGGTTTTAACCGCCAGCTTGAAGGTCATCATGTCGTCTGCCGCCCGGAGGGCCTCCTCATAGCGGAAATCAATCTCATGCTGGCCAGGCGCCATCTCGTGGTGGCTGGCCTCTACGGTGAAGCCCATCTCCTCCAGGCTCAGGCAGATCTCCCGGCGGGTGGCCTCGCCCTGGTCCAGAGGGCCCAGGTCAAAGTAACCGGCCCGGTCGCAGGTTTCGGTGGTGGGCAAGCCCCGGTCATCCGTCTGGAACAGGAAGAACTCGCACTCGGGGCCGATGTTCATGGTATAGCCCAGGTTGGCAGCCCGGCTCTCCACCCGGCGCAGCACCTGACGGGGATCGCCCACAAAGGGGGTGCCGTCGGCATTGTACACATCGCACAGGAACCGGCCCACCTTTCCTCTGGAGGGCCGCCAGGGGTAGATAGCGAAGCTGTCCAGGTCCGGATGCAGGTACTGGTCAGATTCATTGATATGGACAAAGCCCTCGATGGAGGAGCCGTCAATCATCACCCGGCCATCCATAGCCTCCTCCAGCTGAGAGACGGTGACCGCCACATTCTTCAGCTCGCCGAACACATCGACAAACTGCATCCGGATAAATTTGACATCCTGTTCCTCGACGATCCGGAAAATATCTTCTCTGCTGTATCCCATCTTTAGATGCGCCTCCCGCTCCCGTCTGTACCGGCAGCCCTCTCCCTGCAAATACGCAGGGCGGCCGCCTCCGGCTTGCGTTTCGACGGCTTTCTCCCTGCCGGAAAATGCCTCAATCCGCCCGATCAATATCCCGCGGATTGGGGCGCACATCCCCTCCCCGTGGATGAATAGACATTATTATACTAAACAGTTCCTGCGGCGATGTCAAGCCGTTCGCCGCATTTTTGAATTTTTCCGAAGCTGTTCCGTTAAATCTCCATAAAATGCGCCGGGTCTCCCCCGGCGTTTGACGGCATTTTGAATGAAAGTAAAAAAACTCTTGCAAATTCAGATGGGATAGTGTATCCTAGGACGTGTCAAGGACAACGCCTAGGGCGTGACTCGAAATAATCGGAAGAACAAGACGAAAGGTGACAATGGAGTCCCCCGGATCGGTTGGGATGCCTATGTCGCCCTTTTTTGTTTCTCTGACGTCTTTGTTGGGTCTTCCAAGAACAGATTTTGAAAGGGTTGAGACGAAAATGAGCATCAGCGAGATTTTTGGTTCGAATGTGTTCAGCACTTCCGTCATGAAGGAGCGCCTGCCCAAGAAGGTGTTCGCCGAGGTCATGGACGTGATGGAAAACGGCGGTCAGATCTCCATGGCTACCGCCGATGTGGTGGCCAACGCCATGAAGGACTGGGCTGTGGAGAAGGGCGCCACCCACTACACCCACTGGTTCCAGCCGCTGACCGGCTCCACCGCTGAGAAGCATGACTCCTTCATCACCTACCCCAAGGAGGGCAAGACCGTCCTGCAGCTTTCCGGCAAGCAGCTGATTATGGGCGAGCCGGACGCCTCCTCCTTCCCCTCCGGCGGTCTGCGCGCCACTTCCTACGCCCGTGGCTATACCGCCTGGGACATCACCTCTCCCGTCTTTGTCAAGGAGTCCGGCTGCGGCGTGATTCTCTGCATCCCCACTGTCTTTATCTCCTATACCGGCGAGGCCCTGGATAAGAAGACCCCCCTGCTGCGCTCCATGGAGGCCCTGTCCACCCAGGCCATCCGGATTGTCCGGCTGTTCGGCAACACCACCGCCAAGAAGGTCACCGCTTTTGTCGGCCCCGAGCAGGAGTACTTCCTGGTGGACCGCGAGAAGTACCTGAAGCGGAAGGATCTGGTCTATGCCGGCCGCACCCTGTTCGGCGCTCCCGCCCCCAAGGGCCAGGAGCTGGACGATCACTACTTTGGTCAGATCCGGGAGCGCATCGGCGCCTACATGAAGGATCTGGACATTGAGCTTTGGAAGCTGGGCATCACCGCCACCACCCAGCACAACGAGGTGGCTCCCGCCCAGCATGAGATGGCTCCCATCTACGCCACCGCCAACGTGGCTGTGGACCAGAACCAGCTGGCCATGGAGACCATGAAGCGGGTCGCCACCAAGCACGGCCTGGTCTGCCTGCTCCACGAGAAGCCCTATGCCGGCATCAACGGCTCCGGCAAGCACAACAACTGGTCTGTGGGCACTGACGACGGCGAGAACCTCTTCGAGCCGGGCGACGATCCCCTGCACAACCTGCAGTTCCTGCTGGTGCTCTCCTGCGTGCTGGCTGCCGTGGACGATCACGCCGATCTGCTGCGTGAGTCCGCCGCCGATGTGGGCAACGACCACCGTCTGGGCGCTCAGGAGGCGCCTCCCGCTATCATCTCCATCTTCCTGGGCGACCAGCTGGATGAGGTCGTGAGCCAGATTATCAACGGCTCTGAGACCGCCTCCGCCTCCGTGGGTGAGCTGAATACCGGCGTCTCCACTGTCCCCGTGCTGCACAAGGACGCCACCGACCGGAACCGTACCTCTCCCTTCGCCTTCACCGGCAACAAGTTCGAGTTCCGTATGGTGGGCTCCCGCGACTCCATCGCCTCTCCCAACACTGCTCTGAACGCCGCTCTGGCTGAGGCCTTCTGCAACGCCGCCGATGCCCTGGAGGGCGCCGAGGACTTTGAGTCCGCCTGCAAGGCCTACATCAAGGAGTCCCTCATCAAGCATCAGCGCATCGTCTTCAACGGCGACGGCTATTCTGACGCCTGGGTGGAGGAGGCTGCCCGCCGCGGCCTGCCCAACATCAAGAGCATGGTAGACGCTGTGCCCGTCTTGGTCAAGGACGACGTGGTGGCCATGTATGAGAAGTTCAACATCTTCACCCGTGCCGAGCTGGCTTCCCGCGTGGAGGTCCAGTACGAGACCTACGCCAAGCACATCAACATCGAGGCCAACGTCATGATCCATATGGCCTCCAAGGCCTACATCCCCGCCGTGGTGGCTTACACTGGCGATCTGGCCAACACTGTGGCTGCGCTGGAGGCCGTGGACGCCGACGCCTCTGTCCAGAAGGAGCTGCTGGCCAAGGTCAACGCTCTGCTCAAGCAGGCCGCTGCCGCTCTGGCCGATCTGGAGGCCAAGCTGCCCGCCGTCAACGCTATGGATTCCATGGGCTCCATGGCCCACGCCTTCCACGACGTCATCCTGCCCTGCATGGCCGCCCTCCGGGCCCCCATCGACGAGCTGGAGCTGCTGGTGGATCAGGATGTCTGGCCCATGTACAGCTACGGCGATCTGCTGTTCGAGGTGTAATTTTCCGACACTCCTTTTTCCTTCCCATATGCAAGTCCCCGCCGGAGCACTCCGGCGGGGATTTGCTTTCATTACAGTTGCTCTGCGAGTCTCCTCCGTGTCAACGCTTCCCTGTACCGCGCTTTATCTTCCCCTCTGTCCCTGTCTGTGGTAAAATACTATCTGATACAGGAGGGCACCGCTATGAAACCCAAGACGAAAATCTGCTTTTTTGCCTTTCCCTTTGGCGACTACGAGGGGGTTCGGCAGGCGCTGGACCGCCGGGCTGCCCAGGGCTGGGCCTTTGCGGGCCGGTTCGGGCTGATCACCGCCCGTTTCCAGGCCACTGCCCGGCAGGAGCTGCACTATGACGTGGTTCCCGCCGCTCCCCGGCGCAGTCCAGAGGAAATGGCCCATGAGATTCAGTGCCGGGAAACCCAAGGCTGGAGCCCGGTGGACACCCTGTGGGGGATGGATATCTACCAGTCCCTTCCCTGCCAGGCGCCGGAACTCAGCCGTACAGGTGACGACTACCGGAGCTGGCAGGCGCTGTTCCGGAGCTGGCTGCTTTGGAGCCTTGCTTTTCTGGCAGTAACCCTGGCCGCTCTGGGGCTGGTCGGACGTGCCTTCGGGCTGAACTGGACCGCCCTCTCTCATCAGTGGTACCTGTCAGACAGCCAGGGGATACTCTGTCTGGCGCTGCCGCTGGGGGCAATACTGGCCCTGCTGTGGCTGGTCTGGTTGATCTTCTGTCTGCTCCGGCGCTGCAAGCCGCACAAACCCTGTAGCCGGGGGACGTTGTTGGTCCATGGCTGGCTTCAGGCCCTGGCACTGGGCCTGCTGATTGTCACTCTGACCGTCCTCTGGACAGACCAGGTGCCTCGGCTGTGGATGCGGCTGGCACTGGGAGCAGTGCTGGCTCTGACGCTGCTATTGGCTCCGATGCTGGCCGGCGGCGACCGGCGGCGTCAAATTCTGATTTTAGGCTGTGGCGTGTTTGCCTGCCTGCTGCTGTCCATGGTGTTGGGTTGGACGGTCTCCCCTGTTCGTCTGGATACCGGTTCTGAAGGAAGCGGCTGGCGGCAGGAAGAGGGCCTCTCTATCCTCCGGGCCGAGGAGCTGGGGCTGGAGGAGGACAGCCGGCAGGTCAGCGCCAGCTACCGACGGGAGCAGTCATTGCTGGTCCGGCAGGAGACCTATTATGAGACCTGGCCAGACGGCACCTCTCTGGAGGTCATTGTATACACCTGCAACCTTCCCAGCCTGACCGGCAGTCTCTGGGCAGATCTGGTGCCGGAGGCTGCTCTGAAAGATGAGAACCAGGCCTGGCTGGACACCGGGGAGTGGCATCAGCTCTGGTACCGCTCCGGACGGCAGCTGGTGCACCTTTCCGGCACCCCGGACTGGCAGGCAGACAATCTGGGGCAGCAGGCACTGGAACTGGTTCTGGCAGATTGAACGCATCAAAAGCCCTCTCTAACGGAAGTATTCAGAGAGGGCTTTCAGCGTGTAAAAAACTGGCCGGCGGGAGCAAGTACCCGCCGGCCTGCATTATTGTTTTTTCTCAGAAGTAATCCCCAATCCGGTGGATCATCAGCAAATCGCTGATACCGTCCACCACCAGGCAGATACCGGCGAAGCTGGCCAGGGTCATGACCGAGCCTACAGGCCGGAACAGCACCAGCAGGGCGAGGATCAGAGTGACACCGCCGCTGAGGGCCCCGGTCCACCAGTGAGCTGCACCCGCCCGGTGGGCGCTGACCGTATACTGGAGGTCGGAAATCGCGTGAATCAGCATCAGAATACCCACCACGCTGGCCACCAGAGAGACCAGGCCGCCGGGATTGCGGACAATCCACAGGCCAAAGATCACCTGGATGATGCCATAGATCAACTGGCTGTAACCGGCAGCCAAACCGCGGTTAAAGATAAAGCCGATGATCGAACCAATACCAGCCAGCAGCAGCACCCAGCCCAGCACACCCAGCACCAGACCCAGCAGACTGCTGGGTGCAAAGGTCAAGATCAAACCCAGTACAATGGTGATAATGGCGCCCCAAAAGCTCTGCCGCTTCCATTGACGGAAAAAGTTCAACATGAGGAAGCACCTCTCTTTCGTTCGGATGAGTCCATTATATCCGTTCCGAAGCAAAAGAAATGAACGAACTGTGAAGGGTTTCGTAAAAATTGGTTAAAACAGTAAGACAATTATCCCAGCCGTGCTTCTGCCACAGATTCGCCCGCACGAAAAACAGGCTGGAGCAGGATATGCTGATGAGAACCGCCCTCTTCAATAATCTCAGACAAGATGCGCACGCTCTGGCGGCCCAGCTCTCCCTGGGGCTGCACCAGCGTAGTAATGGCGGGAAGGGTGTATCGTGTAGTCTCCAGGCCGTCGAGGCTCATCACGGAACAGTCCTCCGGCACCCGGAGCCCACTGTCGTGAATCGCCTTGATCGCGGCCAGAGCCAGGTTGTCTGACAGGGCCAACAGAGCGGTAAAACGCTCTCCTCCCTGTGTCAGATCCCGCACAGTCTGATAGACCCGGTCCAGCTCATCACTGCCGCAAAGAATCAGCTGTTCCGGTCGCTGAGACAGGCCCCGGTTCTGCTGGGCCTGCCGGTAACCCTGGTAGCGCAGCTCTCCCGCTGACCGGTCCTCCACATCCGGAGCAAGGAACGCGATCTCCCGATGGCCCAGACTGTACAGATGCTCTACTGCCCAGTAGGAGGCAGCCCGATCATCGATGCTCACCGAGGAATACTGCTCCGGCTTCAGATCACCAAAGGGGAGCGTAAAGGTGCAGCAGACAAAGGGCACATTGAGAGGAGCCGCCATGGCGGCGGTGTAGTCTCCCCGGCCGCCCAGCAGAATGATGCCCTTCAGCTTCTCCGCCCGCTCCAACTGGGCAGCATAGCTCAGCGCAGCCTCGCCGCCGGGGGCCTGACGCAGGCAGATTGCCCAACCCAACGCCTCCAGCTCCGCCTCAATGGCCGCAATAATCGGGGTATAGAGAGGATTTCCGGTCTCCCGGCAGATGACGCCGACGGTGTTGCGCTGGGAGCGAACCAGATTGCGCGCAGCACTGTTCGGAATGAAATGCTGCTCCTCAACCACCTTGAGCACCTGGGCGCGAATGGGCGCACTGACGTCCGGATGGTTGTTCAAAACCCGGGATACCGTACTGACAGATACACCGGCCATCCGTGCAATATCCTTGATCGTCATATCGCCTCCTCCTTTCCTAACCGTGTTCCGCGGCGAAGAAGCACCCATTACCACTGGTTTTGTTCTTTTATTTAGTTTAGCGTATAACGCCGGAAAAGTCAATCGTAATTTTGTTGTTTTATACAGCTTTCTCTCATTTTTGCCAGCGATATTCTCTTTTTCGTCAAAATAAGTCTGCATTTACCTGAAAAACGCTGTGGCCCATCTGCAACAGGCGGAGGCAGTTTGTCGCTAAAAACGCTTCCAACCGGGACATAGAACGTTTTTCCACCCGGCAGGGTAAGGAATGGGACAGAAAAGACAGAACCCCCCGCGCCGAAGCGCGGGGGGTTCCGTTGTTCCGCCGGGTTCGTGCCATCCCGGCAGAACAGGAGGAGTATAGGAGACATATCTTTCACAGGTGTGCGGCCTGGTGAAAGCAATCGGGAAGGACGGCGGTCTTACTTGACAGGCTCAACCAGCTCGTCGTTGGTGAGGGCTGCGTAGCCCTCCTCGCCGGTACGGATGCGGATGACGTTCTCCACGTTGTAGATGAAGATCTTGCCATCGCCCAGGTTGCCGGTGTACAGCGCCATCTTGGCGGCGGCGACCACCTGGTCCACGGGGACAGTGGAGACAACCACTTCCACCTTCAGCTTGGGATGCAGGCTCATGGTCAGGGGAACGCCGCGGTAGTACTCCACCTTGCCCTTCTGAGCGCCGCAGCCCATGACCTGAGTCACGGTCATGCCGGCCACGCCGATCTGCGCCATGGCACTCTTGAGGGCCTCGAAGCGGCTCTGACGGCAGAGGATGGAGACCTTGGTGAACTGGCCGTAGGAGGCGCCGGCGGTGGCGGCCACAGGCTCGGTCTGCTGGACGTTCTCCACCTGGACGGCGGCATCCACGGGGACCTTGCCGGTAATGATATCGCTGGAATCGGTGTCGCGATCCGTGAAGTCAAAGCCGGCATAGGCAGAGGGCAGGCCGTGCTCGGTGCTGTCCAGACCGGTGATCTCTTCCTCAGCGCTGACCCGCAGGCCCACGCAGGACTTGATGATCAGGAAGGTAATGGTGATGGTCACAGCAGTCCAGGCACATACAGCCAGGACGCCCAGGATCTGCAGGCCCAACTGATAAAAGCCGCCGCCATAGAACAGGCCGACCACGGAATCGTTGCCGGGTGCGGAGGTGGTGGAGAACAGACCCACGGCGATGGTGCCCCAAATGCCGTTGAGGCAGTGGACAGCGACGGCGCCCACAGGGTCGTCAATACGCAGCTTGTAGTCCAGCAGCCAGACGCCGAAGCAGACCAGCAGGCCGGCCACAGCGCCGATGATGGCGGCGCCCAGGCAATCGGTGGTGTCGCAGGGAGCAGTGATGGCCACCAGGCCGGCCAGAGAGGCGTTGAGGCACATGGAGACATCGGGCTTGCCGTACTTGACCCAGGTGAAGATCATGCAGACGACGGTGGCTACGGCGGGAGCCACGGTGGTGGTCAGGAAGATGGAGCCCAGCTGCTCAACAGAGGTGGCAGCGGCGCCGTTGAAGCCGTACCAGCCCAGCCAGAGGATGAACACGCCCAGGGCGCCCAAAGGCAGGCTGTGGCCGGGGAAAGTATGGACTTTGATGGTACCGTCCTTCTGCTTCTTGAACTTGCCGATCCGGGGGCCAAGAATCTTTGCGCCGATCAGTGCAGACAGGCCGCCCACCATGTGGATGGCGCAGGAGCCGGCAAAATCGTGGAAGCCCAGCTGG
>JBJDXT010000151.1:0-4025 GCA_051866795.1 Candidatus Onthomonas sp. | reverse complement strand
AAGCCCTCCGGAAAGGAACCGGGATAGCAGCCTGTGATGGACACCTGCCGGTCGGTCACCTCCACGGCCTCAATTGCCGCGCTTTGACAGGCGCGAAATCCTGCCAGCTTCCAGCCATACCGTCCGATGAGAAAGATGACCAGCAGAACGGCGATGACGATTGCCAGCGCCGCGGCGATTCTGGCGGAGATGGATTTTGATTTCTTCTTACGCATAGGAGTTCCTCTTTTCCTGTCTTTGTTTTGCACCCATATTCTATGAAATATTTCGACCCTCCGATAGGTGCTTTTTGCAGGGGAATGTGTCAGATTTATAGCTTCACCCGGCAACGGGTCTTTTCTGCCGGGTGCATGCAAAAAGCAGAGCCTACCTTGCGGGAGGCTCTGCGTGCTGTTTAGGCGGGTTAACCTTTTTTCAGAATGCGCTCCAGGGTGGAAGCGTCGATTTGATTGACAGTCTGAAAGCGGCCCTGATAAAACACAGCCCAGTTGTTGAAGGGACAGGGCAGTGCCTTTGCCTGTTCCAGGCTGTCCACAGGGATAAAGCGGGCGGGAATTTTCTTTTCTGCGCAGTAGGACTGCAATTTCTCAATCCGCTGGGGAATGTAGGGACATTGCAGGTCAAAATAGATCGATAGTTCCTGGCTCTCTATGGATTCCTGCCGGGCTTTCGGGGCGAAAGAAGGCCTGCTCCCGTCAAAAGACAGGGCCAGCAGCTCGTAGCCGCCGGGAGTCGTGTCCACGGTCTCAAAGCCAAACTTTTTTGCAAAGCTCTGGTCGGAGAGCCAGGCTTTCTGCTTTTTGGCGCCCAGCATACAGATGCCGGATTTTCCCTGTGCCCTTGCATCGGCGATGCAGGACTCCATCAATGCTTTGCCATAGCCGCAGCCCTTGGGGCTGCCTGTGACCCAAAG
The DNA here is from genome assembly GCA_051866795.1 of Candidatus Onthomonas sp. Lineage (GTDB taxonomy): Bacteria > Bacillota > Clostridia > Oscillospirales > Oscillospiraceae > Onthomonas. The sequence goes on along the minus strand of JBJDXT010000151.1, from coordinate 3,112 downwards.
ACAGTAGATGTAGAGGTAGTCCTCTCCCACGACGGGCACCCATGCCCTCTCCAGCGGGGCGTACTCGATAAACGCGCAGCCCTTCACGTCCAGCTTGCGAAACACATGGCCCTCCTGCAGGCGGTCCGCCAGCCACCGGCGCTTGGCCTCCACCCCCGGATGGGGCTTTTTCGTGCGGATGATGCAGCAGAGGTGCTCACCGGACAGGTTTTCCGGTGTCAGGTCGACAAATGCCATGTTTCAGTCCTCCTTCGGTCGTCTCCATACGAATTCCTGGACAGGGCTGCCAAATTCCTCTGTCAAGGCGCCCTCCGCAAAGCCCAGCCGCTTATAAAATGCCCGCGCCGCTTTCCCCTCCGGCACGTCCGCCCGATAGGTGGTCACCACAATCTCTCTCCCGGGCTCCATGAATTCCAACATATACGTCACCATTTTTGCGGCAATGTGCTGCCTGCGGTGCTCCTGGCCGACGGCCAGAAAGCAGAGTATGCTCTGCTCCCTTGAGAATAAAAGCGCACCGACAATATCTCCGCCGGTTTCGGCGCAGATGGCGGAATCCCTGCGAATGAATTCCAAGACCGTATTCCTGTGCGCGTCCATTGCTTCTTTTGTCTCAAGGCCGGGAAAGCTGCCCCTGACCTGTTCCACCAGCTGCATCCACCTACCGATGTCGTCTGCCCCGGCTAGCCTGATCTCCATTTTTCGCCTCCGAAATGCGATTTACTATGTGCGGCGCTCAGTCCCGTCCAGGAATTCCCGCCGGTACTGGGAGGGGGTGATGCCCTCCGCTTTTTTGAATACCTTGGTGAACACCCGGTAGTCGCCATAGCCGGACTGCTCCGCCACCTCAGCTATGGAGAGAGAGGTGGAGAGCAGCAGCTTTTTCGCCTGCTCCATGCGGATGTTGGTCAGATAGGCCAGAAAGCCCACGCCGATCTCGTTTTTGAACAGCTGGCTGATATACTGGGGATTCAGGTGAAATTCCTCTGCCAGGATGGAGAGGCTCATCTCATCTGCCAGGTGCTGCTGCAGATACCGGGTGATGCCGGTGATGGTACGCTCCTCCTGCTGCTTCGGCTCCGGCGCGGTCTCCACCCGTTGCTGAAACAGCGAGATCTTCAGATTGTCGATGCAGGTGCCGAACTCCTCGTAATTCACCGGCTTCAGAATATAATCTGTGATCTGAAGCCGCAGAGCCTCCCGGCAATAGGAGAAGTCGTCGTAGCCGGACACGATGACAAAGGCGGTCTCCGGATGCTTGATCCGGCTGAGCTGAATGACCTTGAGGCCGTTCATAATGGGAATATTGATGTCCATGATCACGATATCCGGTTGGAGGGCATCGATCCGGGCCAGGGCCTCCATGCCGTCAGCAGCTTCCCCCACCACCTGGCAGTCGTGGGCCTCCCAGTCAAAGAGCCGCTTAAAGCCCTCCCGGATCATGATCTCGTCGTCGACCAAAAGCACGCGCAGCTTTTTCATCACACTTCCTCCTCACTGATGGGCAGCAGCAGATGGGCAGTCACGCCGCCGGTGGGATTTTCCGTGTACCAGAGTCCGTATTCCCGGCCGCAGAGCAGCTTGATCCGCTTCTGCACATTCAGAATGCCGATGCTGTTGCCCTCCAGCTTGGGCGCCTGTTTGGCATAGTTGGACAGCATCTGGTCAACTGCCGCTTTCTTTCCCGCTGCAAATCCGCTGCCGGTATCAATCACTTGAATCTCCAGACAGCGATCGTGCTGCACCGATTTTTGGGCTGTGATGCGCACCTCGCCGCGATAGCCTTTGTTTTTCAGGCCGTGCAGCAGACTGTTTTCCACAATGGGCTGCAGAATAAAGTTGGGCACCTGCGCACCGCCCAGGTTTGGGTCAATCTCATATTCGCATTGAAGCTCCGGGTACCGATAGCACATCAGCTCCATATAGGCTTCCAGCAGCTCCAGCTCATCATCCAGGGCGACCATCTGACGGTCCACCTTCACACTGAGCCGGAAAAAGTCTACCAGCCGCATCAGCAGGTCGGCCACCTTTTTATCTCCGTTGAGCTGGGCCTGAATCCGGATGGTGTCCAGGGTGTTATACAGAAAGTGGGGATTGACCTGACTTTTCAGATACAGCATGGACATCTTCTGCTCGGTCAGCTCTGCCCGGAGGATATCGGGATTTTCCAACGTCAGATAAAAGGAGAGAGTCATCAGGGTCAGGCCCATGCCGCTAATCAGCCAGGTGGGATTGATCGCCTGCAGCAGGGAGACGCCTACTTCAATGATCAGAGCGGCGCCGATGGCAAATTTCTTTTTCGGATCGAGTTGTTTCCAGTTGCGCAGCAGCAGCCAAACGCAGAGAAACAGATAGAAGGACATGCTGATATAGCAGACATTTGCGTGAACGCCGTCAGAATAGTTCCCGTTGGGTGTAACTGCATAGTGAACGGGAAGCAGCAATGCCCCCAGCTCTGCAAACGTCAAAAACACCTTTGCGGCGACATCAAGCTGCCGGGGCTGTCCGCTCTCCTCTTCAACCAGGATGGCGATGTACTGATAGAACAGGTACACGATCAGCACCATAGTTCCGATGAAAAACCGGTGAAGAATATTATTTAAAAACAGCGGAACGGAATCCAGATGATTGACGGTATAGATAGTTGCAGCGTCAAAGGACAGATGGACCAGCATGGCAATCAACAGGACAGAGAAAGTCTTGTGTAGCAGCGAGTGCTTCCACCCGGCGGAAAAATAGACATAGGCGACAAAAGCCAGAACAAGAAACAGGGCAATCTCCATGCGCAGCATATTCTTCACCTCTTTTAAATATTGTAACAGGGATTCCGTTTTAGGGATAGGAGGATAATGCAGATCATTGTGTCAATTTTGTAGGTAACAGAGCATTTGCTATTGCAGGTACGATGTTAGAAACTGGTTTCCACATCGGGTGCAACTATTTCCAATCTGCGCCAACATAAAAGCGACAAAGGTGCGGATACTATTGCCTGTAGCAGAAAAAACCGAAACTGGGAGGTAGAGACAGATGAAAGCTACAGGCATTGTCCGGCGGATTGACTATTGAGTTATAATAGGACAAAAGGTTGGAAGCCTTGAAAACACTGGGTTTT
>JBJDXT010000150.1:0-25621 GCA_051866795.1 Candidatus Onthomonas sp. | reverse complement strand
GGGAGAAGCTGCAGGAGCGCTTGGCCAAGATGGCCGGCGGCGTTGCCGTCATCCGCGTGGGCGCTGCCACCGAGGTGGAGATGAAGGAGAAGAAGCTGCGCATCGAGGACGCCCTGAACGCCACCCGCGCCGCTGTGGAAGAGGGCATCGTGGCCGGCGGCGGCACCGCCTACCTCAACGCCATCCCCGCCGTGGAGAAGCTGCTGGGCGAGGTCGAGGGCGACGAGAAGACCGGCGTGAACATCATCGCCAAGGCTCTGACCGCCCCCATGCAGCAGATCGCCGCCAACGCCGGCATCGAGGGCGCCGTGGTCCTGTCCAAGGTCATGGAGTCCGGCAAGACCGGCTACGGCTTCGACGCCTACAACGAGGTCTACTGCGACATGATCCCCAGCGGCATTGTGGATCCCACCAAGGTGACCCGCTCCGCTCTGGAGAACGCCGCCTCCGTGGCCGCCGTCCTGCTGACCACCGAGTCCGTCGTCGCCGACAAGCCCGAGCCCCCCGCGCCCGCCGCTCCTGCCGCACCCGACATGGGCTACTAATCTATCCGAAAAAGCGTTCAACCCCCCGCTGGCTCGCCAGCGGGGGGTTTTGTGCCCTCTATCCTGGACGGGCGCACATTGTGCGCCCCTACACGGTCTGTTCCAGGGATTGCAGGAACTCCTGCAGCAGCCCATTCACCGCCTGAGGATTGTCCACATTGGCGTTGTGGGCTGCCCCCGGGATGATATGTAACGGATACCCTTCTCTCGTATGCCATTGCTCATTATAGCGGCGCACCTTTCCCGTCCTGTCATATTCGCCCACCGTCAGGCAGACCGGGCAGGAGATCCGGAGGTTCTGAATCTCCGGTATAAAGCCCGCAAAACCCAAATACATCAGGGAACAGAGCTCTTTTTTGTCGCAGCCTGCCAGCATCCGGAGCATATTCTCCCTGGCGTCCCGGGTGCGTCCGCACATCGCCGCCATGGTGCTCCGCAACAGTCCGTCCGGAAACAGCGAGAACATCCATTTTGTCTGCCGCAGCCAGAAGAGATCTGATTTGCTGTAATAGGGCTCACCGTAGGGACAGGTTCCGATGGTAAACAGGCCCTTTACCATGGCCGGATATCTGGCAAGAAAGGACTGGGCCACAAAGCCTCCCATGGACTGGCCCGCCAGCACCGCCCGTTCGATTCCCTCCGCCTGCAAAATACCCCGGAGGTCCTCCGCCATATTCGGATAGGAGAAGTCCGTGTAGGGCCGGGATTTGCCGTGGCCCGGGGCGTCCCAGGTCAGCAGGGTGCGCTGTCCCCGAAAGGCCTCCACCTGCCGGTCAAAAAGGGTGTGATCGGCAGTGAGGCCGTGGAGCAGCACCAGGGGCAGCTTTCCGTTCTCCTGCCGGGAAATCCAGTAGGTAACCCTTCCGCGGGGAGACTCATATCGCTTTTCCATCATGCAGATGCACCTCCAAAAAGTCCTCCAGCAGCTCCAGCAGCGCCTCCGGCCTGCGCATGGGAAAGTCATGGCTGGCTCTGGGCAGGATCACCGCCCGGCAGTTGGGGTTCTCCCGGTCCAGAGTGCGGACAGAATCCTTCATCTCCCCCAGCTCCCCGCTGCCGCAGACCGCCAGCATGGGCAGGGTCAGTTTCTCGTATTCCGGCAGCTCGGAGAGCCGGGTGGTTCTGGCGAAAAAGGATTGATACTGCTCCAGGGTGAGGTGCTTTGCGTCCCGGGCCATGGCCGCCTGCTGATTTTTGTCATAGCCCCAGTACCGGCCCTGAAGCTCCACCAGCCACCGCCAACGAAACGCCCACATGAGATACCGGGCGGACTGGCAGTAGAGCCGGATGGTGCCCTCCTTTGGGCAGACCCAGGGGCTGAGCAGCACCCCGCATCGAAACCGCTCCGGTCGGGCGCAGAGCAGCCGCAGGGCCAGCTGCGCTCCCAGAGAGTGGCCCACCACGCCCACAGGCCCCTCTCCCAACTGATCGGTCAGCTCTGCCAGCGCCCGGGTGACCTGCTCCGGGTCGTAGGGCTCCCCGGCGGCCTCGCCGCCTCCCGGGAGATGGGGGAGCACCAGAAAATAGTGCTGGGACATGGGCCGGTACAGATGGCAGAAGGTGTCCTTGGCAGCCGCTCCGTGGAGCAACAGCAGAGTTGGATTTCCCTCCGTCCCATAGGTCTCGTAGTGCATCAGTCCTCCCTCCTTCCGTAGAGCAGCGCCCAGTGGTCGATCAGCCGGTCAAAGTCCCGGCGGATTTGGGCTGGATCCAGCCGCCCGGTGAGATAGTGGTGGTACATGTAGCCGTCCGTCATCCACAAAATCTCCTGATAGATCTGCTCCAGGGAAATCTCCGGCCGCAGGCGGCTCCGGTCCACCCTGGTCAGCAGCAGCTCCAGGCTTTTCTGAGACTGGCGGTCGAAGTCTCCCCGGATGGCCGTCTGTACCTGGGGCTCCCGCTCATAATAGGCCCGGAGGGAGAAGGCGCCCAGATAGGGGTACCGCTCCATCAGGCCGCACTTGGCCCGGGCGCTCCGCCGGAGCATGACAAACAGGTCGTCTGTCTCCAGCACGTCGGCCTCCCGGAGGGCGGCGGAGGTGATTTGAACACAGTGGGCCCAGAGGTCGGTATACAGCTCCAGCTTGTTGTGGAAGTAGTGAAACAGCAGCGCCTTGGAGATCCCCGCCGCTCCGGCAATTTCCGACATGGGGGCCTTGGCATAGGCGTTTTCCGCAAACACCCGATAGCCGGCGTTCAGGATGCGCCGCTGCTTCTCCTGCTCCAGCTGTAAAAATTTCTCATTCATACTGCCTCCCGTTGACCGCACCGGTCTATAGCTCCATTGTACCGGCGTTGACCGATTTTGAGAAGGGGGAGAATTCTTTTTCTCTGCTTTCCCGTTTGAAGCCGATGCCGCTGGCATAGAATAAGGAAAACCCAAATCCAGGAGGTGCCAGTCATGGGAGATTGTACCCTTTCCACCGCCTCTCAGGAGGCCATCGGCTACGCCCGGGAGATTGCCAGCCAGTTGGGCCACGGCTATGTGGGCTCAGAGCATCTGCTGCTGGCCCTGCTCCACTTCAATCAGGGGCAGGGCGCCCCTCTGCTGCTGCAGCACGGCGTTCAGGAGGTAGCCCTCCGCCGGGCAATCATCGAGCTGGTCGGCACCGGCGCCCGGGGCACCGGGCCGGAGCTGGGCCTCACTCCCTGCTGCCGTCATGTGATTCAGATGGCCGCCGAGGAGAGCGGCCGGCTCCAGGCCAAGGAGGTCACGCCGGATCACCTGCTGCTGGGCCTGCTCCGGGAGCGGGAGGGTATGGCCCACCTGCTGCTGAGCCAGTCCGCATTGGACTGCCCCCTGGTCTACCGCCAGCTGGCCGCTCTGCTGGGCGGTGAGGGCGGCCCCGGCACCTCCCCTGCCAAACGGCCGGGCCGGGAGAGCGAGACGATGCGGGAGTCCAAGCTGCTGGACCAGTTCGGCCGGGATCTGACCCGGATGGCGGAGTGCGGGCGGCTGGACCCGGTCACCGGCCGGGACCGGGAGATTGACCGGCTGATCCAGATTCTCTGCCGACGGAGTAAGAACAACCCGGTGCTGCTGGGAGACCCCGGCGTGGGTAAGACCGCCATCGCCGAGGCCCTGGCTCAGCGGATCGCCCGGCACGAGGTCCCCTCTCCCCTGCTGGACAAACGGATTTTATCCGTCGACCTGTCCTCCACTGTGGCGGGCACCAAGTACCGGGGAGAATTTGAGGAGCGGGTCAAGCGGATTCTCCGGGAGGTCCAGCGGCTGGGCAATGTGATTCTCTTCATTGACGAGCTCCATACCCTCATCGGAGCAGGCTCCGCTGAGGGCTCTATCGACGCCGCCGACATCCTCAAGCCTGCCCTCAGCCGGGGGGAGCTTCAGGTCATCGGGGCCACCACCCAGGAGGAATACCGCAAGCACATCTGCAAGGACACCGCCCTGGCCCGCCGGTTCCAGCCCATCCAGGTGGAGCCTCCCGACCGGGAGACCGCCCTGGCCATTCTGAACACCCTCCGGCCCCGGTACGAGGCCCACCACCGGCTCACCATCTCCCAGGCGGCCCTGGAGGCGGCGGTGGACTACTCGGTGCGCTATCTGCCTGACCGGTTTCTCCCGGATAAGGCCATCGACCTGATGGACGAGGCCGCCGCCCGGGTGCGCATCCGGCTGGAGACCCCCACCAAGCAGCTCCGGACGCTGGAGGAGAAGCTGGAGACCATCCAGACCCAGCTGGAGGAGACCATCCGAAGCCAGGACTTTGAGCGGGCTGCGCTGCTCCGGGACGCGGAGCAGGACTTCCGACAGCAGCTCCAGGCCGCCCGCACCCGGCCCAAACGTCTGCCTCCCCCTCAGGTGGAGGCGTCAGATATCGCCCAGGTGGTAGCCCGGTGGACGGGGGTCCCGCTGGAGAATATCACCCAGGGGGAGGCCCAACGGCTGCTTCATCTGGAGGCGCAGCTCCGCCGCCGGGTCATCGGCCAGGACGAAGCGATTCGGGCCGTCTCCGCCGCCATCCGCCGGAGCCGGGCAGGGCTGCAGGAGGACACCCGGCCCATCGGCTGCTTCCTCTTCGCCGGCTCCTCCGGCGTGGGCAAGACCGAGCTGTGCCGGGCGCTGGCGGAGGCCCTGTTTGGAGATCAGTCTGCCCTGCTCCGGCTGGACATGAGCGAATATATGGAGGCCCACTCGGTCTCCCGTCTCATCGGCTCGCCCCCCGGCTATGTGGGCCATGAGGAGGGAGGACGGCTCACCGAGGCGGTGCGCCAGCGGCCCTACCGGGTGATCCTGCTGGATGAGCTGGAAAAGGCCCACGCCGACGTGTGGAATCTGCTGCTGCAGATCATGGAGGAGGGCTCTCTCACCGACAGCCAGGGCCAGAAGGCAGACTTTCGCAACACGGTGCTGGTCATGACCACCAACGCCGGGGCGGAGGAGCTGGCCCGGGCCCGGCAGCCTCTGGGCTTCTCCCCTGCAGGCGGGCAGCCGGAGGAGCAGGCCGCCCGGCAGGCCCTCTCCCGGCTGTTCCGGCCGGAGTTTCTCAACCGGCTGGATGAGATCGTCTGCTTCCACCGGCTGGGGCCTGCTCAAGTGGAGGAGATTGCTTCGATTATGGTAAATCAAACCGGCAAACGGTTTCACCGGCTGGGCATCCGTCTGGAGGTAGCCCCCTCCGCCATCACCCGGATTGCCGCCCAGGGCAGGGATGACCGTTACGGCGTGCGGCCTCTGCGCAGGTATATCCGCCGGAGCATTGAGGATCCCGCCGCCCAGATGATTCTGGAGCAGGCCCTCCCCGCCGGGGCCACATTGGTGGTAGAGGCAGAGGGGGACGGGTTGTCGCTGAAGGTGGGAAAGCCCGCGGCGGTCTGAACGCCCACAAAAACAGCGAAACGCATTGCAGAGGAAATTCTGCAATGCGTTTTCACTCTGTCAAACGGTATACTGCGGCAGCTGCGGTGAGTCTGGATATCCGCGAAAACCACCTTTTCTGGCTCCCTCTCTGAGGGAGCTGTCGCCGCAAGGCGACTGAGGGAGTCGCCTCCGGCACAGATTCCGTCTCCGTCTTGTGTCTGTCAATGACAGGAAAATGTTTTCAAATCGGCCAGTTCTGGGAATCATCGAAAGCTGGCGTAGGGGCGCACTCCCTCCGTCACGGCTTCGCCGTGCCACCTCCCTCAAAGAGGGAGGCTTTGGCTGCTTCCTCTTCCGAGCTCTCCCCCTGTCATTCCGGCTTTTGCACCTTTACCTGGGCCTCAAAGCATTTCTTGCCGTCCGGGAGCACCGCCTGCATTTCATAGCCGTCCGGACCGGTGACCCTGCCCCGGATGGTCAGCTCGTCCCCCAGCCTGGCCTCGTGGTCAAAGGACATCTGCAGCTCCTCCACTACGCTGCCCTGGAAGGGCTCCGGCGCATAGTCAGAGAGGATATCCGCATAAAACGGGTTGCCCAAGTGGCCGTTGCAGTCGATCTGAGAGGGCCGCACCTGATGCCGGGCCAGCTCCGGGAGTTGGGGCAGGTGGAGCCGACGCAGCTCCGGCGCCACTGGGGTGGGATTGGGCTGAAATGTATAGACGCACTGGCTGGGCCGGAGAATGCTCCGCTCCACCGGGTCTACCAGAATCCAGGCGGAGGTGGACTGGGCCAGCACCTGGCCGTCCTCCCCCTCCAGGGAGAAGTTTCGGATGAACTGGGGGCCTTTAATCCCGACCTCCCAGGTATTGAACCGGCAGTTCTGGGCGTAGGTCACCGGCGCCATCCGCCGGAAGGCCAGCCGGGAGAGCAGAAACACCTGCCGCTTCTGCTGCATCTCCGGCCAGGTAATCCCCCGGCTCTCCAGTTGAAGATTGCCCAGCTCCACGCTCCACTCCAGATAGGCGCGGAGGGTCAGATTCCGGCTGCCGTCGCAGTTATAGAAGTTAATGCGCTGTGGGACCGTCTGTTTGTATTCCATTCTCTCACCTGTCTTCAAACATTTTTTCTATCATATCACCTTAGTCAAGAGACGTAATATGACAGTTGATCCATTTTGTACCATTTTAAAGCATCTTTTTCCATTGTCCCCACCATTTTCTCTTTACAGTCGCCGGATTTCCCCGTATAATGGTAGCACAATCAGAAGGAGGTTTCCCCCTATGAAAGTGCGACTGAAGAACCTGCTCCACCGCTTTTCCATGGCACTGGAGTTTATTATTGCCGGGCTGCTGTGCATCGGCATCCTCTATTTTACCGTCCGCATGGCGGGCAGCATTCTCCATATCAAGGGCTATGTCCCCTACAACAGCTTTGAATCTCTGCTCAGCACCGCCTTCACACTGGTCATCGGCGTGGAGATCATCCGCATGATGTGCGAACACTCCTCGGAAATCGTCTTTGAGGTACTTACCTTTGCCATCGCCCGGCAGATTATCATCGACCACACCCACGCCGTTGACAATCTCTACGGCGTTGCGGCCATCGCTCTGATCTTTGTCATTCGGAAGTTCCTCATGCCCGGCACCTCGGACAAGCTGGGGCGGGTGTTTTACAGATCAAAAAAGCCCAAAGCGCCAAAGCTGCCTCAGTCTGAGCCTGCCCGGACCGAGGAGGCACCGGCCGCAGCAGAGCCGGAGGTCCGGCCATAATTGCAGATTTGACATATTGTCCCCCTGCCGCAGATGGGCGGCAGGGGGACTTACGCTGTCCGGCGCTCTCTCACCGCTGTTGGCCAGCCAGCCGGAGACCCACATCCCGCTTGACCAGTTCCATCTCTTCCCGGAAGCCCTTGGCGGACACCCGGATACAGCCGTGGCCCAAGACAATGATCTGTTCCAGATTATCCGATGAGGCCACCCGCACCTGATAGCGCTTACCCAAGGTATAGGAGGCCTGTTCAATGTACTGGTCTGCCGTCTCCGCCTCCTGGGTATAGACCACATGGATGTTGTGATAGCGCTCCACCCGGCGCTGGCCGCCCTTGACCCGGTAGGCGTCAAAGACGAGAATCACATGCTGCGTCGTGTAGCTCTGGTAGCTGCACAGCTCGTCCATCAGCGCCTGCCGGGCCCGGTCCATGCTGTTTTGGGCCAGAGCGTTCAGGTCCTCCCAGGCGAAGATCATGTTATATCCGTCCACCAGCAGATACTTCTCCACCGGCTCCTGGTCCCGGATGGTCACCTTGTCCGCCAGGACCGTCTCCTTCCGGGGCGGGTCAAAGGCCCGGCGCTGCTTCACCGGTCCATAGGTGCGCTCAAAGATGGCCTGGAGCTCCTTGTCCTCCGCCGCCGCGGCGGCATAGGAGGGCCGCGCCCGGGGCGGCTCCGGCGCACGCTCCGGCTGCCGGGTCAGAAGGGGCGTCTCCAGATGCTGGTACTGCCCCACCTGATTCCACTTCACCACAAAGCCTGCCCCGTGGCTGCAAAAGACCGAATCGGGCGTATTCTCCACGTCCTCCTCCCGGTGATAGTCCAGCTTGGCCACTACCTCCTCCGTGTTGTGGCAGGGGAAGTAGCCCCTGACCCGGAGGCTCAGCCGCCCCCGGCCCTTGGTATAGGCCAGCACCTCGGTGCCGTAGTCTCCCATGGTGGCCACTGGGGCGGTACCGGTGAGCACCGCCCGGTCCCCCTCCAGCTCCGGCGGGTCAAAGCTGCCGCTGCGCTGCTGAAGGTCGCTCATGGCCCGTCCCACGCAGGCGGCAGGCAGCTCCAGCCGCACCTCATACCAGGGCTCCAGCAAAATGCTCTCCGCCTGAAACAGGGCCTGCCGCACCGCCCGGTAGGTGGCCTGCCGGAAATCCCCTCCCTCGGTGTGCTTGAGGTGGGCCCTGCCGGTGAGCAGGGTGATCTTTACGTCGGTAATCGGAGAACCGGTGAGCACACCCACATGGGCCTTCTCCCCCAGGTGGGTGAGAATCAGCCGCTGCCAGTTCAGGTCCAGCTGATCCAGCCCGCAGGCGCTGTCCAGGACGATGCCGCTGCCCCGCTCCCCCGGCTCCAGCAGCAGGTGTACCTCGGCGTAGTGGCGCAGGGGCTCAAAGTGGCCCACCCCCACCACCGGGGCAGCGATGGTCTCCCGGTAGACGATATTGCCCGGGCCGAAGGTGAGGTTCAGGCCGAACTGCTCCTGCAGGCGTTTGGTGAGCACCTCCACCTGCACCGGCCCCATGAGCTGAACATGGAGCTCTCGGAGCTGCTCGTTCCACAGCACCTGGAGCTGGGGGTCCTCCTCTTCCAGCTGCCGGAGGGCCTGGAGAGCGGTATGGGACTCCACCCCCTCAGGCAGCAGCACCTGATAGGTGAGCACCGGCACCAGCTCCGGGTGCTCTCCCGCTCCCTCTGCCCCCAGCCCCTGGCCGGGCCGGGTCTGGGTGAGGCCGGTGACCGCGCAGACGCAGCCCGCCTCCGCCGCGTCCAGGGGCCGGAATTTCGCCCCGGAGTACAGCCGGAGCTGGTCCGCCTTTTCCGTCCAGCTCTCTCCGCCCCGACTGCCGGTGAGGGTGGTCTTAGCTTTCAGACTTCCGCCGGTGATCTTCATCCAGGTGAGCCGTACCCCCTGGCTGTCCCGGGAGATCTTGAACACCCGGGCGCCGAACGCCTCCCCATAGACGGGAACCGGGCCGTACTGCTCCAGCCCCTCCAGCAGCGCGTCCACCCCCTCCAGCTTCAGGGCAGAGCCGAAATAGCAGGGGAACAGCCGACGCTCTTCCACCGCCTTGCTGACCGCCTCCGGGGAGAGGCTGCCGGTCTCCAGATACTGCTCCAGCAGCTCCTCGCCGGCCATGGCGGCCTCCTCCCCCAGAGGCTGGGTAAAGTCCACGCAGCCCTCCCCCAGCCGGGTTCGGAGCTGGCTCATCAGGGCCTCCCGGTCGGTTCCGGGCTGATCCATTTTGTTGACAAAGAGGAACACCGGAATCCGGTGCCGCTCCAACAGATGCCACAGGGTCTCGGTGTGGCCCTGGACGCCGTCAGCGCCGCTGATGACCAGCACGGCGCAGTCCAGCACCTGCAGCGTCCGCTCGGTCTCTGCGGAGAAGTCCACATGGCCCGGAGTGTCCAGCAGGGTGACCTGGGTCTCCCCCAGGGGAAAGACCGCCTGCTTGGAGAAGATGGTGATCCCCCGCTCCCGCTCCTGGGCGTCGGTGTCCAGGAAGGCGTCCTGGTGATCCACCCGGCCCAGCCGCTTGAGGCAGCCGGTGCGATAGAGGATCGCCTCGGAGAGGGTGGTTTTGCCTGCGTCCACATGGGCCATTATGCCGATGGTCAGTTGTCTCATGGTGTTCCCGCCTGTCTGTCTTTGTTTGGGTACAGTATACCATGGTTGGAAGGGTTTTGCACCCTCGGGCCTGGGCAAAAAGGGAGGCCGCTGAATGCTCAGCGGCCTGATCCGGCGTCTGTTGTCCGGCTGTCAACGCTTTTCTTTTCTCCTGGGCGGGCGGGTGAAGCTGCCCGTATTGTAAAAATTGCAGGCCGCGAAGCTGAAAACCATAGCGGCCAGAGCGAAGAGATAAAAAATCAGGTTTTCATTGATAAAAGCATCCGGCGTAAACAAAAGGGAGATCATAAATCCACCGAACACCAAGGCGTTGACCGCATTATGGATCAAAAACCGGCGCTTGCTCTCCCAAATCTCCAACGTCTGCATCAGCTCTGCTCCAAAGGCCAGCTCCGGGCGGAAAAAGCCGATGACTGCCTGCACGATGCTGAAAACACCCAGCAGAAAAGCGAGTCCCTTCATACAGCATTCTCCTCCTTCTTCCTGTGCCCTGCAAGCCATGCTTTCAAAAACATCCTTGCAGTATCATTGTAATATGGGGATCCAGCGTTGTCAATCAGAGGATCCGCTTCACGAAACGCCGTCAAAACCAGGAGGCCGCTGTCTCCAGCGGCCCCCAATCGTCAATTCTCGTTTTGCAGAACAGTCTCGTAGCCGTCCCCTGTCCGGCGGTAGACCCCCTCCACATCCCGGTCCAGCGCCTCCAGCATAGGGCTCTCCCCCTCATAGAGGACACAGGTGCCGCAGGAGGAGCTGAGGGCACGGGGCACCGGAGCCAGCCGGGCACTTATCCCCCGTCCGCTCAGACTCTTCTGAGAGCGGAGGGCGGCCAGATGAGTGTAGAAGGTGGCCACGAAGCTCATTTGCTCAGCTCCAGCTTATAGTCCCCGTCATAGTCGGAGACCTCCACCTGATAGCCGCTGTTTTTCGCGAACCGGGTGACGTTTTCCACCGAGCACTGGTTGTCCACCAGCACCTCCAGCTTGTCGGGCTGGCCGCTCTGCACGGCCTTGCGCACCATGACCACCGGCATGGGGCAGGAATATCCACGGGCATCTACCATGATTTTACACCTCAATCTTTTCCAGATTTGCAAAGGAGACAGCTACCAGCACCACAAAGCCCAGCACCATCGTAATCGCCACCGGGCCGGCGCCGATGCCGTCGGCGGAGGAGGCCAGGCCGAAGTTGTGGGAGATGGCGGCGCCGACCAGAAAGCCCATGACGGTGACAGCGGAGTCGGTGTTTCCCTCCCCCGCCAGAATCAGCTGGCGCAGGGGGCAGCCGCCCAGCAGGACAGAGCCCCAGCCCACCATAGCCATGCCCAGCAGGTTCCACAGGCCGTCGGTGTGGGCGATGGGCTGGTCAGCGAAGGAGAAGTGGACGCCGTTGCCGGTGATCAGATTGCCCACCAGCACCGCCACAAAGATGGCCACAAAGGCGGAGATCAGCCGGAAGTCCCGGAACATAACCGCGTCCCGGATGCCACCCACCATGCACAGCCGGGAGCGCTGAGCCAGCGCGCCCACGATCAGGGCCACCACCAGAGAGACGGCGATGGGCGCCGCCATGGAGCCGGGGCCCTTGGCGCTGAACTGGATGAAGGAGGGGGCCGCAATCAGCAGCACCAGCAGCAGCACCATGATGCCGGGGAGAATCAGGCCCTCCGTCGTGGACTGGCGATAGGCCCGCTTCAGGCTGAAGCCCCGGTTGAGGAACTGGATACCCACCAGAATGCCCAGCACAAAGCCCACCAGGCCCACCAACGCGTTCAGATCGCCGCCGCCCAGACGGATCACCATCCGCAGGGGGCAGCCCAGGAACACCAGCGCGCCGATCATGACAAAGACGCCCAGCAGGAAACGGAGCATGGGAGAGGAGCCTCCCTTGGGCCGGAACTCCTTTTTCACAAAGGCCAGAATGGTGCTGCCCAGGACCAGACCGATGATCTCCGGGCGGATGTACTGGACGATACCGCTGCCCACCTCGGCATCAAAGCCGGCCCGCTGGAGATTCAGCGCGCCGGCGATGTCCCGGATAAAGCAGGCGATGCAGAAGCCCATATTCTTGGGGTTGCCCAGCAGGGTCAACAGCACCGCCGCCGCTCCCACCGCCAGGCCGGTGAGCACCGGAAGGCCGTAGGTCCGCAGCAACTTGTTTTCTTTCATCTCGTTCATCCCTTCTCTTTTGGTTATTCTTTTGCAAGAATAGCGCACAGGAACAAAATCGGGGCCTTCGCCCCTGTGCTATTCTTTTGGGCAGTATATCATAAGAACCCGGCTTCTGCAAGTATTTTCCGTTTTCTTGCAGCTGCCCCGGGGATGTGCTACACTGTTGCCATCGACTTTGACAGGAGGAAGTTCCATGTCCCCCATCTATCTGGACCATGCGGCCACCAGCTTTCCCAAGGCCCCCGGCGTGGCAGAGGCCATGACCGGCTATCTCACCCAGGTGGGCGCCTCGGTGAACCGGGGCGTCTATGCCTCCGCCCAGCAGGCGGAGCTGGTCTGCCTCTCTCTGCGGGAAAAGTTATGTCAACTGTTCAACCATCCGGACCCCGCCTGCTGCATTCTCACCCCCGGGGCCACCTGGGGGCTGAATCTGGTCATCCGGGGGCTGCTGAGACCGGGAGAGCACTGTCTCGTCTCCGCTATGGAGCACAACGCCGTCATGCGCCCTCTTCAGGCGCTGGCCCAGACCGGGGTGACCTTCGACCGGATTCCATGCGGCAGAGATGGGCGGCTCCGGCTGGAGGCGGTGCCCGGACTGCTCCGGCCCAACACCCGGTTGGTAGCGCTGGCCCACGGCTCCAACGTCAGCGGCACGGTACAGGACGCCCGGGCTGTGGGAGAGATCTGCCGGGACAGGGGCGTCTTCTTTCTCCTGGATGGGGCCCAGACGGCGGGACACCTCCCCATCGACTTTACCGGCTGGGGGCTCTCCGCTCTGGCGGTGCCGGGGCACAAGGGACTGCTGGGGCCACAGGGAATCGGCGCCCTGCTGCTGACCCGGGCGCTGGCTGACGCCCTGACTCCCATCGTCACAGGGGGCACCGGCTCCGCCTCCCACACGGAATTTCAGCCCGACTATCTGCCGGACAAGTTTGAGCCGGGCACCCCCAACCTCCCCGGCATCTACGGTCTGGAGGCGGCGGTGTCCTGGCTTCTGGAGACCGGCGTGGAGACGCTTCAGCGGCGGGAGGAGCAGCTCACCCGACGGTTCCTTGCAGGCTTGGCAGACATCCCTGGCGTCATGCTGGCTGGACCCGCCGGGCCGGAGGGCCGGGTAGGAGTGTTCTCCCTGGATTTCCCGGGAAAGGACGGCGGAGAGGTCTCCTACCAGCTGGAACAGCAGTTTGGCATCCTCACTCGCTGCGGCCTCCACTGCGCCCCCAGCGCCCACAAGACCCTGGGCACCTTCCCCCGGGGCACCGTCCGGTTCAGTCTGGGCCATTCCACTACGGAGGCGGAGGTGGACGCAGCGCTGGCAGCCATCCGGGCGCTGGCAGCCGAATAACGCAAAACGGCCCGCAGGAGGAAACGCACTCCTGCGAGCCGCTGTTTTCTGTCTTATTCCAAAAAGATCCGCTTTCCGCCCTGATAGTCCCGGACGACGCCGATCCGCTGGGCAGAGGGAACCGCTCCCTTCAGCTCCTCCAGCAGCGCCGGAGCGTCCTCCGGGTGCACCGCCATCAGCAGTCCTCCGGAGGTCTGGGGGTCGTAGAGAATGTCCTGCACCTCCAGAGGGGTCTCCCCCGGCTCCACCCAGGGCTGGGCGTAATGCCGGTTCCGGTACATCCCCTCGGGGAGCAGCCCCATCCGGGCCAGCTCCAGGGCCTCGGGAATCAGGTCGATGCCGGAGACGGTCAGGTGCATCTCCCGGTCGCTGCCCTGGGCCATCTCCAGCAGGTGGCCCAGCAGGCTGAAGCCGGTGACGTCGGTGCAGGCGTGGACCCGGTAGTTTACCATCATATCCCGGGCGTCCTTGTTCAGGGTGGTCATCAGCCGGTAGGCCAGGGCCATGCTCTCCTCCGAGGCCAGCTCCGCCTTGTGGGCAGTGGTGAGCACGCCGATGCCCAGCGGCTTGGTCAGGATCAGTACATCCCCCGTCTGGGCCCCGGAGTTGGTCAGCACCCGGTCCGGGTGGACAAAGCCGGTGACCGAGAGGCCGTATTTCGGCTCCGGATCAAAGATGCTGTGGCCCCCGGTGATCAGGCAGCCCGCCTCATACACCTTGTCATAGCCCCCCCGCAAAATCGCCTGCACCGCCTCCGAGGGCATCTCCTGGGGGACGCACATCAAATTGAGGGCCAGCTTTGGCTCCCCGCCCATGGCGTAGACGTCGGAGAGGGCGTTGGTGGCGGCAATCTGGCCGAAGAGGTAGGGGTCGTCGGCGATGGGCGGGAAAAAGTCCACCGTCTGCACCAGGGCCAAATCGTCGCTGATCCTGTAGACCGAGGCGTCGTCGCTCTTGTCAAAGCCCACCAGCAGATTGGGGTCCTGGCGGACCTGGATGCCCTCCAGCAGCTGGGCCAGCACCCCGGCCCCCACTTTCGCGCCGCAGCCGGCGCAGTGGGCCAGCTTGGTCAGCTTCACTTCCGATTCCATGACTTATCCCTCCCGTAAAATTCCGCTGAAATGGAGAATCGCCTCCAGCACGCCGCCGCCCACCGCCAGCGCCTTGTCCGAGGCGGTGGTGCAGTCGGCCTTCTCTCCTCTGGGGTCTACGTCTCCCGACTTCATCCCCCTGCGGACGGGGACGCCGTCGGGCAGCAGTCCCCGGAGCATGCCGGAGATGGTGCAGGTCATGGGCTGACCTTCCACCGTTCCAACCACTTCCCCCGCCTCCACCAGGTCGCCGATGGCCCGGGTAGGGTGGAAGATGCCGTCCGACGGCGCCCGGAGCACTCGCTCCCCGGCAAAGCCTCCGATGAGGCCGGGGATGGCGGTATTGGGCAGGGCGGAGCCGGTGTAGCAGACCCGGCCCAGGGTGTGGCCCCGCATGGTCTCTACCACGGCGTGGCAGTCCACCCCGGCGGTAAAGCCGGGGCCCACCCCGACGACCACCGGGGCGTCGGTGATTTTAGTGCCCAGATTGCGCTTGGCCAGAATGGCGTCCACCAGGGCGTCCGGCTTCAGAACAGGGATACTCTCCCCCGCAGGATCCACCAGCACCGGGACGACGCCCTGGGCCAACAGTTCAGGCACCTGGGAGACCTCCGCCCGTCGGGCGGTGATCCCCTCCACCGTCTGCTCCCCCTGCACAATCGCCTCGGAAAAGGCCACGGTACGGCGGATGGCGGTGGGTTGGGCAATATCTGCCATGACCACCTTCAGGCCGGACCGGTACAGCCGAAGGGCGATGCCGGTGGCGATGTCTCCGGCCCCCCGAATGAAAATCAGCATAGACTGCCTCCCAAAACACTTTCGTGATCTTTCGTTCAGAATAACACTCTTTCCCCGGTTCCGTCAAGCGGGGACGATTGACGCCGGGACGGCGAGGTGCTAAAATGAGGACATGAAACAGGAACTGCATCCAAAAATGACGATTCGTCTCTATAAGCAAGACAAGTGCTTCGGCCCCGGGATTGCCGCGCTGCTGTCCCGGGTGCGGGAGCTTCATTCGCTGCGCTCTGCCGCCCAGTCTATGGGCATGGCCTACTCCAAGGCCTGGAAGATTCTCCGCCAGTGCGAGGCGGAGCTGGGCTTCCGGCTCCTCTTCTCCACCACCGGCGGCAAGGGAGGCGGCGGCGCCGTCCTCACCCCGGAGGGAGAGCGGCTGCTGGATGCCTATGAGCGCTACTGTCAGGCCATGGAGGAATATGGCCAGCCCCTGTTCCGGGCGCTGTTTGAGCCGGTTCTGGAGGAAGAGGAGGCAACTCCGGACAGTTCACTGTAACGGCTGTTTCACTGCAGCGGGGGCAAGCCCCCGCCCTACGCCAGATCATTCCATAAAAAACGGGCCGCGGCACTTGACGCCGCGGCCCGTTTTCTGCTCCGTTTACTTTTTGGGATTCTGGTCCCGCTTCGCCTTGTAGCGCTTATACTCCGGCAGATAGAGCAGCGCCGCTGCGACCGCGCAGCCCACCGCCAGGGTGAGCAGCAGGATGGTCACCGTCTGAGGGATGTCGGGGAACAGCACAATCAGAATCATGACGGTGTAGAACACCACGGTGGACACCTTGCCAAACCACCGGGCCCCCTCCAGCTTGACGCCGCCCTTGGTGAGATAGCCGCCCAGAACCAGCATGATCAGGTCCTTGATGATCAGGATGGCGAAGAAGAACCAGAGCTCCGGAATCCGGATCATCAGGCAGAGGGACACCGCCGCCTGGGTCAGCTTGTCCGCCACCGGATCCAGAACCTTGCCCAGATCGGAGACCCAGCCGAAGTGCCGGGCCAGATTGCCGTCCAGGGTGTCGGTGAGGCCGGAGGCCACCAGGATCAGGCCCGCCGCCAGGGTGTTCCCCGCCAGCATCTGCCAGACAAAGAAGGGGATCATCACAATACGGAGACCGGAGAGGATGTTGGGAATATGTTTCATTGCTTAGGCTTCCTTTCCTGGCTGTTGAGAAAAAAACCGGTCAGCCAGCCGGATGTAATGCTTGTACAGCAGGCCAAAGCGGTGGTTGTACACCCGTTTCCAGGGCTTGGCCCGGCCGCAGAAGTGCAGAATGGCGGTATGGGCCATGACCCAGTCCACATCCGACTCCCCGGAGCTGCGGAAGAGATAGTTGCTGTACTTCCGTGCGTCGTAGTTCCAGAGATAGTCGTCCAGCTCCAGCGTTCTCTTGCCATAGAGCACATTGAGAATGTCCTGGTCGGGCAGCAGCAGTTCCTTTGCATGCTCCTCAGCGTACCGGAAGATCTCCTCCGGATGAATCTCCTGCCGGCAGGCGGCCAGATTGATAAGCAGAACGCCGGAATTGTAGTACTTGTGCTCGGTGCCCAGGCGGATTCGGTTGACATCATTGGCAATCTCCGTCTTTCCGGTGTGGGCGGCGGCGGCAAACAGGTACCCATCCAATTCCGTCTCCCACAGAGGCCGCAGGGCGTTGATGACCAGAATATCCGGGTCCAGATAGAGGATACGCTCCAGCTCCTGAGGCAGAAGCTGCCCCGCCAGCAGCCGGTAATACATCTCCTGGGGATACTGCCGGGTGGTGGGCGCGTTTGCAAAGAGGGCTGCGTCTACCGTCAGCGGATACAGGGTGATCTCCAGCCGGGCGCACTGCTCTCCCAGAAGATCCAGCTCCTGCTGAGAGATCCCCCGGTGAATCAGATACAGCCGGAACCGCTCGCCGGGGTTGTTCAGCGAGATGGAGGTCAGCAGTACCCGAAGCTGAGGCAGATAGCGCTCGTTTAGCGTCACAAGCAGATCAATTTGTTCGTTTTTCGTCATATTTTTTCCTTTCAGCAGTCATTTCGGAATCGCAGTATGATTAGTTTACCACAGTCCGTCTGCTGCGTCCAGCTCTTTTCCGGCTTCTCCGCCGGAATTCAACACCTGAATCCAAATTGTCCCGTTCCGATCTGTACGGCGCAGCTCCGCCCCTGTCTCCCGGCAGCGGTCCAGCGCCGCCCGGGTGGGATGGCCGTAGCCGTTCTCTCCCACAGAAATGAGGATGAGCTGGGGCTGCACCGCCTCCAGCAGCATCTCCCCGGTGGACCCGGCAGAGCCGTGATGACCCGCTATCAACACCTCCACCTGGGGCAGCGCTCCATTCCGGAGCAGGGCTTCCTCCCCCTGAATATCGGCGTCCCCGGTGACCAGCAGGTCAAATTTCCCCAGAGTGGCCAGAACTGCGGTGCCCCGGTATTCCTCCGTCTCCAGGGGCAGCAGGCACAGGGTTGCGTTGTCCAGCAATAATTTCGTTTCCTCATTGACCCATTCCACCGGAACTCCCATCAGGGCGGCAAGCTCCTCCAGCTGGGCCGCCCGCTCCTCGTCCTCCGGCAAGGGCTGGGGCAGCCACAGCCGGCCCACCCGGCCCTCCAGCAGCAGCTGGGCCACACCGCTGGTGTGGTCCCAGTCATAATGGGTCAGGATCAGATGGTCAATCCGCTCCCGGCCCAGTTGGGCCAGAGTCTGCTCCAAGCAGTCCCCCGCCCGGGTTCCGGTGCTGCCGCAGTCCACCACCGCTGTCTCCATCTCCCCCGCCAGCACCAGGCACTGGCCCTGTCCCACATCCAGCAGAGCGGCGGCCAGGCCCACAGGCGACGCGGACGCTTTGGCCAGCTCTGCCGTCCAGCCTGCCGCCGGCAGCATGGCCAGCCAGAGCACCAGCGCAGCCGCCGTCTGCCGCCGGCTGCTTCGGCCAAAGAGGAGAATGCCGCCCACTGCATAGCCCAGTCCAATCCAGGCCAGAAAAGGGACTCCCTCCGGCAGCGTGCTCCAGGGAAACGCCGCAAGGGCGCGGATCAGCCGGATCATCAGCTCTGCCAGCAGACCTGCAGGACCTGCCAGCGCCAGTCCCACAGGAAGGCACAGCCAGCCCCCCAGGCTGCAGAGCAGGGCCAGGGGAAGCAGCAGCGGAAGCAGCCATAATACGACCAAATTCGACAATGGAGCCAGCAAAGAGACGGTTCCAAAGTAATAGAGTACCAGCGGCAGGGTAAACACATTGGCGCCCAAAGTGACAATCAGGCTGTTTTTCAGCTTATGCAGCCGGGGCTGGTCTTTTCTCTCCCGCAGGCGCCTGCGCAGGGCGGGACAGACGGTCAGCAGCCCGAACATGGCCGCAAAGGAGAGCTGAAGACTGACGCTGGCAGCCGCGTATGGATTCTGCCCCAACAGCAGCGCCAGGGCGAGGGAGAGAGATGTCAGTCCGTCCGGCTCCCGGTCAAACAGCGGCCCCAGCAGCAAAATGGCCTCCATCATCGCCGCCCGGCAGATGGAAGGAGTGAAGCCCGCCAGCGCCGCAAAGGCCAGCAGCAGCGGCAGCAGTGCCAATCGCCTCCACCGCCGGTTTCCAGGCAGCAGGCAAAGGGCAGAAAAGAGCAAGTGGACATGAAGTCCGGACGCGGTCACTATATGGCGCAGCCCGGTTGCTGTGAGGGCGCTGTCCAAAGCATCGGAAAGCTTTTCCCGGTGTCCCGTGGTGAGGGCAAAGAGGAATCCCGCCGTCTCTTTGGAAAAGCAGCGCTCCAGGCCCCGGCCCAATTCGTTGGCCCACACCTTGGGCCACAGCGTCCAGGGCGTTCCCTCCCGGGAGACAACTGCCCAATCCGCCTCACCCTCCAGCGAGATACCCTGGGACCAGGCATACCACTGCCATTCCGGCTGGCTGTCCCGGGCGGTATCCAGCGTCACGGTTGCAGAGAGCCGGTCTCCCGGCCGGAGATCCTGCCCGCCCGGAAGCCAGAGGGTCAGCGTACGCCCCTCCAGCTTCCCCTCCGTCAGCACCCTGGCCTCCAGGGAGACGCCGTAGGCTGTCACCTGGGGATATTCCCGGACCTGGAGCTCCAGCTCCACTGTCTGTCCCACATAGTCCTGTTCCAGCATCCGGAGGGAGGTGGTCCGATACCAGCTCAGCCACAGGCCCAGCACCGCTCCCAGGCAGAGCAGGGCAAATCCCGGATTCCGCCGCAGGCAACAGGCCAGACCGACATAGAGCAGCAGTGCGCCCAGCAACAGCTCCTGCCAGCCGGAAAGCAGGTACACCGCGAGAAACACTGCTCCGGAAAAAGCGAGGCAGAACCAAGCCAGCGGCCGCTTCACAGCAGGCCGGCGTGGTTCTGTCTCGCTTTTTCCGGGATACACAGCAGCTCCCCCTCTCACAGGCGGAAGTGATCGCTTTATGTATCAATATTACCACATTTTTCAAACTGGTGCAAGGTAAACCGGCTCACACGGGCCGCACCGAGTCCCGTTCCACCACATAGGTGGGCACCTTCTGATCACAGTTTTCCACCGACACCCCGGAGACCATATTGGTCAGCATCTCCACTGCCAGCCGGGCCTTCTCGTCCATACACTGGTGGACAGTGGTCAGATTGGGCCAGGAGACCCAAGCGTAGACCATATCGTCAAAGCCGGTAACAGACAGGTCCTCCGGCGTCCGGAGGCCCAGCTCCCGCAGCCGGTTCATGGCCTCTACCGCGTGGTAGTCTGAGCAGAAGCAGAGCGCTGTCTGCTGACGCAGCAGGGGGAGCAGTCCTGCATAGGCCGCCAGCCGCTGCTCCCGGTCCGCCGGAAGCAGTAAGTGCATCTGATCCACCTCCGGCAGTCCTGCCGCCTGCATGGCCTCCCGAAAGCCCAGCCAGCGGCGGTGATCCTCCCCCGTATCGTTATCCGCCACAAAGAGCAGCCTGCGGTGGCCCTGGCTCAGGAGATATTCTCCGATCTGGCGGCCCCCGCCAAAGTCATCTGTCCCCACCTGGCACACATTGGAATAGGTCTGCTCCAGGCTGTTGTCAATGGTCACTACCGGTTTCTGGAAGGCGCTTTGCAGATATTCCAGCTCCTCCCGGGTGATGCCGAAGGCGATGACCCCGTCAAAATTCCAGGCCCGGCTTTCCTGGAGCACTTCCTCCATGCTGCGCCGGGTGAACAGCATCATGTAGTAGCCCTTTTCCCGGATCGCCGCCTCCAAATAACGCACCAGGCTGGCTGCCAGCAAATCCTTCCGGGAACGCAGAGGCTCCGCCGCTTCGCAGTTGACCACCACGCCGATTACGTGGGAGTCCTCTTTGGCCAGCATCCGTGCACTGAGGCTGGGAACATACCCCATCTCCTGGATCATCCCCTTGATCCTGGCAGCCAACGCCGGAGAGACTTTTCCCTCTTTCTGATGGATCACATTGGAGACCGTGGTGGTACTCACGCCCGCCCGCTCCGCAATATCCTTTATCCGAACCAAAGCAACCATCTCCAGACCGGTAATCAATGAAATAACGTTACCAAAAACGGAATTTCGAACTCTAGTATATCATAAGGAGATTGGCTGTGCAAGAGAAAAGAACGTTTCCAGCGTCGGATTCCGGCCGCTGCGGCTATCGCTGCTCCGTACAGCTTTCCATCCGGTTGATGAGAGATGCCTGAAAGCCGGCGCCGAAGCCGTTATCGATATTCACCACTGATACGCCGGAGGCACAGGAATTGAGCATGGCCAGCAGCGCCGCCACGCCGCCGAAGCTGGCGCCGTAGCCAACACTGGTGGGCACAGCGATCACCGGGCAGGAGACCAGGCCGCCTACCACGCTGGCCAGCGCCCCCTCCATGCCCGCCACAGCGATGACCACCCGGGCGGAGGTCAGATCCTCCAGACGGGCCAGCAGCCGGTGCAGACCGGCGACGCCTACATCATAAACCCGCACGACCCGGTTGCCCAGGGTCTCGGCGGTAATGGCCGCCTCCTCCGCCACCGGCAGGTCGCTGGTGCCGGCGGCCACAACCGCAATCTTTCCCCGTCGCTCCACCGCCGCCGAGGCGGCAATGCCCAGCTTTGCCTCCGGGTGATAGTCCAGAGGCAGCGCCGCTCCCACCAGCTCCGCCGCCTGGGGAGACAGGCGGGTGATGAGAATATTCTGCTCTCCCCGCTGGAGCAGGGTCCGGCAGATACCTGTGATCTGCTCCGGCGTCTTGGAGGCGCCATAGATCACCTCCGGCACCCCCTGGCGGGCCTTTCTCTGGGTGTCCACTGTGGCGTAGTCCAGCCGGACAAAGGGCTCCGGCCCGATCTCCCGGGCCGCCTGCTCCGGGGCCAGCGCTCCCGCCTGCACCTGGCGGAGCAGCTGCAACAGGGCTTGCTCGTCCATGTTTCTCCTCCTGTCAAAAGGACACACCCAAATCTGAGTGTGTCCCTAAAATCATGCCTCTTTGGTCAGCCGCTCCAACGCCGCCGCCAGCGCCTCCATATCCGGGTCGGTGCCGATGGTGATGCGGAGGAAGTTATCAATCCGGGGCTGGGCAAAGTAGCGCACCAGAATCCCCGCCTCCCGCAGTCCGGAAAAGAGATCTTTGGCCGGAACGGCGGGATGGCTCACAAAGATAAAGTTGGACTGGGAGGGCAGGACGGTAAATCCCAGCCCCCGCAGCCTTTCCGCCGTCCGCTCCCGGGTATCCATCACCCTGCGCCGCTGGGCCTGGAAATAGTCCTCATCCTCCACCGCGGCGGTGGCTCCCGCGATGGCCAGCCGGTCCAGGGTATAGGAGTTGATGGAGTTTTTCACGCAGTTGATGCCGGCAATCAGATTGGCGTTGCCGAAGGCAAAGCCCACCCGCAGCCCTGCCAGCGCCCGGGACTTGGAGGTGGTCTGCACCACCAGCAGGTTGGGATACTGGTCAATCAGGGGCAGGGCGGAGACGCCGCCGAAGTCCACATAGGCCTCATCCACGATGACCACCTTGTCCGGATTGCCCTCCAGAATGCGGCGGATGCCCTCCTGATCCAGCTCAATGCCGGTGGGGGCGTTGGGGTTGGCGATGACTACGCCGTCATTATCCCCCAAAAACTGCTCCACTGGAACGGTGAAGTCCTCCCTCAGGGGAATCGTGCGGCAGCGGATACCGAAAAGGTTAGCGTAGACGGGATAGAAAGAGTAGGTGATGTCGGGAAAGACAATGGTGCTCCCCTCGTCAAAAAAGGCCTGAAAGGCGAAGGCCAGCACCTCGTCTGAGCCGTTTCCCACAAAGATCTGATTCTCCTGCAGCCCGGTGCGCCGGGCCAGCGCCTGAATCAACGGGGTTCCCTCCGGGTCCGGGTAGAGCCGCAGGCCCTCCCCCGCCGTCTCGCGGATGGCCTCCACCGCTTTGGGAGAGGGGGCATAGGGATTTTCATTTGTATTGAGCTTGATAAAGGTCCGGTTCTTCGGCTGCTCCCCCGGTGTGTAGGGGGTGATGCCCCGAATCCGGCCCGACCAGAATTCTTTCATCGGTCATTCCTCGGTTTCTCGTATGATTTTTTTGATCGCCTTCTCCGCCTTGCTCCGGGGAATCATCATCTCCCGGCCGCAGGTCCGGCACCGGAGGCGGAAGTCCATGCCGACGCGCAGTACATCCCATTCCTTCCCCCCGCAGGGGTGGGCCTTCTTCATCAGCAGAATATCCTTCACCTGTACGTCCATGGCAGGCGCTCCTTCCTCATTTTACTTTCATACGCTAACACGTTACCTCGTTCTTGTCAAGTCCTCAAGCGTCGGTCACCCAGCGCTCCAGCTCCTGCCGAAGGCTCTCCCGCCGCTCCTGCACCTGCTCCAGGCTCCAGTTCAGGTGATCCAGCACCGAGTGGATCTGGTTCCGGATATCCCGCACCTGTTTCTGGCAGCTGTTGATGTGATCCAGCGCCGCCCAGTCCGCCAGCAGGCCGTCAAAGAAATAATCTGCAAAGCGGAGAAAGCCGTCCATCTGGAGCTGCAGGTCGGCCTCCACCTGCACATCGGCCAATTCGGTCTGAAACCGGCGCAAAGCCATCTGCAGCTCCTCCACCTGGCCTTGCGCCTTGTCCAGGGCGTCGTGCTTGGCCATGGCGGAGAGCATGCCACCCCCCACCAGGTCCCAGGTGCCCCAGCCCTCGGCGTCAGAGAGGTCGGAGAGGATGCCGTCCGTGACCGAGAGGGCCCGGTTCCCCGCTGTCTGTGCCTCCTGAATCTCCCGCTCCTGACTGTCCAGAGCGGCGATGGCCGCCTCTTGTTCCAAAAGCTGGGCTCCCAGGTCAGAGCGGGACTGGCGCAGCCATTCCCGCTTCTCCTCCAGCGCCCGGGCCAAGGCCTGCTCACAGCCGTAAAGCCCCCGCTGTTCCTCTTCCAGAGCGGCAATCTGATACCGGACATCCTCCAGCTCCCGGAGGGCGCTCTGGTGCTTGAGCCGGGCGGCGCAGGCCTCCCGGCGCTCCTTATCCATCTGTTCCTCCAACTTTCCAGTCATCCGGTAGAAGAGGGCGGTGAGGGTAACCCGCTCCAGCCGGTCCACGTCGGACTGCTCCACCTGGCTCTGGCGCTCCAGTTCAGCGGCGTGTGTCTCTAACTCCCGGCGCTGAGCATCCAGACTGTCCAGCATAACGGCAATCTTCCGCTTACGGGCGGCCTGGCCGCTGAGCTGACGCAGGCGATCGTTATTATAGTCCATCTTCTCTCCTCTCCGGGAAAGTCCCCGGTCACTGTGTCTTCCGGGCGGTCAGATATGCTCTGGCGTAGGCCAGATCCTGAAGCTGACTCCGGCACTGGCGCTGCTGACGATGATTCGCCTGTTCCTCTGCCCGCAGGCTCTCACGGGTGGACAAGTCGGACGGCTGATTTTTGAGCCGTATCATATTCTGAACCTCTGCGCACCGCTTTACCAGCCGCTCCAGCTCCTGGTTCAGTCGGCGCTCCTGTCTCTCAATGTCCGCAAGGGTTCGAATATGCCCCTTCTTTACGGTCTCTTCCCCCCGCTTCAGCCGGCCTTCCCGGTTCCGGCGCTCCTGCTCCCGGTTCTCCTGTTCCTGCTCTTCCGGCGTAAGGATTTTCTTCTGATACCGGAAATAGACCGTGGCCGCATCGTCGCACATGCCCCAGCCCCGCTCGGTGACGTCCAGATAGTCATGGGCGTCTGTGAAATTGTGATAGCGGCCCTCGGAAAGCTCCACGGTAATGCAAATGTCATTGGCCCGGCACTGCTCCAGAACCGCCTCCCGGTCCTCACCCAGGGCATCCAGCGTCTCACGGTCGGGAATCCGGATATGGATGCTGCTTTTGACGCCCAGCAGGGACCTGGAAACGGAGCTGATCGATTCCGGGTTGGCCTCCAGCTGCTCTGCTGTATACTTCCGCCAACGAACGCACCCGGAGACGGCCTCATTCAGCGGCACGCCCTCCTTGAGCAGATACCACTCGATGGAATCCGAGTCATGGAAGTCGTCTCCGTCTGCGTTTCGGTTCATCCAACTGTCCCTGCTGTAGACCGGGTCCTCCTCCAGACCGCTGAGCAGACGGCGTTTTTCCTCCAGCAGCTGTTGGAAAAGGCCGGAGCGCTCCGGCTGCTTGTTCTTCGGCTGAGCCGCCGGTTTCTCTGAGCGTTTGCAAAAGGACATCTGCATTCTCCTCCGGAATACGGTCTCAGTCGGCGGCTTTGGACAGCGATCTCCCCACAATGCGGAAGAACTTGACCATGAGGGGGATGTAGGTGCCGATAAACACCGCCGCCGCCCCGATGAGCACCGGCTTTTTCGCCTTTTGGGGGACAAAAAGTCCAATCAGAATCCCCATGGCGCACAGGCAAAACTTGAGCGCGGCCAGCGTCTTCCAGTCGCTCTCCCGGATGTAATCGTCCGCCCACTGGAACAGGTTTTTCATGTTTGACACCTCCAAAATGATTCTTTTATAGCACCATCGCCAGGGTGCCCGCCGTAATCAGCACAGCGCCCACCACCGACTTGGCGGTAAACTTCTCATGCAGCAGCACAAAGGCCAGCACCAGGGTGATGACCACGCTGAGCTTGTCGATGGGCACCACCTTGGAGACGTCTCCCTGCTGGAGCGCCCAGTAATAGCACAGCCAGGAGGCCCCGGTGGCAAGGCCGGAGAGAATGAGAAACAGCCAGCTCCGCTTGTCGATAGAGGCAAGCCCCTGCTGGGCGCCGGTGATAAACACCATTCCCCAGGCCATGACCAGCACCACCACCGTCCGGATGGCGGTGGCCAGAGTGGAATTGACCCCGTCAATGCCCATCTTCGCCAAAATCGAGGTCAGTGCCGCAAAAACGGCGGAGAGCAGTGCCATAATCAGCCACATAACAATCCTTCCCTTCTCCTTTTTACAGGCCCTTGACCCGTTCCCAATAGGCCCGGGCCGCCTGCTCCGTTTTATTCTCGCCGTATTCGTAATAGTGAACGTCCTTCAGCTTATCCGGCAGATACTGCTGCCGGACCCAGTGGTTGGG
>JBJDXT010000149.1:0-4090 GCA_051866795.1 Candidatus Onthomonas sp. | reverse complement strand
CATCTTCATGTCCCCCTGCGGCCGGACCTTCAACCAGGAGGTGGCCAAGGAGCTGAAGGCAAACTACGACCACCTGATCCTGGTCTGCGGCCATTACGAGGGCATCGACCAGCGGTTTATCGACGAGTGCGTGGACGAGGAGCTGTCCATCGGGGACTTTGTCCTCACCGGCGGCGAGATTCCCGCCATGGCCATCACCGACGCCGTCTGCCGGATGGTGCCCGGCGTGCTGCCCGACCCGGAGTGCTATGAGAACGAGAGCCATTGGGCGGGGATGCTGGAGTATCCCCAATACTCCCGGCCGGAGGTGTGGCACGGGCGGCAGGTCCCCCCGATTCTGCTTAGCGGCCACCACGCCAACATCGCCAAGTGGCGGCGCAAGCAGTCCATCCTCCGCACCCGGGAACGGCGGCCGGATCTGTACGAGAAGCTGGATCTCAGCTCCAAGCAGGACAGGAAGCTGCTGGCCGAGCTGGAGCGGGAGCAGTCTTCCGGCACAGAGGAATGATTTGAAACGCCAAACGGGGCACAGGGTTCCGGAGAGAGCCTGTGCCCCGTTTTTTCTATTTCGGTGAATTCAGGTCTTGACTCTCACAGTGTGTCAGGCCTTATGCTGTCAATGAGCTCAAAAAGGACCCGGGAAGGAGGCCTCCCCCATGCTGAAAATCGGAGATTTTTCAAAACTCGCCAGAGTCAGTATTCGTATGCTGCGCCACTATGATGAGATCGGACTGCTCAAGCCTGTGGAGATTGACCCGTTCACCGGCTATCGCTACTACAGCGAGCGCCAGCTCCCCACCGCCTGCCGGATTACGGCGCTGAAGGATATGGGCTTCAGCCTGGCGGCGATCCGGGCAATGCTGGGCTGCTATGACAATCCGGCCTTGCTGGAGGGCTATCTGCTCGCCCATCAGGCAGAGCTGAACGCCCAGATGGCGGAGACAGCATATCGGTTACGGCTCCTGGACACAGCCCTGGAGGGGCTGAGAAAGGGAAAAAACATGAATTATGACGTCACCTTAAAAACGATTCCCCAGCGTTACGCCGCCTGCCTGAGAATGACGATTCCCAGATACCAAGAGGAGGGTGTGGTCTGGAACATCCTCTGTGAAGAGACAGACCAGCTCAATCTGGTTCCTGACGATCCCTGTCTGTGCAGCGTCCTCTTCCACGACGGCGAGTGGAAGGAGACCGACGTGGACATTGAGGCCCAAAAGACGGTCCGCGGCACTTATCCGGACACGGAGCATGTGAAGTTCCAAACGCTGCCCCCTGTGACGGTAGCCAGCGCTATCTATCGCGGCTCCTATGAGCTGATCGGCGAGGTCTATGCCGCGGTGGCCGGCTGGGCGGAGGCAAACGGCTATGCCTGCTGCGGGCCCATGTTCAACATCTACCACGTCAGCCCGCACGAGACGCAGAATCCGCAGGAGTTCGTCACAGAGGTCTGCTACCCCGTCAGACAGAAATAAAACACGAGGGCCGGGGCAGTACCCTTTCGGGGCTGTTCCGGCCCTTTGCATTATCCAGCCGTTTCCCTGCGGCGGTTCTCCGCCAGCCAGGCCAGCATGGCTTCGGCGGACCGGTTGAGCACCAGCTCCTCCGGATAGCCCGCCTCCTTCAGCATGGGGATTGCGTGGTCAAAGTTTGCGATGTCGCACATGTGGTGGGCGTCGCTGCCCAGAATCACCGGCAGCTCCCGCTTTTTGCACCACATCAGCATCTCCCTGCAACAGGCGGCGGGATTTTTCAGCCGGGTGCCCCGCAGGGCGTGGTTATTCACCTCCAGCAGCACGTGGTGCTCCAGGGCCGCCCGGGTCACCGCCTCATAGTCCAGAGGACAGTTGCCGTCAATGGGGTGGCTGATGATGTCGATCATGGGATGGGAGATGGCGGCAATCACCGCGTCGGTATTCTGCGTTTTGGTACCGTGGGTATAGCACTCGGCATGAATCCCGGCGATGCGCAGATCCAGGGTGCGGATGAGGTCATCTGCCATGCTCAGCGTCCCCTGGTAGTCCAGAATATTGATCTCCGCACCCAGCAGGAGACGGGTCCCCGCCTGCTCCCGGGGCACCACGCCCAGGTTTTTAAAGTAGATGTCACAGCAGGTGCCGGGAATGCCTTGGGCGTGCTCGGTGATGCCCAGCAGCTTGATGCCCCGCTCCGCCGCGCCCCGGGCCATCTCCAGAATGGTGCCGTAGGCGTGGCCGCTGGCCAGGGTGTGGGTGTGCAGATCCAGTTCAATTTGCATGGTAGTCCTCTCCTCCATCAAAACACCACAAAGGTGACCCCGTTGTTGTACCGGTCCAGATCCCGATCCTGCCGGAGGGCATCGCATTTGCTCATCGCCCGCCGGGTGGACTCGTTGAAGATGGAGAACTCCTCTCCGGGGATGAAGTCGGCAATCTCCCCCTTGGCCTTTTTCGCGGCCAGCTCCCGGCGGACCGCCAGGCGGATTTTTCCCCCGGCGCCGGAGGAGCCGTAGCCGTGAATCAGCTTGGTGACGAAAATCCCCATCCGCTTGCTGGTATAGAGCTCTCCGCTGAGCCGCTGGAGGGCGGCGGAGACCTGGGGCATCCCCAGCTCCAGATTGACGGTGCGCAGTGACTGTGCCATGTCCTTTCTCCTCGCTTCGTACAGTTTGTGACTGCTGACAGCATAACACAGTTTCCCGGGAAATGCCAGCCGTCAGCTCCCACCGGCAAAAGGAGACTGCCGCAGAATCTGCCGCAGTCTCCCAATGCTTATGTAGTCTGATCGGTGGAGTGCACCTGCTTCAGGTTGCCCTCCTTCTGGCTCCGGCGGTTCAACTCTTCCTCTACGTCGGCGGGAGTAATCCCCTTGGCCAGCATCATGGCCAGCAGGTGATAGAGGAGATTGGCGGTCTCCCAGGCGATGGCCACTTTGTCCCCCGCCTTCCCGGCGATAAGCAGCAGGCTGCAGGCCTCCCCCACCTTTTTCAGAATCTTGTCCAGCCCCTGCTGGAAGAGATAGGCAGTGTAGTGGCTGCCGTCCTCCGTGACCGCCTCCCGGCTCCGGGCGGCGATCACCTGATAGAGCTCGTCCACCGGCTGTCCCTGGGTCTGGCAGCGGAGGTTCAGCGCCTCCAGCACGTCAGAGAGGGGCACCTCCTGCTGGCAGAGCAGGACAGTGACGTGGTAGAGGACGTCGTTGATCTCCCCCACCGTCTCGGCGCTGTCCGCCCCCTTGGCAGCGATGACCGCCTCAAAGGTCTCCTCTCCGCACTTTTTCAGGATTTTATCCAGGCCCGCCCGGTAGAGATGGCAGGTGTAGGATTTCTCCCCGCCCCCCTGCTTCCGGGCCAGGGTCACCTGGTACTGGGCCTCAAGGGCGCTCTGCATGCTCACAGGCCTTCCTCCTCCCAGATGTCGTTGAAAAAGCAGCTCCGCTTGCCGGTGTGGCAGGTGGGACCCACCGGGTCGCAAATGTAGAGCAGGGTGTCCGTGTCGCAGTCGGTGACGATTTTCTTCACATGGAGGAAATTCCCCGAAGTCTCCCCCTTGTTCCACAGCTGGTTCCGGCTCCGGGACCAGAACCAGGCGGTTTTGGTTTCCAGTGTTTTTTCCACCGCCTCCTGGTTGGTGAAGCCCAGCATGAGGATGTCCTTGGTGGCCCGGTCCTGAATAATCACCGGAATCAGGTCGGATTTCTGAAAGAGCAGGTCTAAATCAAACATTTCCATTCTC
Organism: Candidatus Onthomonas sp.; assembly: GCA_051866795.1. GTDB lineage: Bacteria > Bacillota > Clostridia > Oscillospirales > Oscillospiraceae > Onthomonas. Next base: position 380 of record JBJDXT010000149.1, on the reverse strand, counting down.
CTCACCGGCGCACCGGGATATTCTGTACCCGGAGATATTCCTTCACCTGGGGGACAGTCAGCTCTCCGAAGTGGAAGAGTGAGGCCGCCAGGGCGGCATCACAGCCGGTCTCCTGAAAAACATCCGCAAAATGGGCCAGACTGCCGCAGCCGCCGGAGGCGATCACCGGGATGCGGACCGCCTGGGTGACTGCTTTTGTCATCTCCAGGTCGAAGCCCGCCTTGGTGCCGTCGGCGTCCATGGAGGTGAGCAGAATCTCTCCGGCCCCCAGCCGCTCCCCTTCCCTGGCCCATTCGATGGCGTCAATGCCGGTGGGGATGCGGCCCCCAGCCACCACCACCTCATAACGCCCGTCCGGGTTCTTCCGGGCGTCGATGGCC
>JBJDXT010000148.1:0-25909 GCA_051866795.1 Candidatus Onthomonas sp. | reverse complement strand
GGCCAATATCGCCATGATCGGCGCCATCTGCCGTCTGCTGGAGCGGCTGTACCGGGGCAGCGCCGGGATCCGGGATTTGCTGCTTACCGCCGCCATTGCCGCGGCCGCGGTTGCAGTGCGGTTTGTCTGTCATGTGGGCGCCTCCAGAATGAGCTTTCTCTCCAGCAAGGCGGTGAAAAAGACCCTCCGGGAGCGGATCTATCAAAAGCTGCTGCGGCTGGGCGCCTCCTACCGGGAGCAGGTGCAGACCTCCGAGGTGGTACAGGTGGCGGTGGAGGGGGTAGACCAGCTGGAGACCTACTTTGGCGCCTATCTGCCCCAGTTCTTCTACGCCATGCTGGCTCCGCTGACCCTGTTTGTGGTGCTCTGCTTTGTAAATGTGCCCTCCGCCCTCGTGCTGCTGGTATGTGTGCCGCTCATTCCAATCGCCATCGCGGAGGTGCAGACCTGGGCGAAAAAGCTGCTGAGCAAGTACTGGAGCCAGTATACCGCTCTGGGGGACACTTTTCTGGAGAATTTGCAGGGACTGACCACCCTGAAAATCTACCAGGCAGACGCGTTCAAGAATCAGGAGATGAACGAGCAGTCGGAGCGGTTTCGCCGGATTACCATGAAGGTGCTGACCATGCAGCTCAACTCCATCACCATTATGGACCTCATCGCCTACGGCGGCGCGGCTGTGGGCATCATTATGGCGGTGACCCAGTTCCGGGCAGGCCATGTGGGCCTGGGCGGCTGCCTTGCCATCATTCTGCTGGCCGCCGACTTCTTTATCCCCATGCGCCAGCTGGGCAGCTTTTTCCATATCGCCATGAACGGCATGGCGGCCTCGGAGAAGATCTTCCGCCTGCTGGACCTGCCGGAGGCGGAGGAGAAAAGCGGCCAGGTTCCCGGGGACTGCTCCATCCGCTGCGAAAATCTCCGCTTCTCCTATGAGCCGGACCGGGAGATTCTGAAGGGGATTGATCTGAGCTTTCCCGAGGGCAGCTTTACCGCCATCGTGGGAGAGAGCGGCTGCGGCAAATCCACCGTGGCCTCCATCCTCATGGGCCGGAACCGCAACTATACCGGGTCTGTCACCGTGGGCGGGGTGCCGCTCTCCGATCTCTCGGAGGAGAGCCTGCTGAAGCATTTCACCTATGTCAGCCACCAGAGCTACCTCTTCAAGGGCACCGTCCGGGACAACCTGCGGATGGGCAACCCGGAGGCGGGGGAGGAGGCCATGTGGCAGGTGCTGGAGCAGGTGAAGCTGGCCGACTTCCTCCGCAGCGAGCAGGGGCTGGACACCTGTCTGGCGGAAAAGGCCTCCAACCTCTCCGGCGGCCAGTGCCAGCGGCTGGCCCTGGCCCGGGCGCTGCTCCACGACAGCCCGGTGTACCTCTTTGACGAGGCTACCTCCAACATCGACGTGGAGAGCGAAAACGACATTATGGAGGAGATTCATCGCCTGGCCAAGACCCGGACAGTCATTCTGATCTCCCACCGGCTGGCGAATGTGGCGGACGCGGACCAGATCTATGTGATGGATGGCGGCCATGTGGTGGGGCGCGGCGCCCATCAGGCGCTGCTTGCGGAGGGCGGACATTACGCCAGACTGTGGAACGCCCAGCAATCACTGGAAAACTACGGAAAGGAGGCGCTGGCATGAAGAAGAGAAGCGGATTTACCGTCATGCTGCGGCTCATCGGGCTGGTGCGGCCCCTGGCCGGCTATATGGTGCTGGCGATTCTGATGGGCCTGGTCGGCCACCTGTGCGCTTCCTTTATCACCATTCTGGGCGGCTGTGCCGTGCTGGAGGTGCTGGGTTATGAGCTGCCTGTGGGACTGACTGCCATGTTTGCCGGCATGGTAGCATTTGCCCTGTTCCGGGCGGTGCTGCGCTATGGAGAGCAGGCCTGCAACCACTTTATCGCCTTCAAGCTGCTGGCCCTCATCCGGGATAAGGTGTTCCAGGCTCTGCGCCGGCTGTGCCCCGCCAAGCTGGAAGGGAAGGACAAGGGCAATCTGATCAGCGTCATCACCTCGGACATCGAGCTGCTGGAGGTGTTCTACGCCCATACCATCTCACCCACGGCCATTGCAATCCTGTTTTCCGCCATCCTCTGCGCATTCATCGGGCGGTATCACTGGGGTCTGGGCCTGCTGGCGCTGACAGCCTATCTGGTGGTAGGTGTGGCGGTGCCGCTAGTCACCTCCCGGCTCAGCGGCGATGTGGGGATGAAATTCCGCACTGAATCCGGTGCGCTCAGCAGCTTTGTGCTGGACAGCCTCCGGGGCCTCTCCGAGACTCAGCAGTACGGTCAGGGAGCCGAGCGGCTGGCGGAGATGAACCGGCGCACCGATGCTCTCTCCAAAGATGAGGAGCGGATGAAGCGCACCGCCGGGCGGAATACCGCCTGTACAAATACGATTATCCTGCTTTTTGACCTGGCTATGCTCTTCTTCTCTGCCTGGCTGTACCAGCGGGGAGCTGTGGACTTTGACGGCGTGCTGATTTCCACCGTGGTGCTGATGAGCTCCTTCGGGCCGGTGGTGGCCCTGGCCAACCTGGGCAGCACGTTGCAGAATACCTTTGCCGCAGGCAACCGGGTGCTGGACATTCTGGAGGAGACCCCTGTGGTGGAAGAGATCACCGGCCGCACCGATGTGGCCTTTACCGGCGCCGCCGCTGAGGATGTGACCTTCTCCTATGGCGGGGAGACGATTCTGGAAAAGGTCAGCGTAGAGATTCCACAGAATCAGATTGAGGGCATCGTGGGCCGCAGCGGCAGCGGCAAATCCACCCTGCTCAAGCTGTTCATGCGCTTCTGGGAGGTTCAAAAGGGAAGAGTCAGCGTCTCAGGCCGGTCGGTGGGGGAGATTAACACGGCAAATCTCCGGGATATGGAGAGCTTTGTCACCCAGGAGACCCACCTGTTCCACGACAGTATCAAAAACAACCTGCGGATTGCCAAGCTGAACGCCACCGATGAGGAGATTGTGGCCGCCTGCCAAAAGGCCTCCGTCCACGACTTTATCATGACGCTCCCACAGGGCTACGACACTCCGGTGGGCGAGCTGGGCGATACTCTCTCCGGCGGCGAGCGCCAGCGGCTGGGCTTGGCCCGGGCTTTCCTTCACGATGCCCCTCTGATGCTGTTGGACGAGCCCACCAGCAACCTGGACAGCCTGAATGAGGCGGTGATCCTCCGCTCCCTCCGGGAGGAGGGCCAGGATAAGACGGTAGTGCTGGTCTCCCACCGGGCCTCCACCATGCGGATTGCGGACAAGGTCTACTCGGTAGAGCACGGGAGGATGAGCTGATGGACATCCAGAGCAAACGGGAGCGGGAGAAGGCGATGGTTTCCCAGATGATCGCCCTCTACTGCAAAAAGAACCACGGCGGCCGGGACCTGTGTCCCGACTGCGCTGAGCTGGACGCCTATGCAAGACAGCGCAGCGACCGGTGCCCCTTTATGGAGACCAAGACCTTCTGCTCCAACTGCCAGGTACACTGCTATAAGCCGGAGATGCGGGAGAAGATCCGGGCGGTGATGCGCTTTTCCGGCCCCCGCATGATCTTCCATCACCCGGTCGCCGCGATGCGCCATGTGATCGAAAGCAAAAAGGAAAAGAGACGATTGGAGAAAACCACATGAACATCAAAAAGATTGTGTATATCATTCTGGGCTGCCTGGGCCTGGCCTTGGGCGCCGTCGGCGCGGTGCTGCCCCTGCTGCCCGCCTTTCCCTTCCTGCTGCTGGCGGCCTTCTGCTTTGGCAGAAGCTCCCAGCGGCTGCACACCTGGTTTATCGGAACCAGGCTGTACAAGGACAACCTGGAGAGCTATGTGCAGGGCAAAGGGATGACCCGAAAGACCAAGGTCCGCATTATGATTACGGTGACCCTGCTCATGAGCATCGGCTTTGTCATGATGCACCAGGTCCCCGTGGGACGGATTGTGCTGGCCTGCGTGTGGCTGTTTCACATCGTCTATTTCCTCTTTGGCATCAAAACCCTGCCGCCGAAGCAGGCCGAGCCCGCTGGCTGACAGTAAATGCTTTGTGATCAGCCTGACTTAGAAATTCGGAAAAACGAAAGAATAAAGCAATAGCAGCTGCGCGAGGATCAGCGGCAGCGTATATGGAACAGGGTAAAGCAATGAATCGGGTTTATGAGACAATAGAATAGAGACGCCTTGCGTTTCTCTTCCAGAACGGGGAGCACACTGAGATATGTGTACTCCCCGTTGCTTTTCTCTATGCCCTCTCCGGACATGAGCATAGAGAATATAAAATGCAGTATTACTTCCAATCCATGAAGTTTGAAACGACCATCAAAAATTCTTCTTCGTCAATCGGGATACCGCGCTTCAGCCAAAGGCGCAGCGTGTTGAGCAGGCCACCAGAATAGAAAGCGGCAAAGCCCTCCATTTGACTTGTTCCCATCTTCTTTGTGGAATTCATTCTGCGGAGCACTCTGAGCACATCATACATAATGTTTTCAGATAAGCTGTCCAGCAAAACCGGGAACATATTACTGTTGGCAATATTCATGACCAGCTTTTCGTTCCTTCCAATGAAGCGCAGAAGTTCCCGGCTCATATACAGGAAATAGGAGTTGACATCATCTGTCTCAATGTCTGGTGGAAGCTGATCCTGAAAGCTGGCACAGATCTCTTTCATATAAAAAGTGAAGTATTCGTTTTTATCTGCAAAGTGCTTATAGAAGGTTGTGCGCCGGATCATTGCCCTTTCACATAATTCGTTTACCGTGAACTCCTCGAACCGCTTTTCTTCCAGCAGAGAGGTAAACGCGTTATGCAGGAACAGATAGGTTTTTTCAATTCTGAGGTCAGTTTTCTTTTCCATAATTCCGCTCCAAGTTTGGAAACACTTTGTGTATAGATGTCATTTATCTGTCTTTTGACTTTGATTGTCTCTTGATGTTTTCCTTTGCTCAGACTATCATAACTGTGTACAAATGTCAATTAGAAATCTTTTGTAATTAAAAGAGAAGTGAGAAATGGGTCCATCACAGAAAGGAGAATTTGAATGAAAGATGGAAATTACCAGTATGATCTTCTCATGACAGTTCCGTTGGGAAAACGGAAGGGAAAGCTGGAAATCGTCATTCAGAAAAGCGCTGTGGAAGGATACCTGACGATGTTTACCGTGACTTTGCCCATTACGCAAGGCGCCTGTAATGGAAATCAGATCCGGTTTGCCGGAGAAATGAAAACGATGACAAACATATTTCCCTACGAAGTGACAGGAACGATTTCACGAATACGGACTGATCTTGTATTTCATACGGAATACGGCGATTATCCTGCAGTTGGTCATAGGAGGGTAACAATGACATGACAGAAAAACCAGTGAAACAGAATACCTTTATGCTCAAGCTTGCCACATTTATTGTAGACAAACGAAATCTGTTCTTCCTAATCACAATCATTGCCCTGATTTTCTCTCTGATCGCCCAGAGCTGGGTAAAGGTGGAAAATGAACTGGCAGAGTACCTGCCGGATGAGTCTGAAGCCAGACAGGGTCTGGACGTGATGGAGGAGCAATTTATCACCTACGGAAGTGCCCGCGTCATGGTGGCTAATATCACGTTGGAGCATGCAGAAGAACTGCGTGACGAGCTTTCCGATGTGGACGGCGTGCAGAGTGTTACCTTTGACAAGAACGAGGACTACAAAGCGGTCTCTGCGCTCTATGCCATCACCTTCGACTATGCGGACACGGACGATCTCTGCCTGGAATCGTTGGATGCGGTAGAAGAGAAGCTGACTGGTGAGGACTATTATGTATCCACCGAATTGGGCGACCAGCAGGCAGAGATCCTGGACAGCGAGGTCAGCGTCATCATGGTTTGGGTGGCAGTAATTGTTGTGGCGGTACTCTGCTTCACCTCCCAGACCTGGGCAGAGGTTCCGGTGTTGATTCTGACCTTCGTGATCGCCATGATTCTGAACCTTGGCAGCAATTTCCTGCTGGGGACCATCTCCTTTGTCTCCAATTCGGTGACCAGTATTTTGCAGCTGGCGCTTTCTTTGGACTATGCTGTCATTCTGTGCAACCGCTTCAAGGAAGAGCATGAGACCCTGCCCCTGCGGGAAGCGGTCATTGTAGCGCTGAGCAAAGGCATTCCGGAGATCGGCGCCAGCAGCCTGACCACCATCGGCGGCCTGATCGCCATGATGTTTATGCAGTTCAAGATTGGTCCGGACATGGCCATCTGCCTCATCAAAGCAATCCTATATGCGCTGTTGTCGGTATTTATTGTCATGCCGGGACTGCTGATGCTGTTCGGCCCGCTGATGGAAAAAACGGCACATCGCAGCTTTATCCCCAAGATTCCTTTTGTGGGCAAGTTCGCCTATGCCACAAAGTATGTCATTCCGCCCCTCTTCATTGTCGTTCTGGTACTGGCATTCAATCTTTCCGGAGACTGCCCGTATGCCTACGGCTACAGCATTCTGGATACCCCTAAGCTGAATGAGACGCAGATTGCAGACAATATGATTGAGGATACCTTCGGCGCAGAGAACTATGTAGCGTTGGTGGTGCCCAGCGGGGATTATAACGCCGAGCGAAAGCTGCTGAAGGAACTGGATACCTATGACGAGGTCGACTATACCATGGGCCTTTCCAATGTAGAGGCGATGGATGGCTATATGCTGGCAGATAAGCTGACACCCAGACAGTTTGCAGAACTGGCCGACCTTGATTACGAGGTAGCCCAGGTAGTATACGCAGCCTATGCGGCCAAAAACGAAGAATATGGTGAGATCATCGGAAGCCTTTCCGACTATGGTGTTCCGCTGATTGATATTCTTCTGTTTGCCTGCGACCAAATTGATTCCGGTGCTGTCAAGCTGGACGCGGAGCAGGCGGATGCGCTGGATGAGGCAAAGGTAATGATGGAGAGCGCCCAAAAGCAGCTTCAGGGTGAGGACTATAACCGGATTCTTGTATATCTGACGCTGCCGGTCAGTGGAGATGAAACCTATGCCTTCCTGGACACTTTGCAGGAGATTGCAAGACAGTATTATGCTGAAGGCAACATCTATGTGGTCGGTGAGTCCACCACAGAGTACGACTTCCAAAAGTCTTTTGAGACAGATAATCTGGTGGTTACCATCGTGTCTATCCTGATCGTTCTGGTGGTTCTGCTGTTTACGTTCCAATCTGCGGGTATGCCAGTGTTGCTCATTTTGGTTATCCAGGGAGCGATTTGGATCAACTTCTCTATCCCGACGATCACAGGAAACCGCATTTTCTTTATGAGTTATCTGGTGGTCAGCTCCATTCAGATGGGCGCAAATATTGACTATGCTATTGTCATCGCCAGCCGGTTTAGCGAGCTGAAACGCACGATGGATCACAAAGAGGCGATTATCGAGACGATGAATTTCGCCTTTCCCACGATTATTACCTCTGGTACCGTGCTCTCCATGGCCGGTATCCTTGTGGGGCGCATGACCTCTGATGCCGCAATTGTGGGCATCGGCAGCATTGGCCGGGGCACCATCATCTCGGTGATACTGGTTATGTTTGTGCTTCCTCAGATTTTACTGCTGGGCAGCAAGATTGTTGATCGCACCTCCTTTTCTGTGCCGGTGCCGGTCAAGGAACGCACGACTGCCAATACCAGCGGTCGTATCCGGATCGAAGGTGCAGTTCGGGGTGAGATTCATGGAACCATCAATGGCATCGTCCGTGCCACAGTGGATGGCGATGTCAATCTGAATGTGATTTCCGGCTCAGTGGCCGAGGAAGGAGCGGAAGATGAGGAAGAATAAATTTCGCAGTATCACTTCGCTGCTTTTAGGGCTGGCTTTTCTGACTACACTGATTCTCCCTATGGCTCCAGCCGCCTTTGCAGCAGGCGATTCTGATACGATCTACATCGATACAGCGGAAGATCTTGTGCAGTTAGCAGAGCAGTGTACGCTGGATACCTGGTCCCAAGGAAAAACTGTTGTGCTCCAGTCGGACATCTCTCTGGCCGGGGTTGAGTTTTCCACCATTCCCACTTTCGGCGGCGTGTTCGACGGAAAGAACCACACGATCAGTGATCTGGAGATTGCCGAGGGCATGTCTCCCTCCGGCCTGTTTGGCATCCTGCAGGAGAAGGCCGTGGTTAAGGATCTGAAGATCAGCGGCTCGATTGCTCCCTCAGGGGAGGGAAGCAACGCCGGAGGAATCGCCGGTGAAAACTACGGCATGATTGTCGGATGCATTTTTACAGGTGACGTGCAGGGGAAGAATAATGTAGGCGGCATCGCCGGCGTGAACGCCCTGACCGGTCAGATACTCAACTGCAGTGCAAGCGGCTCTGTCATCGGAGATAAGATGACCGGTGGTATCGCAGGCTGTAATCTGGGCACTGTCGGCGGGTGTGAAAACGACTCCTATGTTAATACCGTCAGTGAGGATCCCACGATTCGCACAGAGGATATCAGCATTGCTTTCTCGCTGGACCTTTCCCAGCTGTCTTCCATGGATACCAGTACTGCCTCGTCGGATACCGGCGGCATCGCAGGCTACTCATCCGGTATTCTGCTGGACTGTGTGAACAATACACCAGTAGGCTACCCACATATCGGCTATAATGTAGGCGGTATCGTGGGCCGCAGCTGTGGCTATATCCATGACTGTGTGAACAATGCAGATATTTTCGGACGTAAGGACGTGAGCGGCATTGCGGGGCAGATGGAACCCTATATTGCCCAAAATCTCACAGAGGACACGCTGGATAAATTGGAAGATCAGCTGGACGAGCTGGATGCCATGATTACCACGGTGCTGGACGATGCGAACGCAGGAGTGGGGACGGTAACCTCACGTCTGAACAAGATTGCAAACTATATGGACAGTGCTGCTGGTGCGGCCCGGAACATCAAGACCACTGGTAGCGTGACGAGTACTGTGAAAGGCGGCGGTGAGGGCGACAGTGCGGGCAGTGTTACAGTCACACCGCCCAAAGCGGAGGCAAGCGGCAGTGCCGAGAACTCTGGAAATGCCAGCGTGACCGTCTCTCCGGGAAGCGGCTCCGCCGAGGGCGGCAGCTCTGCCAGCGTTGACATCCAGGCCGGCCTGACAGAGGGGAATGTAAAAGGGGAAAGCGGTGGTTCTGTCAGCGGAAACGTCAGTGCCTCTACCCAAATAAAGGTTACGACTTCCCTCAGCGGTCTGTCCTCTGCCATCTCTGGCATGGCTGGTCAGATGCGGCTGCTCAACGGCGAGATTTCCGGCACTTCCGGCACCATGACCGATGATATCAAGGCAATTCAGGCGCAGATCAGCGCCATCTCAGATACCGCCATGAAGCTGTATCTGGGTGACGGCGAGAACGATGTGCTGATCGATAGCTCTGAGATTGATATTGACCTGGTCACTTTAGGCAAAGTTTCCAAGTGCCTGAACAACGGAAGTGTCAGTGGAGATATCAATGTGGGCGGTATCGCCGGTTCCATGGCGATGGAGTATGAGTTGGATCCGGAGGATGACGTGGTTGCCAATTTGGATGGTGCCCAGCGAAAGAAATATGAGATCAAAGCAATCGTGTATGAGTGCGTGAATAATGGAAATGTCACTGCAAAACGCAACAATGTGGGCGGTGTCTGTGGCCGGATGGATCTGGGCCTGATCGCTCAGTCAGAAGGCTATGGAAACGTGTCCAGTGAAAGCGGAGACTATGTGGGCGGAATTGCCGGACTGACCTCATCCACCATCCGCCACAGCTTTGCTAAGTGTACCCTTTCCGGCGAGAGGCATATCGGAGGCATTGTTGGGTCAGGCGTTGAGGCGGACTTTGGCGGAGATTCCAGCACCGTGGCAGGCTGCTACAGTATGGTGAGCATTGAAGCGTCCTCGGAATTTTCAGGCGCGATTTCCGGCTCTGACAACGGCGAGTTTGTAGAGAATTACTTCGTTTCGGATACTTTGGCGGGCATCAATGGCAGAAGTTATGCAGACAGAGCGGAGCCGATTTCTTATGCCCGACTCTTGGAAATCTGCGAGGAGGCCGAAGCGGCAGAGGAGCAGGAAAAGCTGGATGCTGAAGATTCAGATTCTAAGGATGAGAATTCGGAAGAAGAGCAGACAGAGGAAAGGGAAGAGAATTGGACAGATGAGAAAACCGTTTCAATCCCAGACGCGTTCCGTCAGCTGACGCTGACCTTTGTGGCAGACGGTCAAGTCCTCGAAACGGTTCCCTTCCAATATGGTGACTCCTTTGACAAGAGCATCTATCCTGAAATCCCGGAAAAGGATGGGTACTATGCCCACTGGGATAAGACTGAACTGGAGGAACTCCATTTTGACACAGTGGTGACCGCAGTTTACACCCCATATGTCACTGCCCTGTCCAATACGGATACCCGGGACGATGGCCGTCCGATCTTCTTTATTGAAGGTCAGTTCAACGATGAAGCCTCTGCTGAGATTACCGCGCTGCCCAACACACCCCAATATTTTGACACGCTGCCCAAAAGCTGGATTGATTTTTTGGCTAAGAGTTTTACCCACACTAGGATCAGCCGTGAGATCGTGGAGCAGTGGGAGGTCTCCATACCGGATGATGGGTGTGAGAAGCACACGATCCGGTACCTTGCTCCGGGCAAAGATCCAGACCATCTGGACATCTATGTAAAGCAGGCAGCTGGCTGGAGCAGAGTGGATGCAGAGCTCATCGGCAGCTATCTGACCTTCTCCGCGGAGGGACAAACGGTAGAGATTGCGGCGATCTCCACCATAAGCGTGTGGTGGATCTGGCTGATTGTAGCCGCTCTGCTCCTGCTCGTGCTGATTCCGCTGGTCCGACGGGTGCGAAAGCGCATCAAGGAAAAGAGACTGGCTGCCGGAAAGACGAATTCCGGAAGCGGCGCGGATGGCGCCGAAGACACATCGTCTCCCTCCCGGGCCGCGCCGAAAGCAAAAAAACCCTGGGTCATGCCCCTGCTGATTGTGCTGGCAGTGCTGCTGGTCATCGGCGGAATTGCGGCCGCCCTGATTCTGCCCGATGTACTCAGCGGCGTGAAGGCCTATGATCTGCTGAAAAAGTACGGGGATCAGCAGGAACTGACCATGGAGCTTACGGTGGATGCGGAACTGGACGGCCAGGATATCAGCTTCACCGCTCTGGTGGACCGGACAGACGTGGAGGGACACCGGGTCACCGCTATTGCTCAGGAGGAGAAGGCGCTGTATTACTGTGACGGCGTGGTATTCCTGGAAAACGGGAACGCCTATGAGATGAGCGATGCCTTCCCGGACTATTCACTGCTGCTGAGTCAGGCGATTGAGCTGTATCGCCATGTGGACATCGATGAAGGGGACAGCACGTGCTCCATTACCGCGGAGGGGGAGGATGCAAAAGCCATTCTGGAGCTGCTGCTCCCATCTGCCGCCGGGCTGCTGTCCGATACGAACACCCTCCAGCTGGAGCTGGTGACAGAGGGTGAGGACGTCTCTGAGATTTGCTTCTCCGGAAGCGGAGCGTTTGGAGATGAGGCAAAGACACCTTTCCGACTTTCCGCGACGCTGAAACTGGATCCTCCGGATCAGGAGCGAATTCAGATTCCAGAGTCCGTTCGGGAAAAAGTTGTCAGCGGCGAATACGAGGCGGTTGATACGATTACCGGAGACCTTATCCGTGCGGCGAACGCATGGCTGACGCTGAACCAGGCAGACTTCCTGCAGGCGGAGATTTCTCTGAAAGCTTCCTGCGGTCCGGTGGCACTGGATGATACACTCGGTTTTAATCGATGGAACAGCGAAGAAAATCAGATCAGTGCAATTCAAAAACACGGTTATGCCCTCTATTTCACAGATACTACGATCTGCGATAAGAACGGCAACGTGGTGCTGGCTTCAGATGCGCCTACGGTAGAGGCGGCAAAGCTGCTGGATATTGCCTATCAGGCCTGTATGAATGCAGACATGGATTGCACGGAAGCGGATGGGAACTACGTCTATACGCTTTCTCTGGATGAGAGCGGTATGGAAGCGGTAGCCTATGCCATTGCGCCTGAGACAGAGGGAATGGACATTCTCTTTGACAGCGGCAGTATTCATGTTGTGATCTGTCATGATGAAATTCAGAGCATTACGATCAGTTGCGGCGGCAATGTGCAGGTCGTGCTCTCCAGCGCGGATGTCGTGCTGGAGGCTGAGGTGAAGTTCACGGGGGAGGGCGTTGAAACCGAAATTCCGGAAGCTGTAAAGACAACTTTGAAGAAATAGAGAGGGGCATCAGAAATGGGGAATAAGATTATTTGTATTGGCAGAGAGTTCGGTAGCGGCGGCCACGAAATTGCAGTGCGCCTCTCTCAACAGTTGGACATCAAGGTGTACGAGAAACATCTGCTCTATCTGGCCTGCCAATACGGAGAGTTGGCTGTCAAAACCATGGAGTCGTCAGATGAAAAGGCGACCAATCCATATCTGTTTCAAACAGTGCATGAGGGCAACCATCACGTCACCCGGGGTCTTCCCACTTCTGAAGTGCTCTTCCAGCTGCAAAGCCACGAGATCCGCCGAATTGCCAGGCGGGAGAGCTGTATCTTTGTGGGGCGCTGCGCTGACTATGTGCTGCGGGAGGCGGACGTAGATCTGCTCTCCGTGTTTATCAGCGCGCCTCTGGAACAGCGAATTGAACGTAAAATGGGGCAGGAGAAGCTGTCCCACATGAAGTCCAGGCAACTGGTCCGGAAGATGGATACCCAGCGGAAAAAATACTATGAGCACTACACCAAAGCGATCTGGGGAAAACCGGAAAACTATGATCTTTTTATCGACTGCGGTATGACAGGCATTGAGCAGGCGGTGCGATTGATTGCAGAGCGCTATGAGGCACTCGGGACAGACGGAAGTGTCGGCAACCCTGATCTGTGAGGAGTATGGCCATGACAGTAGAGATTCGGAAGGATACCCGCACCGTCCCCTTCCACAGGCACTGGCAGTTCTGCGTCGGAAGTCCCCATGCTACCTACGCGCTGCGGCGGGATTATTATGAGCAGCTCAGACAGGTTCATCAGGAGCTAAAGATCCAGCGGGTTCGGTTTCACGGCATCTTCTGCGACGATATGCACACCTACCATAAGATGTCCGATTTTCTGCCCATCCCGGGGGGAGGCAGCTACACCGAACGGAGCTTCCGCTGGTGCGGCGCCGCCTACGACAATGTGCTGGCCGCCGGTATGAAGCCCTTTGTTGAGCTGAGCTTTATGCCGAAGCATCTGGCGAAAAAGAACCGGAAGGGCCTGTTCTTCTACAAACCCAACATCTCCCCGCCCAGGGACTATGAGAAGTGGTATCAGTACATTCAGGACTTTCTCCGGTTCCTGATTGGCCGCTACGGTATTGACGAGGTGTGTCAGTGGTATTTCGAGGTGTGGAACGAGCCGGACCTGCAGCTGCCCTTTTTTGCCGGAAGTCAGGCGGATTATTTCAAGCTCTACGGAACCACAGTCCGGGCGATCAAGGAGATTGACAGCCGGCTGCTGGTAGGCGGCCCCTCCACCTCAGGCAGCAAGTGGGTTCCGGAGCTGTTGGACTACTGCCGCAAAAACGACATTCCCATCGACTTCATTACCACCCACGAGTATGCCGGCGATCCCCTGGGTGGCCTGGAGGAAAACGGAAAGGACGAAAAGATGAAGATCAGCATGGATCTGCTGGCGGGAGTGAAGCAGAAAAAGACGCTGCGCCATGACCGTATGCTGGATCTCTACCGGGCGGTCTCCAGGGTGGAAAATGTGGCGGATACCCTGAATAAGGACGCTCTGATCGGCTTTTCCCGGCGGGCCAAACGGGACGCGGAGGGGCTTCCTGTGCTCTACACGGAGTGGAATATGTGCGCCAGCTTTTCCGCCCCCTGCAACGACACCCGGATGCAGGCTGCCTATATCATTCATGCCATTCTGGGCACCCAGGACACCATTGACGGTTCCTCTATCTGGTGCTTTACCGATCTCTTTGAAGAGCTGCATCCCTTCCCGGAGGAATTCCACGGGGGCTTCGGCCTGCTGACCCAGAGCGGCATCAAAAAGCCCTCCTACCATGCCCTGCAAATGCTGACAGACGCGGGAGCAGAGCGCTACCTCCTGCCGGAGCCGGAGGGCGATGTGGAGGCGGCGGCCTTCCGCTCGGAGCGGGGCATTCAGGTGCTGCTGGCGAAACTGAATTTCCGGCCCACCCGGGAGCAGACGGAGGTTTCAGTCTGCGTTGCGCTGGAGCGGGCGCCGGAGCGGGTGGCAATCCGCCGGATTGACGAGACACACGGAAATCCGCTCCGGGTATGGGAGTCCATAGGCGCCCCTCAGGTGCCGTCGCCGGAGCAGGTGCGCTGGATCTCCGCAGAGTCGGCGGTCAGTCCGGAAAAGCTTCCCTATACCTATGAAAACGGCCGGCTGAGTATGCGCGTTAGGCTGGGTGACAATGACATCGTTTTTATCGAGATTTCCTGACGGACTGCCGCACAGAGATGGAAAACAAAAGACCTCCACCAAAACCAATCCCCCGCAGGGCATATGCCCTGCGGGGGATCGGCGTATGGTGGGAGGATATGGAGGGTAAGGGAGAGAGCGTTAGTTTTGGGCTGCTTTCCGGCGGGCAAGCTCCTTGCCGTTGGCATCCACCCGCTTTTTGTCCAGCGGATAGAGGAAAACAAGAATCAGTGCGCAGAGCAGAAAGCTGATGGCGGGGAAGTAGTTGGCGATGTCATAGATGCCCACCCGCACCGCGTCGGTCTGGGCCACAGCGGCGGAGTCGTAGCCAATCCATTCCAGCGCCCAGCCGCTCATGCCGCCGGCAATGGCCTGGCCGATCTTGCGGGCGAAGGAGTAGATGCCGTAGATCATGCCGTCGTTGCGGGTATTGTGACGGACCTCCTCGTCGTCGATGACATCGGTGACCAGGGCGTAGGTCTGCATACTGAAGCACTGCTTGCCCAGCATGGCGATGAAGGATGCCACGATAAACACCCAGACGTTATCAAATTTGGCAAGGCCGATGACAAAGTACAGCAGGCCGGACAGGGCGCAGCTGACGATGCCAACCTCCTTTTTGCCAAACTTCGCACACAGGGGAGTGGATACCACAGCCAGCAGCAGCATGGCGGGGATAGAGATGAGGGAGAAGATGGACAGGGCCTTGGCGTTACGGAAGTAATCGGCAAACAGGAAGTTGTTGATGCCCTGGCTCATCAATGTGGCAAACAGCATGACCAACGCCGAGAGAATCATGCCCACAAAGGCCTTGTTGGTAAAAATGCCTGCCAGAGACCGCCAGAAACCGGGCTTTTTCAGATCCCCGGGGGAGGGCTCCTGACTTTGGGGTTTGGCGTCCAGCTTGACCCGCTCTGTGGTCATGGCGTAGCACAGGAAGTAGAACAGCAGCGCCAGCAGCGAAAACAGCCCCGCCACCGCGGTGAACCGACCCGAGTGGACCACCTGATTGCCTGCCGCGTCAGTGTAATAGACCATGAGGGGAGCGATGACGCTGATGATAATGGTGGCGAACACGCTGCCCATGGAGCGGAATACCGACAGAGAGCTGCGGTGCTTCTGGTTGTCAGAGAGTACGGCGGCCATGCTGCCGTAAGGGATGTTGATGGAGGTGTAGAACACAGAGCCCCACAGCAGGTAGGTGATAAACATGTAGGCAATCTTGATGTTCATTGCCGCGTCCGCTAGGAAGGACTGATACATCAGAAAGCTGGCCAGCGCCACCGGACCTGCCATGCGGCGGATCCAGCAGCGGAATTTGCCGTCCTTGGCGGGCTTGCACACGTCAACCAGGCGGCCCATGCCCACGTCGGTAAAGGCGTCCACACAGCGGGCGATGAGGAACATGGTTCCGATGGTGCCGGTGGCGATACCCATGACCTTGGAGTAGAACACCATGACATAGGTACTGGCAAAGATAAAGGTAAAGTCGTTGGCCAGGTCACCGAACAGATAGCCAACCTTATCGCGCATGCCGAAGGGCCGCACCTCATTCGATTTCTTTTTCATGGGGTTTCCTCCTGTTTTTTCACCTTATTCAGTTTTCGGTTAATCGCCAGTGTCTCCTCTTTCCCGATCTTGATGCCGGGGCCCATGGTCCCCATCATGGAAATCGCCCGTTTGACAGAGAAACCATACACAAAATCCTTCATGGCTCCGGTGTTGGAGCGGGACTTGTCCTTGCTGCCGCCGCGCTTTTTCATCAGTACTTTGCGGTTTTTCCACAGAATGCCGAGGATAATGCGCTTCATACAGCGGGCGCCTCTGGGATTAGCCATAATCTCGCCGATCTTGTCGTTGATGGAGAAATAGCCCTCCGGAGTCTCAATCTCAAACCAGTTGAGCACGTCGCCGGACTCCTTCATGCGGTAGTCCTCGTTGAACGTCTCTACCTTGCGGATATGGCTCTCGTCGGTGCAGCCGGCGGCCCTGGCGGTGAGGGTGGTCTCGCCCACATTGGACACCTCAAACCGGAAAAAGTGGTCCTCAGCGGTCTTTACACCAAGAGAACGTCCGTTGACCAGCAGCTCTACCTCCGGCTGGTTGGAGTAGACGGTCACCTGCGTCACGTCCTCCACCCGGTCCACATACCGCTTGCTGCACAGATGCACAAAGGGCTCGTCGGAGAGCCAGGCCTTATAGGCATAGAAGGCATCTTTCTTGTACTTGCGGTCAAAGGTCACCAGGCCCTTGTGATTCATGCCGTCCTCACCGCCCTCACTGCGGGCGTCGGCGGCAAAGTCAAACATATTCCACACCCAGGTACCCCAGATGAAGGGCCGGGTGAACAGCTGCTTGATCAGCTCCTCATGGTAGATGGCCTGATATTCCTCGGTGTAGTCCCCTTGGGTGGGATGAGAGCTGTGCCAGTTCAGCGCCTCACAGCCGTATTCGCTCAGGCCGATGGGAGTTTTGGGATACTTCCGGTGGAACTCATCCACAAACTTTCCGTTCATATCGGTAGTACCGCCATACCAGCCGTAATAGTGGTTATAGGCCACCGTATCCGGAATGTGCACATATTCCTCGTCCATGCTGCACATGGTCACCACTGCCATGGTGGTGGGCCGGGTGGGGTCCAGCCTGTGGCACAGGTCGTTGAGGGCGTGGTGGTTTTCCAGCAGGGGAGGGTCGGCCACGCCGCCCATGGTAATCTCGTTAGACAGGCCCCACACCACGATGGAGGGATGATTGTAGTTTTGGAGAATCAGCTCACGCATCTGCTGCAGGGTGTTGCCCCGCCCGTTTGCCAGGTGCCGGGAGATATAGGGGATCTCCGCCCAGACCACCATGCCCCGCTCATCGCACAGGTCATAGAAATACTGATCGTGCTGATAGTGGGCCAGCCGGATGGTGTTGGCACCCATCTCGCAGATCAGATCCATGTCCTCCTCGTGGTCGGCCCGGGAGAGGGCGTTGCCCTTTTTGGGCCGGTCCTGATGACGGGAGACGCCCCGCAGGGGATAGGGCTCGCCGTTTAAGAGGAAGCCCTGCTCCGGGTCAATCACATAGCTGCGGCAGCCGAAGCGGACCGTGCGCTCGTCCAGAACCTGGGAGCCCGTGCACAGCTCTGCCTTCAGGGTGTAGAGGTGAGGATCCCTGCGTCCATTCCACAGGTGGACATTGTCCAGCCGGAAGCTGGAAGCCGTCTCTGCCGCGGGAGTGGTCTTTTCCGCCACCATTCTGTCGCCGTCCAGAATCTGCCAGTGCAGCGTGTGCTGCGCAGAGGCGCCGGTGAGAAAGGCCTCGACGGCCACATCGGCGTTTTTGCCGCTGACAGTGGGAGTGACTTTGACGCCCGGTGTACCCCAGTAGTCCAGATCAAACCGGACAGCTCCCACACAGAGCAGCGACACGGTGCGGTACAATCCGCCGTAAAAGGTGAAGTCCGCCTTCTGGGGATATACGCGGTCGTTTGGGGCATTGTCCACTGCCACGGTGATGTCATGCTCCCCGGTCAGATGGGGAGTCAGGTTCACCCGCCAGGTGGAGTAACCGCCGTCATGGCTGGCGACCGACTGACCGTCCACAAACACTGTGGCAGAGGAGGCAGCGCCCTCCAGCTCCAGGTACACCGCGTCGCAGGCGGGCAAGTCCGCTTTACTCAGATGCTTGCGGTAACGGCAGGTACCCCGATAGTAGTCGTCACCGCCGTCCTGGCCATCCTCGCCATTCCAGGTGTGGGGAAGATCTACCGGTATCCAGTCTCCATCGCCACTGGCCGTCTTTGCAAACACCCAGCCCCTGTTCCAACAGATTTTTCGATTCATGTCAAACCCCTTTCCCCTCTCTGACAGAAATATAAAACATGCATAGAGATAGTTTACGACTGTTACGTTTATTGTCAGTATATCGTAAAACCGTCCCTCTGCAACCGTACAACACTGTGCTGCGGCGGTGTTAGTTGACAAAAGAAGGGTTGTGTTTCCAAAAAAGATGTCTCTGCTGAAAAACAGACAGAAAATGCCCGCTCCCAAAACGGAAGCGGGCTGAGCAGGTGTTGGTTTGGTTTCCGGCACATTTGATTCCTTTGAACCAGCAAACGGGTGCTTTTATCTGTCCTATACAATTTTGACCAGGGAGGTACACACTGCAACCAATTCCTCCCGGGGCATTTTGGCATCGTGGATAATCCACCATTTCATGGTATAGACCAGAGCGCCGGTAATGACGGCGGCCAGTAGTCCCGGTTTGGCAGGAAGCACTGCCCCGTTACTCTCATCTGTTTTCAAATGTAGCAGAATGTCCCGCTGGATCTCCTCGGAGAGGATATCCAGCAGCATTTGGGAGCTGCTGCTTTTCATCATAGAAGCGAATACATCGCTGTGTTGCTCCACAAATTGCAGGCAGTGGTCGATCATCACTACATAAAAGGTCTGGGGCCGTTTTTGGTCGTACTCCAGCCGGTTTTCTTCCTCAAATTTTGCCTGGAGCCCTCGAATGGAAAAAGCGTACAGCTCGTACTTATCCCCAAAGTGTTTGTAGAAGGTAGCACGGCGAATCATCGCCCGGTCACACAGTTCACCAACGGTAATCTCGTCAAAACTCTTCTCTTTCATCGCCTCAAAAAGTGCGGTGGTCAGCATTTTGTAGGTTCGCTGTACACGAAAATCAATTTTATTTTTCATTTCATCCTCCCGTTTGGAAACAGTTTCTTACCCAATGCCAATTGAATGTGCAGGAGTGACAGCCTGTGCGATTGCGGAAAAAACTTTTGCTTATTATAATAAAAAACGTAATAACTGTCAACTATCTTAATTTGTGTGGCGGTTAAGCAGAAAGAGCAGAAAAAGGAGCGGCACCATGAAGATATATGATTTGAAGTACAACGCGAAAGCCCCGAAAGGCAGAGCGCCGCAGGGCATACATCATCGCGGCGACATTGCCGGACTGTCTGCCGCAGTCCAACTGGTGGATGATGTCCATATGCCCGGAAAAAACATTGTGGTTCTGGAGACAGATTATATCATGCTCCTTACTTTTCCAACCAGCCGGACAATGTGCAGGTGGGCTGGGGGATATGGTTTATGGGGAAAGCCATCCTACACCAATATGGTCAAGAGAAGCATTATTCCTTATTTCGAGGATAAGAAGTACACACTGCAAGATTTGGAGAAGCATCCGAAGTACATCCAGGATTATTATCAATCTGAGTTAAATGCCGGACTGTCCGCAAACACCATCATTCACAGGCATGCAAACATCCGGAAATGCCTTCAGTACGCATTTCAGATCGGTCTGATCAGGTCAAATCCTGCTGACCGGATTGAAAGACCTAGAAAAGTGAAATATGTGGCGACGATCTATAACCAGCAGGAGTTGGAGGAACTGTTCCGAGCCGTCAGAGGAGACCCTATAGAGCTTGTCGTAATCCTCGCTGCTTTTTATGGCCTGCGCCGCAGCGAGGTTGTCGGGTTGAAGTGGGATGCGATTGACTTCGAAAAAAAGACCATCAGCATCCAGCACACGGTTACCCAGGTCAGCGTCGATGGCAAGAATGTCGTGATCCAGAAGGACAGAACAAAGACCAAATCCAGCTGCCGGACACTGCCGCTGGTGCCACCATTTGAGCGCTTGCTCCGCCGGCTTCAAATGGAACAGAAGACCAACCAAAAAGTATGCGGCAATGCCTACTGCAAAGACTATCTGGATTACATCTATGTAAATGAGATCGGAGAATTGGTCAAGCCAAATTTTCTGACACAGCACTTCGAAACTGTCCTAAAGAAAAACGGATTGAAAAAGATCCGCTTCCACGATCTGAGACATAGCTGTGCCAGCTTGCTGTATGCCAATGGCGTCAGCCTGAAGGAGATACAGGAATGGCTGGGCCACAGCGATATTGGAACGACATCCAATATCTATACTCACCTGGATTACAGCAGCAAGGTCTCCTCTGCAAATGCGATTCTGGCATGTTATCCGACAGCCGCCAAATAGCAGAACAGGGCAGAAAAAAGCCCTGAAGCTGTACGCTTCAGGGCAATTTCTGAACTGCCGGTGGCCGGACTCGAACCGGCACGGATTACTCCGCCGCATTTTGAGTGCGGTACGTCTACCAATTCCATCACACCGGCATTTTAACGTTGCCATTATATCGGATCTTCCGCTAAAATGCAAGAGGCAAACCGGAAAATGGGGGAAATTTGGGATAGGAATTTTCAGATAGTTGTGGTAAAATACAAAATGAATTGTTATGGTCCTGACACAATGAAGGAGGGAAGCTATGAGACGAAGATTCGGGGCACTGGCCATTCTGCTGGCGCTGCTCTGTCTGCTCACCGGATGCGGTCTGCGCAGCGGCGATGATCTCTATGCCCTGCCCAAGACCTCAGTGGAGTATGAGAGCTTGCAGCGAGCACTTCAGGAGCTGCTGGACGGCGGTCTGGAGTATGCTGCGCCTCTTTCCGGAACGAATACTCAGCCGGTGCAGGATGTGGACCTCAATGGCGACGGAATCGGCGAAGCAGTGGCCTTTTTCCGTGACAGCTCGGGCAAGGAGACCGGCCTTCAGGTTTACCTTTTTGCTCAGAATGAGGATGGGGAATATGAGGTGATGACGGTCATCAGCGGTCAGGGAAGTGCAGTCAACTCGGTAACCTATCCCAAGCTGGTGGAGGGGGAGAACCGTGCTGTAGTTATCAGCTGGCAGATTTCCTCCGGCATCTATGCCCTGTCTGCCTACAGCGTCTGGCAGGGAGGTAGTCAGGAGCTACTGGCCTCTCAGAACTATACCAGATATGTGGTACAGGATATGGATCAGGACGGCGTGGACGAGATTCTGCTCTTTCATCTGGATCCCTCAGATGTGAGCAATAACCGGGCGGAATACTATGCCTATGCCGACGGCGGCCTGGTCAAACTCAGTGAGACCCGACTCTCCTATGATCTGGCGTCAATCGAGCGGATTCGCTCCAGCCGTCTGGCGGGTGGAGAGAGTGCTGTCTATCTCACCGGCTATGCCACTGACGCCGATGGTGGAGAGGGTGGATCCAGCATCCAGATCACTGATATTTTGGCCTTGCGGGATGGGTCGCTGGCCAATGTGACCCGGGATGAGTCGGCTGGCTCAAGCCTGTCTACCCGCCGGCGCATTTATGTGACTGACCAAGATCTCAACGGAGACGGCATCTGGGAAATTCCTGTTCTTTCCAACAGCTATGAGCGATTGGAGAACGGGAACGTCTGTGTCTCCGAAACCTTCTACCTGATCTCCTGGGTCCAGTTTGATATGGAGGGCAATCAGCATCCCCTTTGCACTACCTACTATAACAGCAGCGACGGCTGGTATCTGATGATCCCGGAGGAGTGGAAGGGTCAGATTGCGCTGGCCCGGAGTGATTACAATGAGGGGAGTACGGTGGAACGGAGCATTCAGTTCTATGCGCTGGAGAAAGCAGATCCGGAGATGGACAGCCAGCTCCAGACTGACTCTGCCACCGGAAACGCGGTGCTTTCCAATATGGAGGCCCGGCTGTTTTTGACCATCAATAAAAACACGGGTACCGACCGGGTGCGGCGCTCCAGCCTGAGCGGAAGGACAGTTCTGGAGACGACGGATGAAAATGCCGTCTATTCCGTGAGCTTGAGCGGCGAGAGCCTGAGCGGCTGGACAGCGGAGACGGTACAGGACAATCTGCGGATTATCGTGACCAACTGGTCTAATGACTAAGGAGTGGCGAAATGAAAAAAGTACTGGTATTAGAGGATGAGGACAATATCCGCAGCTTTGTGGTCATTAACCTGAAGCGGGCGGGTTATGACACGCTGGAGGCCGCCAGCGGCGAGGAGGCTCTGGAGGTGGTCAAACGGAACCCTGACATCCGGGTGGCTCTTCTGGACGTGATGCTGCCGGGCATTGACGGCTTTGAGGTCTGCCGCCGTCTGCGGGCGGACAACGCTAAGATCGGCATTATCATGCTCACTGCCCGGACCCAGGAGATGGACAAGGTCACCGGCCTGATGACCGGCGCGGACGACTATGTGACCAAGCCCTTCTCTCCTGCGGAGCTGACCGCCCGGGTGGACGCCCTGTATCGCCGTACCGGCGGTGAGCCGGTGCTGGACAGCGGGGAGATCCGGCAGGACCCCTTCCTGCTCAACACCCGCAATCGTACCCTGGAGAAAAACGGCAAGCGCGTCAAGCTGACTCAGGTGGAATACTCCATTATCAAGCTGTTTATGGACAATCCCGGCAAGGCCCTCTCACGGGACGAGATCCTGGAGTCGGTTTGGGGCAGAGATTACTTCGGCGAAGTCAAGATTGTAGACGTGAATATCCGCCGGCTCCGCCTTAAGGTGGAGGACGACCCTACGAATCCTACCTACATTACCACCGTTTGGGGCTATGGCTATAAGTGGGGCTTCTGATCAAACACGAAACAGGGCAGAAGGGAGGACGGCGGCATGGCTGATCAGGGAAACGTGCGCCATCTGGGCGAGTGGCTCAAGCTGAGTGAGATCATCCGCCCCGCCAGCGCCTTTCAGAAGGGAATCCGGCGACGGTGGATGATTAACAGCGTGGGCGTTGTACTCAGCATTGTCATTGCAGTGATCATCTTTGCTGCGGTTGGGCTGAGCAGCTACTACTATAATTCGATGAGGCTGGGTATGGAGGCCAAGGCCAAGGCAGCCAGTGAGTTTTTCTCCAGTTATGCCTCTACGGAGTCGGAATATCTGGATATGGCCAACTACTATATCAGCGAGTTCGACGAGCGGGACAGGCTGGAGCTCCAGTTTATTGACAATACCAGGGACCGGGTGATCCTATCCTCCATGTCCTCTTACGGCCTCAACGCCGCGGGCAACTCCCTGACGCCGGACGTGACCAGCGCGGAGGAGAGCAAGAGCACCGGTTATTGGGTGGGCCGGGACCCCAGCACCGGAGAGCGGATTATGGCGGTTTCCTCCCCTATCCTGAACGGCGGGGAGGTCAAGGGCATTATGCGGCTGGTCACCTCCCTCTCAGTGGTGGACCGGCAAATTGTGCTGATTGTCTGCCTGATTATGCTGTGCGGTTTGCTGCTGCTGGTGATCATGTATGCAACCAGCATCTATTTTATCAAATCCATTGTAGACCCCATGGCGGGCATCACGGAGACCGCAAAGCGGATTGCCGCCGGCAGCTATGGCATTCAGATTGAAAAGCGGTATGACGATGAGATCGGCCAGCTCATTGACGCCATCAACGACATGTCGCTGAAGATCAGCCAGAATGAGCGGATGAAGAGCGAGTTCATCTCCTCCGTCTCCCATGAGCTGCGTACTCCCTTGACCGCTATCAACGGTTGGGGTGAAACCCTGCTCTCCGGAGAACTGGCTGACCCAAACGACTACCGCAAGGGACTGGGCATCATCGTCAGCGAAGGCCACCGGCTGGCCCAGATGGTGGAGGAGCTGCTGGAGTTTTCACGCATTGAGGACGGCCGGTTTACCCTCAATATGGAGCCGATTGACATCAAGGCGGAGTTTGAGGACGCGGTATTCACCTATACCCAGGTCTTTCAGAAGCAAGGCATTCAGCTCCACCACAACGACTGCCGGGAGGAGTTTGCCCCCATCCCCGGCGACCCCAAGCGGCTGCGGCAGGTGTTCTGCAATCTGCTGGACAACGCGGCCAAACATGGCGGCTCCGGCGGAGCAGTCCAGACCGCCATCGCCCGCCTGGAGGACATGGTCTGTATCTCCATCCGGGATTACGGTCCCGGTATCCCGGAGGAGGAGCTGCCCTTTGTCAAAAAGAAATTTTACAAGGGCTCTTCCAAGGCGCGGGGCAACGGCATTGGCCTGGCGGTCTGCGACGAGATCGTCACCCGCCACGGCGGACGGCTGGACATTTCCAACGCCCCTGGGGGCGGCTGCCTGGTGCGGATCATCCTGCCTCTGGCTGCGCCGGCGCCCAGCAGACCCGCCGGCACTACCGGCACCCTGCCGCTGGAGGAGATCCGTGCAGAGCTGAAAAATCAGACCGTGGAGACGGAGTAAGCGCAAAACGGATGGCAACAATTGTTCGATTGCCTCTTGCAATTGAAACGAATGTTTGATATATTATTTTCTACAGAGCAAAAAGGAGCATCATCAATGGAGCACGCACAGCAAAAGGCCCCCTTTCGCACAACCATCGGGGGTCAGGCGCTTATTGAAGGAATTCTCATGCGGGGACCGGAAAAACAGGCCATTGTGGTCCGCCGCCCCGACGGAGAAATGGAGGTCAAGGTGGAGGAACTCAGGCTCATCAAGGAGCGGTATCCCATTCTGGGCCTGCCGTTGATCCGGGGCGGCGTTACCTTCCTGGATTCCATGTACAAGGGAGTCAAGGCCCTCATGTACTCCGCCGAGTTCTACCCGGAAGAGGAGGAGGAAGAGCCTTCCAAATTTGAGATCTGGCTGGAGCAGAAGCTGGGCAGCGAGGCCTTCGGAAAGGCGGTTATCACCCTGGCAGTCGTGCTGGCAGTGTGCTTTTCTATTGCCCTGTTTTTCCTGCTGCCCACCCTGGTCACCGGCCTGCTGCAAAAGCTGATTCCCATGAACAAGCTGGGCGTCAGCCTGATGGAGGGCCTGATCCGGATTGTGATCTTCCTGATCTATCTCATGCTCTGCTCCCGGATGAAGGATATCCAGCGGGTGTTTGCCTATCACGGGGCGGAACACAAGACCATCTTCTGCTATGAGCGCCGTATGGAGCTGACGGTGGAAAATGTCCGCAAGATGCCCCGGCATCATCCACGCTGCGGCACCAGCTTTCTCTTTGTGGTCATTTTTGTGGCGATTCTGGTCCATGCGGCCCTGTTTTCCCTGATTACGCCCCCAAATATCCTGGTGCGGATGCTGCTGCAGCTGCTCACGCTGCCCATTATTGTGGGCATTAGCTACGAGTTTAACCGCTATGCCGGCGGCCACGACAACCGTTTGACCCGAATCCTGACTGCCCCTGGTCTGTGGATGCAGAACTTCACCACCTATGAGCCGGACGACTCCATGATGGAGGTCGCCATAGAGGCCCTGAAGCAGGTGCTGCCCAGCAGCGAAGGCCAGGACGCCTGGTAAGGAGTGGGGCATGGCTATTACATACAATAATCTCTATCTGGACGTTCGCCGGGCCCTGCGTCTTGCCGGCGTGGAGGCGGCCCAGCTGGAGGCCCGGGAGTTGCTCTGCCACGTCACCCATAAGAGCAGAGAGCAGTTCTGGTTGGATCTGAACTATTACGTCTCTTCCGACCAGGAGCGGCAGGTGCGGGATCTGCTCCGGCAGCGGCTGGAGGGCACGCCTGTGGCCTATCTGCTGGGTGAGTGGAGCTTCTGCGGCCTGGATCTGGATGTGGATCCCACCGTGCTCATTCCCCGGTCGGACACCGAGGTGCTGGCGGAATTGGCGACAGAGCGGACAGAGGCGGCAGGGGAGCGGGCCAG
>JBJDXT010000147.1:0-26445 GCA_051866795.1 Candidatus Onthomonas sp. | reverse complement strand
GGGCCTGACCGATGTCGTGGCACAGGGTGCGGACATAGGTGCCCTTGGAGCAGCGCACCCGGAGGGCGTACTCGTCCTCTCCCAGCTGCTCCCCCAGCTCCAGGGCGTAGATGGTGATCTTCCGGGGCGGACGCTCCACCGTCTTGCCCTTCCGGGCCAGGTTGCACAGCTTCTGGCCGTTGATTTTCAGGGCGGAATACATGGGCGGGATCTGGTCGATCTCCCCCCGGAACCCGGCCAGGGCGGCCTCAACCTCCGCCCGGGTGCAGGTGACGGGATGGGTCTCCAGCACTTCGCCGGTAGTGTCCTGGGTGTCGGTAGAGAGGCCCAGCTTCAGCCCCGCCAGATATTCCTTCTCCCCCTGCTCGGCAAACTCCACCGCCCGGGTGGCCCGGCCCACAAAGACGGGCAGCACTCCGGTGGCCATAGGGTCCAGGGTGCCGGCATGGCCCACCCGGCGCTCTCCCAGCAGACGGCGCAGCTTGCCGCACACGTCCATGCTGGTCCAGTCCCGGGGCTTGTCGATGATGATGATTCCGCTGGGCATGGCGGCCTCCTTCTGAGCAATGGAATGGTATGGTAATGTAGGGGCCGTTCATGAACGGCCCGCCGATGCAGGAAAACCGCCAAACGGGCGATTCGTGAATCGCCCCTACGGGCCGGGAACCTCTCACCGGGCGTTTATTTCTTTAAATTCTTCCCAATGGCCTCCAGCACCCGCCGCTCCATCTCCGCCAGGTCCACGCCGGACTGCCGGGCGCCGGAGGCGGCAGCGTGGCCGCCGCCCCCCAGCAGGGCACAGGTGGCGGTGGCGTTGAGATAGTCCGGGTCGGTGCGCAGGCTCAGCTTCCAGCTGCCGTCCGCCATCTCCCGGAGGGTGGCGGCGGCCTTGACCCCCTCCACCTGCCGGAGCAAGGAGGAGAGCTCCTCGCTGTCCGCCTCGGAGGCGCCTACCTCTTCGATATCCCGGAGGGAGGTGGCGCCGATGACCACCTTGCCCTCCTCGTAGTAGTGGGCGCTCTGAAGCAGGCGGCTCTCCAGCTCCAGCCGCTTGCGGCTCTTGGTCTGGAAGCAGCGCTGGTTGATCTCCTTGAAAAAGTCCCCGTACTCCATCAGCTCTGCGGCGATCCGGTGGGTGGTGGGAGTGGTGTTGCTGTAGACAAAGCAGCCGCAGTCGGTGGAGATGGCCAGGTACAGCGCCTTGGCGATCTCCTCGTCCATGACCTCCAGCCCCTCCTTGCAGATGCGGTAGATCACCTCGCCGCAGGCGGCGGCAGAGGCGTCCAGGCAGAGATTGGGGGCGTAGTGCTCGTTGGAGGGGTGGTGGTCAATGCAGAGCTCCGTTTTGCCTTGATAGCAGGCAAACTCGGGCGGGAACAGGCCCTCGGTGGCGATGTCCACCGCCACGATGTGCTCCGGCAGATAGTCCTCCGGGGCAAACCAGGGCTGAATGTCCCCCTGGTAGGTGGCGGTGACCCCCAGATTCCGGGCGGCCCAGGCGGTTTTGCCCTTTTTCCGCAGGGCGGCGCACAGGGCGGCGGCACAGCCCAGGGTGTCCCCGTCCGGGCGGATGTGGGTGAGAATGAGAAAGTTGTCCCGCTCCAGCAGCCAGCGGGCGGCCTCACGTTCTGTCATGCTCTTTGGCCTCCAGATCGTTCATCAGCTGGATGAGCTTGGCGCCCTCGCCGATGGAGTTGTCCAGAATGAACTGAAGCTCCGGGGTGTGGCGCAGGCTGAGGGCCCGGCTCAGCTCCCGGCGGAGGTAGCCGGAGGCGGACTTCAGTCCCCGGCGGATCTCCTTCTCATCCCCCTGGTCCAGAGAGCTGATAAAGACCTTGCAGGAGCCCAGATCGCTGGCGGTGTCCACCCGGACGATGGACAGCAGATGGCCGCTGACCCGGGGGTCCTTCACCGTCCGCAGCAGGGCGGACAGCTCCCGCTGGATGTCCTCATTGATTCGGTCCAAACGATAGCTTGGCATAGTGTTCTCCTTTTCCTTCCGGAATGACAGGTGCAGGAGGCAGGAGCACCTGTGTGCCTGTTCTGCCTCCTGCACCGGGATTTCATTCGATGAAAATGCAAGCATTTTCATCGAGCCCTCAGCCCTCCCACGCGCACTCGCTTCGCTCGCACACTCGTCGGGCTGATAGGTGTCTTTTTGCCGGTACATGCCCGGCTAAAAAGACAATTTGGTTCTATAAACTTGATCTGCGCAGCATTCTGCGTTCGCTTAGGCTTTTATGCCTCCACCTGCTCCATCTGGAAGCACTCGAAGATGTCGCCCACCTTGATGTCGCTGAACTTCTCCAGGCCGATGCCGCACTCGAAGTTGGTGGCGACCTCCTTCACGTCGTCCTTGAACCGGCGGAGAGAGGCGATGGAGCCCTCGTGGATGACCACGCCGTCCCGGACGAGACGGATCTGGGCGTTGCGGACCACCTTGCCCTCCTTGACGTAGCAGCCTGCGATGATGCCGGCGCCGGTGATCTTGTAGACCTCCCGGACCTCCACCCGGCCCAGCTCCACTTCCTTGAACTTGGGGGCCAGCATGCCCTTCATGGCCGCCTCGATCTCCTCGATGCAGTCGTAGATGACCCGGTACAGCCGCACGTCCACCTTGTCCCGCTCGATCATGGTTCGGGCCACGTTGTCCGGACGGACAGAGAAGCCCACGATAATGGCGTTGGAGGTGGCGGCCAGCATGACGTCGCTCTCGTTGATGGCGCCCACGCCGGAGTGGATGACGTGCACCCGCACCTCGTCGTTGGACAGCTTCTCCAGATTCTGACGCACCGCCTCGGCGGAGCCCTGGACGTCGGCCTTGACGATGACCTTCAGCTCCTTCACCTCGCCCACCTGGATCTGGTCGAACAGGTCGTCCAGGCTCACCTTCTTAGCGGCGGGGGCGGAGAGGGCGTCCTTCTTCTCCTGCTTGCGCTGCTCGGCCAGCTCACGGGCCATCCGCTCGTCAGCCACGGCGTAGAAGTCGTCGCCGGCGGCAGGCACCTCGGCCATACCGGTGATCTCCACCGGCACGGAGGGGCCGGCGGCCTTGACGGGCTTGCCCCGGTAATCGGTCATGGCGCGGACACGGCCCACGGCGGTGCCGGCGATGATGATGTCGCCCTGCTTCAGGGTGCCGTTCTGGACCAGCAGGGTGGCCACAGGGCCGCGGCCCTTGTCCAGACGGGCCTCCACCACGGCGCCCCGGGCGGCGCGGTTGGGATTCGCCTTGAGCTCCCGCATCTCGGCCACCAGCAGGACGTTTTCCAGCAGGTCGTCAATGCCCTCGCCGGTCTTGGCGGAGATGGGGCAGATAATGGTGTCGCCGCCCCACTCCTCAGACAGCAGGCCGTACTGGGTCAGCTGCTGCTTGATGTTCTCCGGGTTGGCGTTGGGCAGGTCCATCTTGTTGATGGCCACCACGATGGGGATCTCGGCGGCCTTGGCGTGGTTGATGGCCTCCACCGTCTGGGGCATAATTCCGTCGTCGGCGGCCACCACCAGGATGGCGATATCGGTGACCATAGCGCCGCGGGCGCGCATGGCGGTAAAGGCCTCGTGGCCCGGGGTATCCAGAAAGGTGACCACCTTGTCCCGGCCGGTCTCCTCGTCCTTGCCCACCGTCACCTGATAGGCGCCGATGGCCTGGGTGATGCCGCCGGCCTCGCCGGCGGTGACGTTGGTGGAGCGGATATAGTCCAGCAGGGAGGTCTTGCCGTGGTCGACGTGGCCCATGACCACGATGACCGGAGGACGGGAGACCAGATCCTCCTCTTTGTCCTCGGCGGTGTCGATCAGCTTCTCCTCGATGGTGACGACGACTTCCTTCTCCACCTTGCAGCCCATCTCCTCGGCCACGATGGCGGCAGTATCATAGTCGATGATCTCGCTGAGAGAGGCCATGACGCCCATCTTCATCAGCTCTTTCACCACGCTGGCGCCGGTCTTTTTCATGCGGCTGGCCAGCTCGCCCACCGAGATCTCGTCGGGGATCTGCACCTTCACCGGAGCCTTCTTGGCCACCTCCTGCTGGAGCCGGCGCATCTGCTGCTTCTGCTCCTCCTGGCGGCGCTTGGCGCCCTGGGCGCCCTTGCGCTTTTGCTGGCTGCGGTTGCTCTTGAGCTTCTGCTTGCCCTGCTGCATCTTGTCCGCCTTGTCGGGGGCCAGCTCATCCAGCCGGGCGTCGTACCGGTCCAGGTTGACGTCGGCGCTCTTGCGGGTGTTGACCACCTTCTTCTGGGGCACCCGGCTCACCGAGGAATCCGCCTGAGAAGCGGGCTGCTCCTGAGCGGGGGCGGGGTTGGACTGCTGCTCCTGGGCCTTGGCGGGCTGCTGGGCCCTGGGCTGCTGCTTGGGCGCAGCAGGAGCGGCGGGCTTCTGACCGGCCTTGGGGGCCGGGGCGGCCGCCTTGGGGGCAGCGGGGGCCAGCACCTCCTCCAGGTTGGAGACCTGGTTGTGCTGGGTCAGATACTCAAAAATCAGGGAGAGCTCCATCTCGTTGAGGGCAGCCATATGGCTGGAGGGGGTCTGGGCGTACTTGGTCAGAATCTCCGTGATCTTCTTGGAGCCCACAGACTTGCCCTTGATCTTAAAATCCTTGGCCACCTCGTGGACTCTGTACTTCATGTCGATACTCAAATAGGACACCTCCTATAATTGAAGGCCTGTGCCAACGGGAAAACCCCGCAGCCTGCGGGACATTCCCGCTGGCACAAACGGTTGGAACACATACATCTTACTTTTCGGGCCGGCTGTGCCTGCCCGGTTTGACCGCCTTGCGGTGGGCGATCTTGTCGCGCTTTTCGGTCAGCGCCTCCAGGACGGGGGCGTGGCCGGGGTCGGCCTGGACCATCTTCTGGGCAAAGGCCAGGGCCATGCCCAAGTCGGTGACGGCAGCGACAGCGCACTGCTCCCAGCCCAGAGCCGCGCCCAGCGCGGCCTTGTCGCTCTCCAAGTACAGGATGGGCAGCCGGCCCTGGGAGCGCAGCTCCATCCGGCGGACGGTATTTTCTCCCGCGTCGGCGGCCAGCACCAGCAGCCGCACCTTGCCGGTCTGGAGGGCGTCCAGCACCCCGTCCTCTCCGGCGGCCAGCTTGCCCGCCCGCCTGGTCAGGCCCAGAAATCCCAGGGGCTCACTCATGGGGCGCCTCCATCTGGGCCTCCAGGGCCTCATAGACCTGGTTGGGAATGGGGGTGGAGAAGGCCCTCTCCAGAGCCTTGCTCTTCCGGGCTTTGGCCAGACACGCCGGACTGGGACAGACATAGGCCCCCCGGCCCGGCTTTTTGCCCCGGAAGTCCAGAGAGATCTCCCCCTCCGGGGAGCGGACCACCCGGATCAGCTCCCGCTTGGCCTTCATCTCCCGGCAGCCCAGGCACTGGCGCATGGGAATCTTTTTCGGCATGGCTTACGCCTCCTTCTCTGCCCTGATGAGCGTCTTACTCTTCCCCGACGAAGAGATCGTCGTCCGCCTCGTCGGCAAACAGGGCGTCCGCCTCTGCCTCGGCCTGGGCGGCGCCGGAGACGCTCTTGATGTCGATCTTGTAGCCGGTGAGCTTGGCGGCCAGGCGGGCGTTCTGGCCTTCCTTGCCGATGGCCAGGCTGAGCTGGTCGTCGGGGACGATGACCCGGCAGCTCTTGCCCTCCTCCAGCGTCTCCACGCTGACCACATCGGCAGGGGAGAGGGCGGCGGCCACATACTGGACAGGGTCCTCGCTGTACTTGATGATGTCCACCTTTTCGCCGTGGAGCTCCTCCACAATGGCGTTGACCCGCTGGCCCCGGGTGCCCACGCAGGCGCCGATGGGATCCACCTCCGGGTTGTTGGACCAGACCGCCATCTTGGTACGGCTGCCCGCCTCCCGGGCGATGGACTTGATCTCCACCGTGCCGTCGAAGATCTCGGGGACCTCCAGCTCGAACAGCCGCTTGACCAGGCCGAAGTGGGTGCGGGAGATCAGCACCTTGGTGCCCCGGGTGTCCCGGCGGACCTCCACCACATAGACCTTGATCCGGTCGCCTTCCTTGTAGGTCTCTCCCTTGACCTGCTCGTTTGCGGTGAGCAGGGCGTCGGTGGTCTCCTTGCCGGAGCCGATGCGGACGTGGAGGGCGCCATTGCGGGGGTCGATGCGGGAGACGGTGCCGGTGATCAGCTCCTGGGTCTTGGTGTTGAACTCGTCAAAGACCATGTTTCGCTCCGCCTCCCGGATGCCCTGGATAATCACCTGGCGGGCGTTCTGGGCGGCGATGCGGCCCAGATTCTTGGTCTTGATCTCGCTGGAGACCACGTCGCCCAGCTGCACCCGGGGCAGCACCTTCCGGGCCTCCTCCAGGGAGATCTCGGTGCAGGGGTTATCCACCGTCTCCACCACGTCCCGGCGGACGATCATCCGCAGCAGGTTCTTCTCCGGGTCGGCCTGGATGAAGATATTCTCCCCGGCGCCCTCATGGTCCTTCTTATAGGCGGCAACCAGGGCCTGGGTGATCTTCTCCAGCATATATTCCTTCTTGATGCCCCGCTCCCGCTCCAGCAGGTCCAGAGCCAGGAAAAAGTCCTGAGCGTCCTCTTCGGGAGTCGGGCCTTTCTTCTTTGTCGTTCTCTTGGCCATGATCCTTCACTCCTTATTAAAATGACCCATTTCAATCAGAAAACAGTGTTAAAAACTGACGTACAGCCGAACCAGGGCGGTCTCCTTTTTGGGAAAGACCCGCTCGGCGCCGTCCGCCATGGTCAGGGTCACATCCCCCTGATCGTAGCTTTTGAGCACACCGTGGAACTCCTTGCGGCCCTCCACCGGACGGTACAGCCGCACCTCCACCTCGTGGCCCAAAAAGGCCGCAAAATGCTCCGGCTTTTTCAGGGGCCGGTCGGCTCCGGCGGAGGAGACCTCCAGCACATAGCTTCCCTCAATGGGGTCGGCCACATCCAGGGCGTCAGAGAGGGGACGGCTCACCGCCTCGCACTGGTCCACGCTCACCCCGCCGGGGCAGTCGATATAGATCCGCAGGAACCAGGTGCCCGCCTCCCGGACGTACTCCACGTCCCACAGGGTGCAGCCAGCCGCCTGGACAAAGGGCAGGGCCAGCTCAGCGGCCACGGCAGTCACTTTTTTCATGGTGTACACCTCAAAATGCTGAAAAGAAAGAGCGGGGCAAGCCCCACTCTCAGGTTGATACTATCATTACTAAATGCAGTATAGCATTGTCCTTCGCAGAATGCAAGGATATTTTGGATTTTCCCTCTGTCAGAAGTGACAAATCGATCCCCTTTCCCATAAGATAGAGTAAAAATCAGGAGGGATGCACCATGCAGGAGACCAATCGCCCCGAGCTGGAGGACGCCGAGCGGTTCCGCCGGGTCTGGCAGCGGGTTCAGGGGGGCCGGGAGGAGGCGGAGCTGGCCGCCGGGGAGCCTGCGCCGCCGGCCCAGTCCTCCGGCCCCTGGGCGCCCACTGCCTTTCTCCAGGACGCCATCGTCCGTTCCCGGCTCCGGGGAAACGCCTACCGCCAGTGGGGGCGGCTGGCGCCTCTGGCGGGGCTGACCCTGAGCCAGGCCCGTCGGCTCACCACCGCATTGTTTCTGCTGCGGGGCATCCGGCCGCTGCCAACCGCTCAGGCTCCGGGGCGCCGCTGGTCCAGCCTGGAGGAGAGCTGCCGGCAGCTCTATCTCTGGGAGCGCCGGGAGGAGGCGGGCTATCGGATCGCCCTGGGCCGCACGGTCGACCAGGAGCTGCAGGCCCTGTTCCGGGAGCTGGCGGGGGAGTGCGCCATTCAGCAGCAGCGGCTGCGGGGGATTCTGGAGGAGATTCTCGAGTAAGAGAAAGCGGGGACAGACAGAACAAAGCCGCCCGGAGATCCGAGCGGCTTTTAAAGCAGCGGGAGAAGGATTCGAACCCTCACATACAGAGTCAGAGTCTGCTGTGCTACCCTTACACAATCCCGCTAAATGCAATTTTCCGTCGTCTTGCTGACGACTTTTATTATTATATCCATTTTCTCTCTGTTGTCAAGGCCTATTTTCCGATTTTTTCAATTTCCTATTTTCCGCCCCTGTGGTAGAATAAAGCATACAGAATGTTACGCGAAGGAGGCCGCAATATGGATTGGGAGAGCCTGCGGCAGAGCTGCGAGCAGTGCCGCAACTGCCCCCTGGGAGAGACCCGCACCAATCTGGTGTTCGGCGACGGCAATCCACAGGCAAAGCTGATGCTGGTAGGCGAGGGCCCGGGCCAGCAGGAGGATCTCTCCGGCATCCCCTTTGTGGGCCCGGCGGGTAAGCTGCTGGATCAGATGCTGGAGATCATCGACCTGGACCGGAGCCGCTACTATATTACCAACATCGTCAAGTGCCGTCCCCCCAACAACCGGGACCCCCTGGCCCAGGAGCAGGACGCCTGCATCGGCTACCTGCGCACCCAGACCAGGCTGATCCGCCCCAGGCTCATCGTCTGCCTGGGCCGCATCGCCGCCATGCGGCTGATCCGCCCGGACTACCGGATCACCCGGGAGCACGGCCAGTGGGTGCAGAAGGGGGACTTCTGGCTCACCGCCATCTACCACCCCTCCGCCCTGCTCCGGGACGAGAGCAAGCGGCCGGAGACCTTTGACGATCTCATCGGCATCCGGGACAAGATCCGGGCGGTCTGTCCGGAGATCTACGGAGACCGGCCGGAGGGCTGAGCCCGCTGCCGCACCTTGTCGCATTTCGCCGCATAGGCTGGACTATCCCCGTTTTTCTGCCGGCCGGGTATAATCCCGCCGCCTTTGGGGAGAATGAAAGTACCTCGTTACATAGGATGTGTGACGGGTAGATTTGATTCGGCGGAGTGTGAGATTGTGGATACCAGCGTCAGAAGAGGAGACATTTTTTACGCCGACCTGAGCCCGGTGGTGGGCAGCGAGCAGGGCGGCGTCCGGCCCGTTCTGATTATTCAGAACGACATGGGCAACCGGCACAGCCCGACGGTCATCGCGGCGGCCATTACCTCCCAGCTCAATAAAGCAAAGCTGCCCACCCATATCGAGCTGATTGACCAGCACTGCGGCCTGACCCGGGATTCGGTGGTTCTGTTGGAGCAGATCCGGACCCTGGATAAGCGGCGGCTGCGGGAGCGGATGGGCCATCTGGACGAGGAGATGATGGAGGAGGTGGATACCGCCATCGCCGTCAGCTTCGGCCTGCGCCCCCGGGACCGGGAGGTATAAATTCAGCGCCAGCACAGTCCGGCAAAAACCGGGCGGTGCTGGCGTTTTTTGCGCTCAGGTCATAGGGAATACAGAGGCGGGCGATTCGTGAATCGCCCCTACAAACAGTCAGCACCCTGTAGGGGCCGTTCACGAACGGCCCGACTCCACCGGTTGCCGTAGGACGGGGGCTTGCCCTGCCGTTTGCCGCAGATGCAAAAACGAATTTTCCCTTCTCTTTACAGATGAAACTGCAGCAGATAGTGCTCCGGCAGAAAATACAGCTTGTTCCGGGCCAGAGGCCGGTTCTCCCCGTCCCGGAGGATGCCCTCCATCAGGATCATGGGCCGGCCCTCCTCAATCTCCAGAAAGCTCTTCTCCATCTCGTTGGCGAAGATCAGCTTGATCACCAGATCCCACTGCTGGGCCACCTCGAAAATCACCTGAGTGGAGAGCTGCTCAATCGCCCCCTCCTGGGACAGGTCCACGTTCAGCTCCTTAAATGCCGCCACTGGGATCTGGGTGAAGGCGTAGCCGATGGCCTGGCCAGCAGCGCGGTAGACAATGTCACAGGCCAGGACGATGTCCGTCTTGTCCAGAGCCAGCTTGGCCCGGGCGATATCGGTGGGGGCGTTGTAGTTATATTGAATCTGAATCTGATCCACCTTCTGTTTGGCCATGTCGATCAGCGGGTTTTTGTGCTTGTCCGGCGCCAGCGGCTTTTTCTGGGGGGCCACCAGCGTCTCCCGGCCCTGGGAGCGGACAATCAGCCCGTCCTCCGCCAGAATGGCCAGAGCCTGCCGGAGGGTGTTGCGGCTGACATGATATTTCTCCGCCAGCGCCGTCTCTCCCGGCAGCGCCTCGTTTTCCTGATACACGCCGGAGCGCAGGTCGGAATACAGGGAATTGTAGACCGCCACATAGGCCGGCATCTTGCTTCCCGTCAATGTTTTCTTCATAGAACCCCTCCCTGTTTCCGGTCATACTCACACTTTTGTACAGTATAGCACAGAAGCGGCGGGAGTACAAGTGAAACAGGGGTACCGCCGTCCCTCTCTCCTCCGAAAAGGGTTCGGTTTTCTCCGGATTCTGAAAGGATTTGTACTATATGACGAATTGACAAGGACTATAGAGAATGATATACTTCATACAAGTTCAACCTTGTTGAACAAGTACACGCTTTGGGGCGACGGTGCCGGATGATTTTGCAGACAAATCCTCTGGCGCCGTTTTTTCAAAGCAGGCTCAAGCTGAATGAGAGAAACAGGAGGTATTGTCATGAAGTCAAAACTGGGTGTCTGGACCACCAAATCCATCGTGACCATGGGCCTGGGCGCGGCGCTGTACGGCGTGCTGATGGTCTACGGCGCAGTTCCCATCTTCACCAACACGAATCTGTCCTTTGCCATGATCGTGCCCGTCTTTGTAGGCGGCCTGTTCGGCCCGCTGCCCGCCCTGATCACCTGCGGCGTGGGCAACGTCATTGCCGACCTGATCGGCGGCTGGGGCATGTGGTTTGACTGGTCCATCGGCAACGCCGTCATGGGCTTTTTCGTGGGTCTGCTGCCACTGTACGGCGCGGACATCGCCAACGGCGTCTTTAAGGTCAAGCACGCTGTCATCTATGCCGTCCTGTGCGTAGTGGGCAATATGCTGGCCTTCGGCGTGGTCACCCCCATCTTCTCCACCACCCTGTACGGTCAGGATCTGAACATCACCCTGATGCAGGCGGTCTTTGCCACCGCGGGCAACACCCTGGTGCTGGTGGTGGCCGGCATCCCCATCCTGGTGCTGCTGTCCAAGCGGGCCGCGTCCAAGATGAACCTGAAGAAGGAAGCCGACGACAACGGCGAGTACTGATACCGGTTACAGATGATCTCCACCCCGGAAAGCGTCGAAGAGGGAGGCCGCCATGGAGCAGCGAAAGCCAGTCATTGAATTTCAGAACTTCGGGTTCCAGTACAAATCCCAGCAGGAACCCACGCTGTATGACATCAACCTGACCATCTACGAGGGGGAAAAGGTGCTGATCCTGGGCAGCTCGGGCAGCGGCAAGTCCACCCTGGCCAGCTGTGTCAACGGCCTGATCCCCTTTGCCGACGAGGGCACCATCACCGGCTCGGTGAAGGTCAACGGGGTGGAGACCCGGGACAGCTCGGTCTTTGCGCTGAGCAAGTCGGTGGGCACCGTCCTCCAGGACAGCGACGCCCAGTTCGTGGGCCTGTCCGTGGGGGAGGACATCGCCTTTGCCATGGAAAACGACAACATGCCCCGGCCCCAGATGGTCCCCCGGGTACAGAAATTCGCCGGCGTGGTGGGCATGCAGGACTTTCTGGGCGCGGTCCCCTTCAACCTCTCCGGCGGCCAGAAGCAAAAGGTGGCCATCGCCGGCGTCCTGGGCGAGGCGGTGAACATCCTCATCTTTGACGAGCCCCTGGCCGCCCTGGACCCCCAGGCGGGCCTGGAGACGGTGGAGATCATCGACGAGCTCTCCCGGGAGGAGAAGCGCACCATCCTCATCATCGAGCACCGGCTGGAGGACGTGCTTCACCGCCATGTGGACCGCATCATCTTTCTCTCGGAGGGCCGGATTCTGGCGGACACCACGTCGGAAGCTCTGCTCCGGTCCTCCCGGCTGAAGGAGTACGGCATCCGGGAGCCTCTCTATCTCACCGCCATGAAATACGCCGGCTGCGACCTGGACGCCCAGCCCCAGATCTCCGACTTTGCCGGGCTGGAGCTGACGAGGGAGAACCGGGAGCGGCTGCTGCGCTTTTTCCAGGAGGAGGTTCCCCCCGCCCCCGCCCCGGCGGGGGATCCCCTGCTGGAGTTTCAAAACGTCACCTTCGCCTATGAGGAAGCTCCCGTAGTGGAGGACATCTCCTTCCAGGTGCGGCGGGGGGAGCGGATCGCCGTCATCGGCAAAAACGGCGCGGGAAAATCCACCGCCGCCCGGCTGGCCTGCGGGGTCATCCGGCCCCAGAAGGGCAAAATCCTGCTGGAGGGGAAGGACGCGGCCCGGCTCACCGTCAAGGAGCTGGGGGAGCACATCGGCTACGTCATGCAGGACCCCAACCAGATGCTGATCAAGGACGTCATCAAGAGTGAGGTGGAGCTGGCTCTGGTCCTCCGGGAGTACCCCAAGGAGGAGCGCCAGCGCCGGGCCAGCGCCGCCCTGTGGGCCTGCAATCTCTATCCCATGCGCAACTGGCCGGTGGACGCCATCAGCTACGGCCAGAAGAAGCGGGTCACCACCGCCTCCATGATGGCCCTGGAGCCGGAGATCCTCATTCTGGACGAGCCCACCGCCGGACAGGACTACAACAGCTACTCCGAGATCATGGAGTTTGTCAACAACCTGAACCGGGAATATCACACCACCATCCTCTTTATCACCCACGACCTGCACCTGGCCATTGAGCACACCGACCGCACCATCGTCTTTGCCGACGGCAAGGTGGTGGCGGACGACTCGCCCTTTGCCGTTCTGGCGGACGACGGCGTGATTCAGACGGCGCATTTGAAGCGCACCTCTCTCTACGAGCTGGCGGAGAAGCTGGGGCTCTCCCCCGAGCTGGTGATCCGGCGCTTCATCGACTTTGAGAGGAGGGAGCGGCAGACGCCATGAACAACCGATTTGTCATCAATTTTGTCCCCGGAAACACCACGCTGCACAAGCTCACCGGCTGCACCAAGGTGGCCCTGTTTATCCTCTACACTGCCGCCATCATCGTCACCTTTGATATCCGCATTCTGCTGCCGCTGACTGTGTTCCCCATCGCGGCGATCATCTCCATGAAGCCCAACTACAAGCCCCTGGTGGTCATGTATACCTTTATGTTTGTCACCGTGGGCCTCATCGGCGGCGTCATGCTGCTCTTCTTCGCCTCCAACGCGGGGCTCACCCATGTGGGCGCCAACCACATCATCTGGCAGCTCACCGAGGACATCTACCTGAGCAAGGAGTGGCTCTGGTACAATCTGGTCTTTTTCCTCAAGCGGACGGTGTCCTTCCTGACGGTCATGGCCTTCGCCCTGGCCACCACTCCCTCGGAATTTGCCTCCGGCCTGGCGTCGCTGAAGGTGCCCTATAAGGTCTGCACCATCATCTCCCTGGCCTACCGCTCCATCCCCGACATCGCCCGGCAGTTCGTGGACATCCGCAACAGCATGCAGATGCGGGGCACCGAGCTCAGCGGCAAAATTCCCCTCCATAAGAAAATCAAGCAGTATGTGCTGCTGCTGGTGCCGCTGATCATCTCCACCTTCGCCCGGGTAGGGGACATTGCCAAGGCCATGGATCTCCGGGGCTACGGCAAGAAAAAGCAGCGGAGCTGGTACGCCGAGCACGAGCTGACCCCGGCGGACAAGGTGCTGCGGGTGGTCTGCGTGCTGCTGCTGGTCTTTATTATCGCCTATCTGATCTATACCAAGCTCATCAATCCCTATCCCGCCCAGATGTGGTGTCCCTGGGTCTCCCGGGAGGAGATTCAGACCGTCTCCACCGTGGACACCCTCTTCTTCCGGGACCTTCTGCCCGGCTAATCACACATAAAAGCAAGTTTTATTCAGGAAGGACGATTTTTGTGAAAAGCGCAGTTGTTATGTTAACCGATTTCGGTGTGGATAACCTGTCCGTCTCCACCATGTTCGGCGTCTGCCGGATTGTGGATCCGGAGCTGGACGTGTTCAGCGCCTGCAACGCCATCCGTCCCTTTGACGTGCTGGCCGCCTCGGACGCGCTGATGTATGTGATGCCCTTCTGGCCCAGGGGGACGGTGTTCGTCTCGGTGGTGGATCCCGGCGTGGGCACCGCCCGGAAGGCCAGCGTGGCCAGGTTGCGCAACGGCCAGTATGTGGTCACCCCGGACAACGGCACCCTGACCTATCTCAAGGAGCAGGTGGGCATTGAGGAGATCCGGGAGATTGACGAGTCCATCAACCGCTTCCCCACCACCCGGAACATCCACATCTTCCACGGCCGGGATCTCTTCGCCTACTGCGGCGCCCGGCTGGCTGCCGGCGTCATCACCTATGAGCAGGTGGGCCCCGCCTACCCGGTGGAGGAGGTGGTGGAGGCTTACTATATCAAGCCCAAGGCGGAGGACGGCGTCCTCTCCGGCATGATCAACGAGGCCACCGACCACTTCGGCCTGCTGGGCACCAATATCCCCTTCGGCTGGCTGGAGGAAAACGGCATCCACTACGGCGACCGGGTCCATGTGACGGTCACCTGCAGGGATGAGGTGAAGCTGGACGCCGAGATGCCCCTGGCCAGGAGCTTCGGCTATGTGGGCCTGGGGGAGATGCTGATGCTCAGCTCGGAGACCGCCACCGTCATGCTGGCCAAGAACCAGGGCAATATCGTGGCCGACTGCGGCCTGGGCTGCGGCCCGGACTGGAAGCTCACCTTCTCCAGGGTCTGAGCCGGGCCGGGAAAAGGAGAGATGGCTATGGGTTACGCAAGTGTTGTCCTGACGGCGGACTGGGGGAGCGAGAGCCCCCGCACCGCCCAGGTGATCGGCTGTGTCAAGCAGGCGGACCCGGCGCTGGAGGTCTGCCCCGCCCACATCTGGCTGGGCCGCGGCAACGTGGGCCAGTCCTCGGATCTGCTCTACTCCATGCTGCCCTTCTGGCCCGCCGGCACCGTCTTTCTCAATCTGGTCCACCGGGCGGAGGGGGAGACGGTCTGGCTGGCGGCAGTGATGAAAAACGGCTGCGTGGTGCTGACTCCGGACAACGGCAGCATTACCATGCCGCTGAAGGTGCTGGGCGCAGCCGGCCTCTACCGGGTCCCCGGCGAGAACGACGACTTTCAGGCGGCCCGGCTGGCGGGCCGTCTCGCCCGGGAAGGGCTTTCCGCCAGCCTGCTGGGCCGGCCGGTGACGGCGGAGGAGGTCGCCCTGCTCCCCTGGTCCGACCCGGTTCTGGCCCCCGGAAGGGCGGCGGGCGTCATTTCGCAGGTGATGCAGAACTTCGGCAATCTCTATACCAACATCCCGATTGCCGGCTTCCAGACCACCGGCATCCAGGCCGGAGACTGGGTGCAGCTGACCATCCGCAAAGGGGAGCAGGTGATCTTCGACCAGAAGTCCCTCTACCACCACTCCTTCGGCTTTGCGGAGGACGGAGCCCCCATCGTCTTTAACGGCAGCAGCGGCTTTATGGGCTTCGGACTCAACCGCCGGAATTTTGTAAAAACCTATCTGTCCCAGCTGGAGCAGCCGGGACAGCGTCCCACCGAATATCAGGTATCCATCGTAAAAGCGGACAGGAGTGTGCAAGATGAAAAGTGATCTGGTTCTGCAAACCGATTTCAGCCTGTCAACCGGCTATGTGGCCGCCATGTACGGCGTGATCAAGCTGGTGGACCGTTCTCTCAACGCCTACGACCTGAACCATGAGATCCGGGCCTTTGACGTCAAACAGGCCTCAGAGCTGCTCAAGGCCACCATCCCCTTCTGGCCCCAGGGCACCGTCTTTGTCTCGGTAGTGGATCCCGGCGTGGGCACCGCCCGCCGGGGCTGCGTGGCCCTGCTGCACAACGGCAGCTATGTGGTCACCCCGGACAACGGCACCCTCACCGCCCTGAAGGATCAGGTGGTAGCCCTGCGCCAGATTGACGAGACGGTGAACCGCCTTCCCGGCAGCGAAAACGGCAACACCTTCCACGGACGGGACGTGTTCGCCTACTGCGCCGCCCGGCTGGCCGCCGGGATCATCGACTACAACGGCGTCGGCCCCGCCTATCCTCTGAGCGAGTTGGTGACCTACACCCAGAACCAGCCGGAGATCTCCGACGGCAGGGCAGTGGGCGAGATCGGCGGCGCCGAGCGCCACTTCGGCGGCATCAGCTTCAACATCACCGCCGAGGAGTTTGCCAGCACCGGCATTCAGCGGGGGGATATGACCCATATCACCATCACCAAAGGCTGCGACCGGTACTTTGACGGCGACGTGCTCTATCACTGGTCCTTCGGCTATGTGCCGGTAGGAGAGCCGATTCTCTACAACGGCAGCACCAGCGTCTATATCAGCCTCTCCCTCAACCAGCGGAATTTCGTCCAGAAGTATCTGCCGGATATCTGGGACACCGGAGTGAACTTCTCCGACTACAAGGTTATCATCACGAAAAAGTAGGAGGCGTCTCTATGGTCAAACCCAGTATCGTGTTTCAGACCGACTTCGGACTGGGGGGCGGCGGCGCCATGTACGGCGTCTGCAAGCAGGTGGACCCCGACCTCCGGTTTTACGAGCTGACCCACACCATCCCAACCTTCGACGTGGTCAAGGCCTCCCTCTCCCTCCGGGACGCGATGACGGCCTGGCCCAAGGGGACCGTCTTCGTCTCGGTGGTGGACCCCGGGGTGGGCACCGCCCGCCGGGCCTCCATCGCCCGGACCGCCAACGGCTACTATATCACCACGCCGGACAACGGCAGCCTGACCTATCCCCTGTTAGACTTCGGTATCCAGGAGACCCGCCAGATCGACGAGACGGTGAACCGCTACCACGGCACCGAGAACACCAGCATCTTCCACGGCCGGGACCTCTTCGCCTACTGCGCCGCCCGGCTGGCCGCCGGAGTGATCGACTTCGAGGGGGTCGGCCCCGCCTACCCCGTCTCTGAGATCGTCACCTTCCCAGTGCCCAAGTACGTCGTTGCCCCGGGAGAGGCCTCCGGCTGCGTCACCGGCGCTCTGGCCAGCTTCGGCAATCTGGACACCAGCATCCCCGCCGCCGCCATGGCCCAGACCGGCCTGTGTACCGGCAGCCCGGTGCGCCTCACCCTCTGCCACGGGGAGGAGGTCCTCTTCGACCGGCCGGTGCGCTATCAGGAGTCCTTTGCCGGCGCGCCAGCGGGAACAGAGCTTCTGTTTCACAACTATAGCGGCTTTCTGGGCATCGCCGTCAGCCAGGGCAGCTTTGCCCAGCGCTATCAGGTGGGCGCCGGCCCGGACTGGACGGTCACGGTGAGAAAGGCGGAGTGAGCATGGGAAATATTCTCTTTCAATCAGACTACGGCCTGGGAAACGGCACGGCGGAGCTGTCCGGCATCTGCCTCCAGGTGGACCCGGCGCTGCAGATCTACACCCTGAGCCACGACGTTCCCCGGTTGGACGTGACTGCCGCCGCCGCTAACCTGGCCGCCGTCACCCCCTGCTGGCCGGCAGGCACCGTTCTGGTCTCTCTGGTGGACCCGGCGGTGGGGACGGAGCACCGGATCTGCGCCGCCCGCACCACCGGCGGCTGCTATCTGCTGACGGCGGACAACGGGGCACTGGCCCCTTTGAAGGGCAGCATCGACCAGGTGCGGGACATCGGGCCGCTGCTGCGGGAATATCCCTTCCCTGCGGCCGCCGCCCTGCTCCACGGCAAGGATCTGGCCTGGGCCGCCGCCCTGCTGGCCTCGGGGCAGCGCCCCTTCGAGGTGCTGGGGGAGTGCTACCCGGTGGAGGAGATCAAAGAACTGGATCGTTGACATAACACAAGAGTGGGTACTTCGGCACCCGCTCTTGTTCTGTCCAAATCAAGCTGTATCAGGCGACTTTCCCTGCGGAAGTCTGTGGACTGTCTCCTCCGGCCGTTGTCCCTGCCCGGCAGGTCCCCGCAGCTCCCGCTTCCGGGGCGGGGCCCCCTCCAGCTCTCCCTTCAGCTCGGTCATGTGCTGCCAGTACCGCTTGGGGACGTTGCTCCTGCGCAGATTGGGATTGTACCGGCCCTCGATGGCAATGGTGTCGTAAAACCGCTGCCACAGCCGCTGGTAGTCCTCCTCCCGGGCGTCGGCCTGGGGGAAGTCGATGTGCTCCACCGGCGCGATCACCCACCGGCCCTTCTGATAGACCAGGGCCTCCCTGTGGGTGTGGTCATAGAGCAGAAAGGTCTCGGTATTGAACCGCTGGCAGAAGTGGGGCCGCAGCAGGGGCAGTA
Source organism: Candidatus Onthomonas sp. (assembly GCA_051866795.1). Classification (GTDB taxonomy): domain Bacteria; phylum Bacillota; class Clostridia; order Oscillospirales; family Oscillospiraceae; genus Onthomonas. The sequence goes on along the minus strand of JBJDXT010000147.1, from coordinate 8,330 downwards.
CCCGGTTTTTCGGGCTGATCTCCCCCCACAGAAGGCCCCGGCAGTCGGCGAACCGGGTAAAGCCCTTGAGCAGATGGGCCTCGTTGTACAGGTGCCCCACCGCCTTGTTCAGCCGGTCCACCCGGTTGTCCGCCAGCCAGTAGGTCACCCCCGGCCCCACGTCCCGGGCCAGGCGGATAAACTGCCAGATGGCGCACTCCTTTTCCGGCATACAGGTGAGAAAGGCGTGGCTCACCAGCCGCTGGGCCTGCTGGGAGACCTGCTCCCGCAGCGCCCGGTAGACCCCCTTGGCCCGGGCCTGGTCCGTCTCCACCGTCCGCTGGGGGTAGAGGGAGATCTTCTCCTCCTCCGGGCCGGCAAAGGCCATGGGAATCTCAAAATAGCGAAAGCTCTCGTCCACGCAGGTGAGAAAACCGGCAAAGCTGCCGTCATAGCAATAGGACACCTGGGTCCACTCCGGTCTCATAGTCCGCCTCCCCCTTCAAACAGAGAGAGCTGCTCCGGCTGATAGGGCAGCAGGTTGGGCCGCTCCAGCTCCACCAGATGGCGGAGCACCCCGTCTGGCCGCACCCGCAGGCCGTCGGTCATCCGGCCGGAGCAGGTGATGAAGTACTGGGCCCGCTTGAGCACCACGCCCAGCTTTTTCAGCCCCTCATAGTCCAGCTTGCAGGCCCGCCGGGCGGTGAGAATCCGTTTGGCCGAGGTGACGCCGATGCCCGGCACCCGGAGCAGCGCCTCATAGTCGGCGGAGTTCACCTCCACCGGGAAGAACTCCATGTGCCGCAGAGCCCAGCAGCACTTGGGGTCCAGCTTGGGGTCAAAGTTGGGATTGTCCTCATCCAGCAGCTCCGAGGCGTCAAAGTGGTAGTACCGGAGCAGCCAGTCCGCCTGGTACAGCCGGTGCTCCCGCAGCAGCGGCGGCTGGAAGCCCTCCGGAGCGGGCAGCAGGCTGGAGTTGGACACCGGCATATAGGCGGAGTAAAACACCCGCTTGAGCCGGTACTTCTGATAGAGGTTCTGGGTCAGATTCAAAATATGCCGGTCGTCCTCCGGGGTGGCGCCGATGATCATCTGGGTGGACTGGCCCGCCGGGGCAAAGCGCAGGGCCTGCCGGGCGGGGAGCTTGCGCAGCTCCTTCCGGCTCTCGGCGGAGCCGTCCCGGATGAGGGCCATGGGCTTCAGAATCGCGTCCTTTTTCTTGTCCGGAGCCAGCAGGGACAGGCTTTTGGCCGACGGCAGCTCGATGTTCACGCTCATCCGGTCCGCCAGCAGCCCCAGCCGCCAGGTGAGCTGGGGATCCGCCCCGGGAATCGCCTTGGCGTGGATATAGCCCCCGAAGCCGTACTGCTCCCGCAGCAGGGACAGGGCGCGGATCATCAGCTCGGTGGTGTAGTCCGGGTTGCGGATCACCGCCGAGCTGAGGAACAGGCCCTCGATATAGTTCCGGCGGTAGAACTGGATGGTCAGCTCCGCCAGCTCCTCCGGGGTGAAGGCGGCCCGGCGGGTGTCGTTGCTCCGGCGGTTGACGCAGTACTGGCAGTCGTAGACGCAGCAGTTGGTCAGCAGCACCTTGAGCAGCGTCACGCACCGGCCGTCGGCGGAGAAGGTGTGGCAGCAGCCCGCCGCCATGGTAGAGCCCATCCGCCCCTGCCGGGCCTTCCGGTCCAGGCCGCTGGAGGTGCAGGCGGCGTCATACTTGGCCGCGTCGGCCAGAATCTCCAGCTTGTCCATCAGCTCCACAGCCGCTCCCTCCTCCCGCGCCGGTTCGAACATCCGTTTCTGGAACTGTTGTTCTAATTATGCCAGCCCTGTCCCTGTTTGTCAAGAGGGGATTGCCAGGTGGCGGAGCACTCCCGTACCTTTTGTTCCAGAAAAAATCCCCTCTGCTGTGGGGCGGGTGGGCTGCGCCGCCCCTGCCCGGGCAGGCGCGGCGTCCTGTTCCCGATCAGGGTCAGGGTCATGATCAGGATCATGGTCAGGGTCAGGATCAGGATCAGGATCAGGTTCATGATCAGGTTCATGATCATGGTCATGGTCGGGTTGTTTGGGTTATTTTGGGTTGTTTTGGGTTGTTTTGGCCTCCAGTGGGGCCCAGGGGGTCGTCTGGAATGATTTTCCAGAAAAAAGAGGAGGCCCTGAAGGGTCTCCTCCAAACAAATTCTCTGACCGGCCGGTCATCTGGCGCCCCGGCGCAGCTCTCCCTCGCCCCGCTGGAAGCTGCGCTTGATGGGCTGCTTCTTCTTTGCAAAGGGGCAGGGGAGCTTTCCCAAAACGCCCAGAATGCCGAAAAAGATACCAAATACCGCCACAAAGAGGGATACGGCCAAAACCAGGCCGGAAGTTTTCTTCTGCTTTTGTTCCATAACTGCCTCCTGTTCTTTGGTTCTGTCCTCAGGGCATAGTTTACACGATTTTCCCATCTGAAACAATAGTCATTTTGTAAAATCTCTTGAAACAATCTCCAGCGCCCCCGCCCTTGACAGCGCCTCTTTCGGGCCGTATCATGGAGGCAGCGTTTTGAAAAAAGGGAGGCAGTTTCAGTATGGAAGAGCAGCTTGTCCGCACGGAGATTCTGCTGGGCGCGGGAGCTATGGAGCGGCTGCGCCGGGCCAGGGTGCTTTTGTTTGGCCTGGGGGGCGTGGGAGGCTACTGCGCCGAGGCGCTGGCCCGCTCCGGCCTGGGCCGCATCGACCTGGTGGACCGGGACCGGTACAGCCTGAGCAATCTGAACCGGCAGCTCCACGCCACCCGGGAGACGGTGGGCCGGCTCAAAGTAGACGTGGTGCGGGAACGGATCGCCGCCATCGACCCGGAGATTCAGGTGGAGGTGTTTCCCATCTTCTACCTGCCGGAGACGGCGGAGCAGATTGACCTGGGCCAGTACGACTACGTCATCGACTGCATCGACACGGTGAAGGCCAAGCTGCACATTGTCACCGCCTGCCACAGCCTGGGGGTGCCGGTGATCTCCTGCATGGGGACGGGGAACAAGCTGCATCCCGAGCTGCTCCGGGTGGCGGATCTCTCCAAGACCTCGGTCTGCCCCCTGGCCCGGGTGATGCGCAGGGAGCTGGGCAAGCTGGGCATCCGGCACCTGAAGGTGGTCTACTCCACCGAGGACGCCCTGACCCCCGCCCCGGTGCCGGGGGAGGCCCCGGACGAAGGGCGGCGCTCCATTCCCGGGTCGGTCTCCTTTGTGCCGGGCACCGCCGGGCTGCTGCTGGCCGGGCAGGTGATCCGGGAGCTGGCCGGGGTGGAGCAGCAGTCCGTCTGACCTTGTAAATTATTCTCATTTTGGTCATTCCAATAAGTCCAGTTATGACTTATCATGGCCCTGTCCAAAAGACCAGGAAAGAAGGAATGACCCATGTCAGAAGAAAAATCCCTCCGCAGCGTCAGCCCCACCCGCTGGCTCACCATCACCGCCCTGTTTATGGCCATGAATGTGGCCCTCAGCTCCTTCGGAATGCCGGTTCCCGGCGGACACCTGTATCTGAACGATATTGTGATCTGCACCGCCGCCATTCTCCTGGACCCGGTAGGGGCCTTTCTGGTGGGCGGCGTAGGCGCCTTTCTGGGCGACCTGTTTTTCTATCCCACGCCCATGTTCGTCTCCCTGGTGACCCACGGCCTGCAGGCGGTGGTGATCTCCCTGTGCGCCCACAAGCTCTTCCGGGAGCGGAAGATGGCCGGCGCCGTGGTGGGCGTGCTGCTGGGCGCCGTCATTATGGTGGTGGGCTATTCCCTGGGCCGCGCTTTTCTCTACAGCACCCCGGAATACGCCTTGCTCAAGCTGCCCTATCAGATCCTTCAGGCCGCCGTGGGCGCCGTGGTGGGACTGCTGCTCTGCTTCCGGTGCCACCTGAAGGAGCACTGGGACAAATACGCCCGCAAGTAATCCCTGCGCTGAAAAAACCTCCCGTCCGATGGGGCAGGAGGTTTTTCTTCATCTATGGCGTCCACGGGAGTTCACGGGCGCACAATGTGCGCCCCTACGGCCTCATATCCGCGTAGGGCGGGGGCTTGCCCCCGCCGGACGATTGCCTTCACTCCTCCATCAATGCTTCCATCTCGCTGATGAGCTGGTCAAACAGCTCCAGGGCCTGGTTGATGGGCTCCGGCGTGGCCATATCCACCCCGGCCCCCTTGAGCAGGGTGATGGGATCGGCGGAGCAACCGCCGGAGAGGAAGTGCAGATAGTCCTGCACAGCGCTCTCGCCCTCCTTCAGGATGCGCCGGGACAGGGCGATGGCGGCGGCGTAGCCGGTGGCGTACTGATAGACGTAGAAATTGTAGTAGAAATGGGGGATTCTGGCCCACTCCAGGGCGATCTGGTCGTCCACCACAATGTCCGGGCCGAAATAGTCCACATTGAGCTGCCGGTAGATGTCGCACAGGGCCTCCGCCGTGACACCCTCCCCCCGCTGGGCCAGCTCGTTCACCTTCAGCTCGAACTCGGCGAACATGGTCTGGCGGTACAGAGTGGTGCGGAACTGCTCCAGGAAGTAGTTGATCAGATAGGCCCGCTCCCGGCGGTCGGTGGTTTTGCCCAGCAGGTACTCCATCAGCAGCGCCTCGTTGCAGGTGGAGGCCACCTCGGCCACGAAGATCACATAGTCGCTGTAGGCCACCGGCTGGTCCCGGTTGGAGCGGTAGGAGTGGATGGCGTGGCCCATCTCGTGGGCCAGGGTGAACACGTCGTTGAGGGTGTCGTGGTAGTTGAGCAGCACATAGGGGTGGACCCGTGCCCCGGCGGAATAGGCGCCGGAGCGCTTGCCGGTGTTCTCATAGACGTCAATCCACCGGTTGGCGAAGCCCTCGTCCAGAATGGCGGCGTACTCCTCTCCCAGGGGCCTGAGGGCCTGACGCACTGTCTCCTTGGCCTCGTCGAAGGGGATCTTCATCTCCACGTCGCCTACGATGGGGGTGTACAGGTCGTAGAAGTGGAGCTCCTCCACCCCCAGCAGCTTTTTCCGCAGGGCGGTGTACCGGTGCAGCTTGGGCAGATTGGCCCGGACGGCGGAGATCAGATTATGGTAGACCTCTACCGGCACCTCGGTGCCGTCCAGAGCGGCGGCCAGGGAGGAGGGATACTTCCGGGCTTTGGAGAAGAAAAGCAGCTGCTTGACCTGGGCGGACAGGGTGGCGGCGCAGGTGTTTCGATACTGGCCGTAGACAGAGTACAGCGCCTCAAAGGCGGACTTGCGCAGCGTCCGGTCCTGGCTGTACAGCAGGGGGACAAAGCTGCCGTGGGTGACGGCGTGGTGCTCCCCCTGGCTGTCCACCGCATCGGGGAAGGTCATGTCCGCGTCGCAGAGCATGGAGTAGATGTTGTCCGGGCCCTGGGCCAGCTCTCCGGCGGAGGCCAGCAGCGCCTCCTCGGCAGGGGAGAGGATGTGCGCCCGGCGGCGGCGCACCTGGTCCAGGCGGCGGCGATAGCCCTCCAGCCGGGGCTCCTGGGCATAATAGGCCTCCAGGGTCTCGTCGGAAATGGCCAGGATCTCGTTGCTCTCATAGGCTCCGGCGGTCTCGATATCCACCAGCAGGGCCATGAGCTGGGCGTTCATGTCCTGGTACTTGGCCACCCGGGTGTCCTCGTCCCCCTTGCGGCTGGCGTAGTGGGCCAGGGCCTCCACGTCCACAGACAGCCGGTCGTCCAGCTCCATCCCCTCCAACAGAGTCTGGGCGCTCTCGCCCAAATGGCCCTCCAGGGCCCGGATCTGGGGCAGATAGCCCTTGGCCTGCTCCAGGGCGGCCTTCCAGGCCTCATCGCTGGGAAACAGGTCCTCTGTGGCCCAGGTATTCTCTCTGATTTGTTCCTTGCGTTCCATCGCTTTTGTCCTTTCGTTTCGTTGTTTTCGCTCAGAGCGCCCGTACCAGCCGGGTGGCGACGCCCACAATCCGGGCGGTCCCTGTCTCAAAATCGCGGACAGGGACGATCCGCGGCTCGTATTCCGGGTTTTCCGGCTGGAGGATCACCCAGTCCCCCTGGCGGCGGAACCGCTTCAGGGTGGCGTCCTCCTGCTCTACCAGACAGGCCACAATCTGGCCGTTTTCCGCCTGGGGCTGCTGGTGGATGAGCACCAGATCTCCTGTCTGGATACCGGCGTTTTTCATGCTGTCCCCGGAGACCTCCAGGTAAAAGTACTCCTCCGGCCGGGAGACGTCCGCCGAGGCGTAGCCCTTGATCTCCTGCTGGGCCAGGGTGGGAATCCCCGCCTTGATCACCCCCAGAATGGGGATCAGCTGCTCTCCCGGCACCCGCAGGGCGTCCTTCCGGCCCTCCCGGGGGACGTCGTAGCCCTGAAGCCACAGGGGGTCCACCCCCAAGCGCACCGCCATGTCGGTGACCACCCCTGCCTTCGGCTCCCGCTGGCCCAGCACATACCGGTTCAGCGTCTGAGGCTTCATCTCCAGCAGCCGGCCCAGGGCCTCGTAGTTGAGCTGCCGCTCCTCCATCAGCGTCCGAAGGCGCTTGCCCAGGCTCTCCTGCTTGTCCATAAGGTGCCCTCCTGTCTCCAAACGGTGGGATTCTTCCTATCTTTTGTCATTATACCACGGCCTATTCCCCGGTTCAAGCAATCTGGACAATTGTCATATTTCAATTCTCGCACCAAATGAGGATTTTTTCTTTTTGCACTTGACACTTTCTCCAGTTGGTGATATTATACCCTCAGTAAATCGAACAGATGTTTTGTTTCTCCTGTTGATCTCTCCAATTGGTGCGAGCTGCCCGGGCAAAAACAAGTGCGCGTGTTCTGACGAACACGCGCACAGGATGGAGGAGAATGGATTCGAACCATTGTAGGCGCAAGCCAACAGATTTACAGTCTGCCCCCTTTAGCCACTTGGGTACTCCTCCGTATGAAGTTGGGCTGAATCACAGATCCAAACCAAAGAGCTGGTAGACGGACTCGAACCCCCGACCTGCTGATTACAAATCAGCTGCTCTACCAACTGAGCTATACCAGCAGATTTTCGCGTTCGGAATTCAGCAAGGAGTATATTACCAGACGGAAGTCGATTTGTCAATAGCAGTGCAAAAAGTTTTTTGAAATTTTCGCTTCGGCGTCGGCCGGAGCCAAAGGAGGAATTCTCTTGTCCAGACCTGTCTACCGCCGGGGCGACCCCTATGCCGCCCGCACCCGCCAACTGCTCCGTCTCGCCGTCCACCCCGAGCTGGACAGCAGCCAGGACCGCTACACCCTGGCGCTGATCCAGTCCATCCGGGAAAAGCTGACGGAGCGGGAGCTCCAGTGCCTCACCGGCTACTACATCCAGCAGATCGCCCTGGCCGAGCTGGGGCCCCGGCTGGGCATCAACCCCTCCACCGTCTGCCGGAACATCCACCGGGGGCAGGATAAGCTGGACGAGCTGGTGCGGCTGGCCACCCAGATCAGTCCCATCCGGTTTGATCAACCCGCTTAGTCCGGAGCTCTCAGAATCACCGGGCTCCGGAGCCACTCCTGACCGCCCCGGCGCTGTTCCGCCGCTGGCAGGCAGAGCCGCCAGAGGTCATCCGCCCGGGCCTCCAGGGAGAAGACCCGCCGGGCCGTCTCGTCCAGATAACGAACCTGGCCGGGCTTGGTGAGCACCGGCAGGCGGGCCGTCTCCTTCATGGCCCGCAGCAGCTCCCGGCCCCGGTCATTGCAGCCCAGCACCCGGAGATAGGGCACCCGCTCCGGCCGCTGCTCCGGGGTAAGCCCCAGAAAAGCCCAAAGGGCCATCCGGCGCACCCTTGCCTCGGGACAGCGCCGGGTTTTCGCCCTGTCGTAGCATTCCGCCAGCGTCACCGCCTCCCGGGCGGCGTTGGCCAGACGGCGCTCCAGGCCCGGTTCCCAGTCCGGGAGCCGGGCCAGCTCCGCTTCGGTCATCGACCGGAGCCGGGCCAGAACGGCGCTCTCGCACCGGGAAAGCAGCGCAGGGCAGCGGCCCTGCTCCCGCTCTCTCAAGAGGATCTCCAGGCTCTCCGGGGGCAGGCAGGCCTCCAGCCGGTCCCATGCCCCCTCTGCCATCCAGGCCCGGAGCCGGGAGGCGGAGACCATGGGGCTGTCCTCCGACAGGCTGCCGTGGCCGGCGCCCCGGCGGGGAATGGTAAAGACAGCCGTCTCCGGCCTGCCCCAATGCCGGAGGGCCCGGAGGTACTCCACCCCCAGGTTGTTGTTGGCCCCGGCCAGGCACCCTCCTGCGGCCCCGGAGAGGACCTCCACCGCCCGCTGCCGGGCGGCGGCAAAGGAGAGGCCCTGATCCAGTCCCGCCCGCAGCAGGGGCCTGTACGCCTCGCTGTCCAGGGTGTCCGCAGCGGCCCGGAGCCGGGACAGGTCCCCCGC
>JBJDXT010000146.1:0-4182 GCA_051866795.1 Candidatus Onthomonas sp. | reverse complement strand
CGGCTGTTTGACAACCTGTTTTCCAACATTGAAAAATACGCCGACCCCGGTCAGCCGGTCACCATCTCCCAGGAGCTGGTGGAAAACTTTATCCGGGTGGAGCTGCATAACTTCGTCCCACCCAATCCCAATCCGGTGGAGAGTACCAACATCGGCCTCAAAACCTGTGAGCGGATTGTCCAGCAGCTGGGCGGTGTCTTCCAGTTCTGGAAAGAAGAGACGGAATTTACAGTAAAGCTCACCATTCCGGTCTACCAAGAGGAAGCAGAGCAGACCGGTTGAGCCGATTTCTACCTTTCTTTTTTCGGTTTTCCCCAGAAGAGAGCGAAAAATTTGAGGAAAAAATTGACATTTGCCGTTTGCTATTGTAAAATAGGCCACAAGCAAAGGGGCTGGGGCATGGTACCCTGGCCCCTGTCTCTTTATTGGAGCGGCGAATTCTGTCAAAAACGAAAAGAGAAGGAAGGAAACAAACTATGTACGCTACCTTTTGGGCGCTGGTGCCGCCCATCGTGGCCATCGCTCTGGCGCTGATCACCAAGGAGGTCTACAGCTCCCTGTTTGTCGGCATTCTGGTGGGCGGCCTGTTCTACTCTGGCTTCAGCTTTGAGGGAACCCTGACTCACATCATCAACGACGGCTTTATCTCCGTCCTGTCCGATCCCTGGAATATGGGTATCCTCATCTTCCTGGTCATTTTGGGCGCCATGGTCTGCCTGATGAACAAGGCGGGCGGCTCCGCCGCCTTCGGCCGCTGGGCCCAGACTCATATCAAGTCCCGGGTAGGCGCCGAGCTGGCCACCGTGCTGCTGGGCGTGGTCATCTTCATCGACGACTATTTTAACTGCCTCACCGTGGGCAGTGTGATGCGGCCGGTCACCGACAACCACAAGATCTCCCGGGCCAAGCTGGCCTATCTGATCGACGCCACCGCCGCTCCGGTGTGCATCATCGCCCCCATCTCCTCCTGGGCCGCCGCCGTCACCGGCTTTGTGGACGGGGCCGACGGTCTGGGCCTGTTCATCAGCGCCATCCCCTATAACTATTACGCCCTGTTCACCCTCATCTTTATGGTGGGCATCATCCTGCTCAAGGTGGACTTCGGCTCCATGGCTCTCCACGAGCGCAACGCCCAGGAGAAGGGCGACCTGCTCACCACCGGCCCCTCCGGCTATGTCCTGGCGGAGGACGACGCCAAGGGCAAGGGCACCGTTATCGACCTGATTCTGCCCATCATCGTTCTCATCGTCAGCTGCGTGCTGGGCATGATCTACACCGGCGGCTTCTTCAGCGGCGCCAGCTTTGTGGAGGCCTTCGCCAACAGCGACGCCTCCGTGGGTCTGGTCATCGGCTCCTCCATCGCCCTGTTGCTGACCATCGCCTTCTATGTCTCCCGGAAGGTGCTCTCCTTCCACAACTGCATGGGCTGCCTGCCTGAGGGCTTCAAGGCCATGGTGCCCGCCATCCTGATCCTCTCCTTCGCCTGGACGCTGAAGGCCATGACCGACAGCCTGGGCGCCGCCGAGTATGTGGCCGCTGTGGTGGAGACCTATGCCCAGGGCTTCCAGGCCTTCCTGCCCGCCATCATCTTTATTATCGCCTGCCTGCTGGCTTTCGCCACCGGAACCTCCTGGGGCACTTTCGGCATCCTGATCCCCATCGTGGTTGCCGTCTTCCAGCAGACCGACTACACCCTGATGATCATCTCCATCTCCGCCTGCATGGCCGGCGCTGTCTGCGGCGACCACTGCTCTCCCATCTCTGATACCACGATCATGGCCTCTGCCGGCGCCCAGTGCGAGCACGTCAACCACGTCTCCACCCAGATGCCCTACGCCATCCTGGTGGCCGCCGTCTCCTTCGTGACCTACATTGTGGCCGGCTTCGTCAAGAACGTCGTGGTCAGCTTCCTGGTGGGTCTGGTCCTCCTGGCCCTGGTGCTGGCGGTGCTCAAGGTTCTCTCCTCCCGCAAGCAGGAGAGCGCCCCCGTGGGCGGAAACAAGTAATCTCCCGTAATATCCCATCTCAAGACATGCAAAATCCCCCGGCAGACGCCCAAAACGGTCTGCCGGGGATTCTTTATCCCTTCCGGCGGGCTTCCCACTCCGCCCGGGTCATTTGGTTTACATAAGTTCTTCGTTCATCCGCCTGGATATGGTGAAAGCGAAAGCCGCACTTCTCCTGTACCCGGTGGGATTTGTCGTTTCCCTCAAAGTATCCGCACCAGACGGTGTGCAGGCCCAGCGCCTGAAAGCCCCGGTCCAGCAGCGCCTCCACCGCCTCGGGGATCAGCCCCTGTCCCCAGTAGGGGACGCCGATCCAGTAGCCGATCTCCCCCTCGCCCGGCTGCATGGGCACATTGCCGTCCGGGGGCAGCATCAGTCCGGCGCTGCCCACCGGCTCTCCGGTCTCTTTCAGCACCACGGCGTAGGTCTCCGGCTCAGAGAGGACGGTGCGGATGATCTCCCGGCTGTTTTCCACGCTGGTGTGCACCGGCCAGCCGGCGGCAGGCCCCACCCGGGGATCTTTCGCGTATTGATAAAGGGCTTCCGCGTCGGATTCCCGCCAGGGGCGGAGAATCAGCCGTTTTGTCTCCAGCTCCATCTCAATCCAGCCCCTTTCCCGCCAGCCGTTTGACCAGCGACTCCTCCGGGGCCACATAGGCGGTGCGGTAGGTGGTGTAGACCACCATGCCGGGCCGAGCGCCTCCAGGCTTTTTCACATACTTCACCGGGGTATAATCCACCGGAATCTTGCTGCCGCCCCGGCCCTGAGAGAACCAGGCGGCCAGCTTGGCCGCCTCCAGCAGGCTCTCCTCGTCCGGCTCCTGCCCCTGGGTCCAGAGGATGACGTGGGCCCCGTGGATGCCCTGGGTGTGCAGCCAGATGTCTCCCTTTCCTGCCAGCTTGCAGGTGAGCTGGTCGTTCTGGGTGTTGTTCCGGCCCACCGAGATGCGCAGCCCGGCGGAGGAGGTGAACTCCAACGGCTGAGGTCTGGGGCGTTTGGCCTGCTTTTTACCGGCTTTCTGGGTGCGGAGATAGCCCCCGTCCTCCAGCTCCTGGCGGATCTCGTTCAGGTCCCGCTCTCCCTCCGCCCGCTGGAGGGATTCCAGCACGCTGTCCAGATAGTCCAGCTCCTCCCGGCCCTGGGCCAGCTGCTGAGTGAGGACGGCGTCTGCCGTCTTGGCCTTGGTGTAGCGCTTATAGTACTTGGCGGCGTTCTGCTGGGGGGTGAGCAGCGGGTCCAGGGCCACTGTCAGCTCCCGGCACTCCGGGTCGTAGTAGTTGACGGCGGTAATAGACTTCTGCCCCTTGCGCATCTGATAGAGGTTGGCGGTGATCAGGTCGCCGCTGATCCGATACTGCTCCCGGTCCCGGGCCTGGGCCAGCTCCCTGGTCTGGAGCTGGATCTTGCGCGCCAGCCGGTTCCGGGCGTTGGTCAGGCTTTTGATCATGCTCTGACCCTTCTGCTTCACCCGCTCTCCGGTCTCCCGGGCGGCGTAGAAGTCGTCCAGGAGCTGGGAGAAGCTGTCGTAGCCCTTTTCCTCCAGATAGCCCTCATACTGCCCGATGGGCAGGAAGGAGAAGTCCTTCGGCTCCCCCGCCTTGAACAGGGCGGTAGGCTGAGGGGTGTGAATCCCCTCCAGCACGGTTTGGAAGCTCTCCAGCAGCCGCTCCCGACCCGCCTCATCCAGGGCATGCAGCCGGATGCCCACATCGCCCCCTGCCCGGTAGGCGATCTCCCGGCAGAGGAGGGGGGAGAGTCCTGCGAAGGTGTCCAGCAGCCAGCCGCTGACCTCCGCCTCCGCCGGGGCAGCAGAGAGCAGGGCGGCCAGCGTCTCCCGGCCGGTCTCCAGCGGGTTCCGCTTGTCCTCCCGGGCGGGAGGCAGATGGTAATAGAGGCCGGGGAGCACCGGGCGGAGCTGGGACAGCTCCGCGTCCACCTTGCGCAGGCAGTCGGTGATCCGGCCGTTTTCGTCGGTGAGAATCAGGTTGGACCGGCGGCCCATAGCCTCCAAAATGAGGTGCCGGCTCACCCGGTCCCCCAGCTCGTTGAGGGTCTCCAGCTCCAGATCCACCACCCGCTCCATAGGGGGCTGGGTGACAGACAGCACCCGGGCGCCGGTGAGATGCTTGCGTAGCAGCATGCAGAACATGGGGGGGGAGGCTGGGTTCTCCCGGC
>JBJDXT010000145.1:0-4214 GCA_051866795.1 Candidatus Onthomonas sp. | reverse complement strand
CCCGAGGCCTCTTGGACCCGAACCAAGCGCGATACCAAGCTTCGCCACACCCCGATGCGACTTAAATAGTATACTGTGTCCCGCCGCTAAAGTCAAGCCCTTTTCCGTCCAGAAACGCAGTTCCTTCGTATTCGTCTAATTCTGTGCCAGTTTTCCAGAAAATAAAACCAAATTAGAAGCTTTCATGCATGGTTTTTCGGCAAAAGACTTGCATTCTTCTCCATTTTATCATACAATAACGATTAGATACATTCTGGTTACAATTTGTAACACAGCAACAGAAAAGACCACTACACCACAATGGAAGGAATTGAACGCTGATATGAGAAAGACTTTGATAACCCGTATCCTATCCATGCTGCTGCTGTTTTCCCTGCTTTTTGTGGAGGCCAGCCCGGCCATGGCCTATGCTCTGGAGACTGCTGATCCGTTGACCGGAATAGAGGATGCTGCGACTGAGTCTCCCGAGGATGAGACGTCCGGCACTGATACTTCGTCTCAGATCCAAGAATCGGAAGATGACACTCTGGCTCTCCCGGATCAGCCCGATGAGGATTCAACGCGTCCCTTTGAAGAAGTGGACGTTCCGGAAACTTCTGAAATTGATGAGGAAGACCCCCTTCCGGAAGAATCTGCCTCTGAGGCAGGGGAAGCGCTTGTCACCGCAGAAGATTCCGCCGAAGAAACCACGGTTTCTGAAGACGGGCCTTCTGAAGAAGACCTGGAAGAGCAGGCCGCTATGGCGGAATTGGACGCAATCCTTCAAAATGCTTTGGCCAAACGTTCCAGCGATGCGAATTACAGTTACGAGTCTGAGCTAAAAAAGTTCCCCTCCAGCTATCAGAGCCTGCTCAAAGCACTGCACGAGCAGCATCCTGATTGGATTTTTGTGGCCGTCGATACCGGTCTTGACTGGGATGATGTCATCAACGGTGAGCTTGGTTCCAAAAGCACCATTGACTATGATCTCAACGGTGAGACCAGCCATTTGCTGCTCAACAACCATTCCGGATATTACAGCTCCTCCGACTACTCCAGCACCAACGGCTACAAGCCGATTGACAGCTCCCATGTCAGTTGTTCCCGGGCAGCCATCGCCTACTATATGGATCCCCGGAACTTCATGCTGGAAAAGTACATTTTCCAGTTTGAAGATCAGTGCTACAACAGTAATGTCCAGACCCTGACCGGCGTTCAGACCATTCTGAAAAACGCCTGCAGCAAGAGCACCGGTCTGTATCACATGACCGACTATGTGACGACCTCTGGCAAAACTGCCACTCTGGCCAGTCTGAACAGCGAATACGGTTCTGACTATTCCTCTATTATTTATAATGTAGGTCTGGCCATTGGCATCAGCCCCTATTTCATGGCAAGCAAAATTGCCCAGGAGACGGGGGCAGACACCACCAACGGTTCCATCAGCGGAACCTATTCTGACGAGTATACCGGTTACTACAATTTCTATAATATCGGAGCCTACGCCTCTGCAAACGGCGGCGCCATAGCCAAAGGTCTGGCCTATGCCAAAGACAAGGGCTGGAGCAACCCCATTCTTGCCATCTACGGCGGCGCAGAGTACATCTTTAATCAGTATATTGGAAAGGGACAGAACACCAGCTACTATATGCGTTTTAACGTGGGCCCGGATGCTCAGTACAGCCTGTACAGTCACCAGTACATGTCTGCCATCTACGCAGTGGCAGCTGAGGCTACTAAAACCTACAACGCCTATGATAAAGTAGACGCGGTGGACAACGCTTTTCTGTTCTACATTCCTGTATTTGACAATATGCCTGACAAGGACGCAACCGTCAGCCTGACCCCCACCACCAAAGGCACTCTGACCGAGGAGCGGACGATCTATACCGGTCCTTCCACTTCTACTGCTTCAAAAGTCAAAGCGCCCGAGGGCGCAACGGTCACTGTGCTGGGTGGCACCGTCACCTCGACTGACAATTACAATTCCCGGCTCTATTATCCCTATTGGTATCAGGTTCAGGTCACTGTCTCCGGCACTACTTATACCGGCTATGTTCAGGAGCAGTTTGTGACCCTTTCCTCGGTCTACAATGTCAAAAATGGGGAGACACTGAGTCTGTCCTCTGTCCTCTCCACCTCCGGAAAGACCGGCACGCTCTATTTTGAGACCAGCAATCCCAATGTAGCCACCGTGTCCGACGACGGTGTGATCACGGCGAAAAGTAACGGCAAGTGCTCCATTTATGTACTCTCCGGCGGCGGCAGTTTTGACGCCGTGGGGATCACTGTCTCCAATTCCAGCACCAGCGTCCCCGAAGGCAGCACACCGGCAACACCGGAGCTGACCGCCATCTCCAATGTGAACGGGGGCATCCGTTTGAGCTGGGAGAAAGTCAACAACGCCTCTGGATACAAAGTTTACCGGAAAGGCGGCAGTGACACCTCCTGGAAGCTGATTGCAACCATCTCTTCCGGTTCCACGGTATCTTATACGGATCAGAAAGACATTGCCAATAATACCACCTATACCTACACGGTTCGAGGGGTAAATAATGCCGGCATGGGCGGCTATGACACTGCCGGTATTTCGATCCTCTATCTCAGCGTCCCCAAGCTGGTGGCCGCCAAGGCAACTGACAATGGCATTTCTGTCCAGTGGAACGAAGTAAGTGGCGCCGTCAGTTATGACCTGTATCGCAAAACCGGATCTGGAAGTTGGCAGAAGTTGGTCAACCTGAAGCCGGTCGGCAGCGGCACTCAGGGCTATGTGGACGGTACTGCCAAAAAAGGCACCAGCTATTGTTACACAGTCCGTGCAAAGAGCAGTTCCAGCCAGTCTTATTACGATGGTACTGGTGTTACCGCCACTGCGACTACCACTAAACCGATTCTCAATGGCGTTGCCACCGGCAAGCTGAACTATCGCAAAGGGGCAGGAACCTCCTATTCTGTGGCAGGTACCTTTTCCGCCGGAGCGCTGGTTCAGATCGTGCCTGATACAGCAGTTTCCTCAGGAGGATCAACTTGGTATGAGGTTCGTGTAAACGGCAGCGGACAGTACTATGTTGACGGGGCCTATGTCATTTTTGATCCCGTTCTGCAATCAGCTGCCAATATTGTGGGCGGTATCCGGGTAAAATGGTCAGCTCAGCCTGGAGCAGACAGCTATGCGATCTATCGCAAAACCTCTTCCACTGGCTGGACGCGTCTGGACATCGTGAGCACAAGCCAATTTGACGACAAGACAGCGGACTCCGGGACAACCTACATTTATACGGTGCGGGCAATCTCCGGCAACCGGATGTCAGATTATGACCATACGGGAGTCTCCTGCCTCCATCTCTCTGCGCCCAGCCTCACCGGAGCAAAGGCGTCCGGGAACACCATTCAGGTGACTTGGAACAAGGTGACTGGCGCCACCGGTTATCTTGTCTATCGGAAGACCTCCAGCAGCAACTGGACTCGTGTCGCTACGTTGACCTCTGGATCTACGGTCTCCTTCAAAGACAGCTCCGGAGATCCTGGAACCACTTATACTTACACAGTCCGTGCCACCAAGGACTCTGTTCTCAGCGGCTATGATTCCAAAGGCGTCTCTGCAACTCTCTCCGGAACAGTCACCCTGGTAGATCAGGTGGTCAAAGCCAATGCAAGCTATTATTCCAAGATGTCCACCTCTGCCTCAGCAGCAGGCACACTGAGTGCAGGTAAGATTGTAAAGGTTGTCTCCGATTGGTCGCAGACGTCAGACGGAACAACCTGGCGAAAGATCCAGTTGGATGGAAACTATTACTATATGTCCGCAAGCAGTCTGCTGACAACTCCCCAGCTGACCAAAGCGGAAAATGTGGCAAACGGTATCCGGGTGACCTGGGAGAAAGAGAGCAACGGAGACGGCTATACTGTCTGGAGAAAAACAGCTGATAAGAGCTGGAACAAAATTGCCACGCTCACCTCGAACAGCAAGGTCAACTATACTGATACCACGGTGTCCTCCGGAACGACCTATATTTACACTGTCCGTGCCACCTATGGCTCCGTCCAGTCCAGGTACGATACTTCCGGTATTTCCTGTCCCTGTCTGTCTGTGCCCAAGCTGAACACGCCTACTGCATCCTCCTCCGGCATCTCTCTGTCCTGGAGCAAGGTCACAGGTGCAGAGGGATATCGGGTCTATCGCAAGACAGCAGATACAAGCTGGCAGTTTATCGGCAAGACTACATCTACATCCT
>JBJDXT010000144.1:0-4223 GCA_051866795.1 Candidatus Onthomonas sp. | reverse complement strand
TGCTGACCAACTGCCACAACTCCCTGTGCGCCGTGGGCGGCACCATCAACGAGGACGACCATGTGTTCGGCCTCTCCGCCGCCAAGAAGTACGGCGGTGAGTTTGTCCCCGCCCATCAGGCAGTCATCCACTCCTACATGCGGGAGCGGTACGCCGGAAGCGGCCGGATGATTCTGGGCTCCGACTCTCACACCCGGTACGGTGCCTTCGGCACCATGGCCATGGGTGAGGGCGGCCCCGAGCTGGTCAAGCAGCTTTTGGGCAAGACCTATGACATCTCCTATCCCCGGGTGATCGCCATCCATCTCTCCGGCAGTCCCCGTCCCGGCGTGGGCCCTCAGGACGTGGCCCTGGCCATCATCGCCAAAACCTTTGCCAAGGGCATCGTGAAAAACGCCGTCATGGAGTTTGTTGGCCCCGGCATCGCCAACCTGTCCATGGACTACCGGTGCGGCATCGACGTCATGACCACTGAGACCTCCTGCCTCTCCTCTGTTTGGTCCACCGACGAGACCACTCGGGACTATCTGAAGATGCTGGGCCGGGAGCAGGACTACCGCCGTCTTATGCCTGCCGAGGGCGCCTATTATGACGATGTGATTCTGGTCAATCTGGATCTGGTGGAGCCCATGATCGCCCTGCCCTTCCACCCCTCCAACGCCTATCCCATCTCGGTGTTCAAGGCCAATATGACCGATATTCTGGCTGAGACCGAGGAAAAGGCCCGACAGCAGTTCGGTCTGGACAAGGTCCCCTCTCTGCTGGACAAGGTGAGAGACGGCAAGTTCTATGTGGATCAGGCGGTCATCGCAGGCTGTTCCGGCGGCACCTATCAGAACCTGCTCCGGACCGCCGAGCTGCTCAAGGGCAGCGCCATCGGCAGCGACTCCTTCTGGCTCTCCTGCTATCCCGGCTCCATGCCCATCTTCCAGGAGCTGACCCGTCAGGGCGCCATCTCCGACCTGATGGCCGCCGGCGCCTCCATCCGCTCCTGTTTCTGCGGCCCCTGCTTCGGAGCAGGCGACGTGCCCTCCAACGGCGGCTTCTCCATCCGCCACTCCACCCGGAACTTCCCCAACCGGGAGGGCTCCAAGCCGGGCAACGGCCAGCTGTCCTATGTGGCCCTGATGGACGCCCGCTCCATCGCCGCCACCGCCCTCAACGGCGGCGTGCTCACCTCCGCCCTGGAGCTGGAGCAGTTCCCCGAGGACAAGCCGGATGAGCTGTTCCACTATGACGACTCCGCCTACAAGAGCCGGGTCTATTTCGGTGTAGGCAATCCCCAGCCGGAGACCGCGCTGGTCTTTGGCCCCAACATCACCGATTGGCCCCAGCAGATCGCCATGCCCGAGGATCTGATGCTCACCGTGGCCTCCGCCATCTACGACCCGGTGACCACCACCGACGAGCTGATCCCCTCCGGCGAGACCTCCTCTTACCGCTCTAACCCCCTGGGGCTTGCCGAATTCGCCCTGAGCCGGAAGGACCCCGCCTATGTGGGCCGGGCCAAGGAGATCCAGAAGCTGGAGAAGGCCCGTCAGGCCGGCGACCTGAACGCCGACGTGCTGGCGGCCCTGGACGGCCACGATCCCAAAACCACCGGTCTGGGCTCTCTGGTCATGGCCCTCAAGCCCGGCGACGGCTCCGCCCGGGAGCAGGCCGCCTCCTGCCAGCGGGTGCTGGGCGGCGTGGCCAATCTGGCCGCCGAGTACGCCACCAAGCGCTACCGCTCCAACGTGGTCAACTGGGGGATGCTGCCCTTCATCGTAAACGGCCTGGCAGAGCTGGACATCCAGCCCGGCGACCAGCTCTACATCCCCGGTGTCAAGGCCCTGCTGGAGGGCGACGGCGAGTCGCTGGAGGCCACCCTCTTCCAGAAGGGAGCGGCCAGGCCCGTCACCCTCACTCTCCCCGCCATGACCCGGGAGGAGCGGGACATCGTTCTGGCCGGCTGCCTCATTAACTACTACGCCCAGCACTGAGCTGCGCGCCCTGAAAACACACAATAATGCGCCCCCTGGCACGGAACTCAACCGTGTCAGGGGGCGTTCAACTTTTCCAATTCAATCCTTGATGATATCCGCGAACTGACCCCGGACCAGCCGGACGATCTCCTTGGGGGCCAGCAGCACCTGGACGCCAATCTTTCCTCCGGAGACGGCCACCTGATCCAGCTCCTCCGCGGCGCTGTGGAAGGTTGTGAAAAACTGCTTTTTCATGCCAATGGGGCTGCAGCCGCCCCGGACATAGCCGGTGAGGGGCAGCAGCTCCTTCACATGGAGCATGGCGATCGACTTCTCTCCCACTGCTTTGGCCGCCTTTTTCAGATCCAGCTCCGCCTCCACCGGGATGTCAAAGACGTAATACTGCCGGCTGGCCCCCTGGGCCACCAGGGTTTTATAGACGGTCTCCGGGGCCTGACCCAGCAGGCGGGCCACCTCAGCTCCGTCCACCGCCTCCTCCCCGTGGGGATAGGTTCTGCTCTCATAGGGGATCTTCTTCTGATCCAGGATGCGCATGACGTTGGTCTTTTCCTGCTTACTCTTCATATAGGGTCACCTCTTGCCGTGAGCATAGCACAGCGGGGCAGTTTTTGCAACCGCCCCGCTGTCAGCTCAGCTGTTCATCTGCTTTCTGCGGCTCAAGTTCATCGTACCGTCCTGCATGGATCCGATGGACTCCAAGCTCTTGCCGGTGCCGTAGGCCACGCAGGAGATGGCGTCATCCGCCACATGGGTCTCGATGCCGGTGTGGGACTCGATCAGCTTGTCAAAGCCCCAGATCAGGCTGCCGCCTCCTGTCATGACGATGCCGTTGGCGGAGATGTCCGCCACCAGCTCCGGGGGAGTACGCTCCAGCACTGAGTGGATCGTGTCCACAATCCGCTGGGCAGGCTCCTCAAAGGCCTCAATCATCTCGCTGGAGGAGACGGTAAACGTACGGGGCAAACCGGTCATCTGGTCATGGCCGGTAACCTCCAGTACCTCCTCCTCCGGACGGGGAAAGACACATCCCAAAGCGATCTTCAGTTCCTCTGCCGTCCGGGAGCCGATGAGGATGTTGTGCTTACGGCGGATGTATTTGATCACCGCATCGTCAAAGGCGTCTCCCGCGATTTTAATGGAAGTGGACTCCACCACGCCGGACAGGGAGATCACCGCCACATCGGTGGTGCCGCCGCCGATGTCCACCACCAGATGGCCCTCGGGCTGGGCAATGTCGATGCCCGCGCCGATGGCGGCGGCCACCGGCTCCTCAATCAGATAAACCTTCCGGGCGCCTGCCTGGATACCGGCGTCAATGACCGCCCGCTCCTCCACCTCGGTGATGCCAGAGGGGACGCAGATGACCACACGGGGCTTAAAAAAGCGCACCGGAGCCACCTTGCGGATAAACTCCCGGAGCATCCGCTCGGTCATGTCGTAATCGGAGATGACGCCGTCCCGCAGGGGGCGGATGGCCACGATATTGCCGGGGGTACGGCCCAGCATCTTCCGGGCCTCGGTGCCCACCTTGAGCAGGCGGCCAGTAGTCTTGTCGATGGCCACCACTGAGGGCTCCCGCAGGACAACACCCTTACCCTGGATGTAGACCAGGACGGAGGCGGTACCCAGATCAATGCCAATATCCCGTACAAAGCTCATATTCATTCACCTTTCTGCCAGTCTTGCCAAAAACCGGCTCATTGCTGCACCTTACTCTGAATGATAGTAGACCTATTATACCCAGCGGCGGATTTTTTTGCAATCGTCCCGGAAGAACTTCCCATAGAAAAATCGGCGAAATCGTTATGGTTTTTTCGACAGCTTTTCACCAGACGGGCGAAATCCCCGCGCCATCTGCCGACAGCGCGGGGATCGGATATCCATTTTCTCAGTGTCCGCAGGCCTCGCAGTCGCCGGGACAGAACTTTTCCTTGTCGTAGGGGATGCCGTTTTTATCGTAGTAGTCCTTGACGGCGGCCTTCACCGCCTCCTCCGCCAGAACGGAGCAGTGGAGCTTATGGGCGGGCAGGCCGTCCAGGGCCTCCACCACCGCCTGGTTGGACAGCTCCAGCGCCTGCTCCACCGGCTTGCCCTTGATCAGCTCGGTGGCCATGGAGCTGGTGGCGATGGCGCTGCCGCAACCGAAGGTCTCAAATTTAACGTCGGTGATGATGCCGTCATCAATTTTCAGGTACATTCGCATAATATCGCCGCACCGGGCGTTGCCCACCTGGCCCA
>JBJDXT010000143.1:0-27798 GCA_051866795.1 Candidatus Onthomonas sp. | reverse complement strand
CGGTCTCGGTGGTGACGCCCTTGAGGCCCTGCTTCTTGGCATAATAGGCCTGGGCGATGGCGGAATTCAGCTTGTGGCTGCCGCTGGTGTTGTTGCCCTCAAATTTGTAGTAGATTTTGGCCGGAGTGCCCAGCTTTTTCTCCAGACAGTAGGCCCGCACCAGGGGGGAGGGCCGGTACATCTTGTAGAAGTCCCGGATCTCCTGGGGGATGGGGATATAGGGGGTGGTGTCGTCCAGCTCCTGGGCCACCAGCTCATCGCAGAATACGCCGCCCAGCTCCTGGGCGGTCATGGGCTGCAGGGTGCCGGGGTTGAGCAGCGGCGCGGGCTTGTTCTTCATGTCCGCCCGGACGTTGTACCATGCCTGAGGCATCTCCTCTTCCGCCAGATAGATCTTGTAAGGGATGTTGTTGTTCGCTGCCATTTTGCTTTCCTCCTGTCAGTTTGACTGGCGGGACGGGGCAAATAAAAACGCCCTCGTCCCTACACGTTGCTGTGTTGGGACAAGAGCAATTACTCCTGCGGTGCCACCCAATTTGATGCTGTCGCATCCTCTCATGGTATGCTATCACATACCGCCTTTGATAACGGAGCCGATCTCCGGCGCACATACTGGGATAAAATCCGTTCTGCCTGCCCTCAGAGGCCCATTCCCCCAAACGCTGCCTGCCCCGGTTCCACCAGCCCGGAGCTCTCTGTAAGGTGCCCGATTGGGATACTCACGCCTCTTCAATGGTTTAATTCGATTTTAGCACAGCGCATAAAAGCTGTCAAGGGACAACGCAAAGATATTTTCACAAAGTTTGTCGGCTGCTCTCATCCCTCTGTCAGCTCCCGGAAGGAGCGGATGTATCCGTCGCAGATGCTCCGCATCTCCTCCTCATAGGCGGCAAAGAGAGGGTCATAGACCCCGATGACGGTACACCCCGCCTCTCTGGCCCCCCGGCAGGCCACCGGGGAGTCGTCAAAAAAGGTGATCTCCTCCGGGCGCACTCCCAGCCGCCGGGCTGCCTCCCGGAAGGCAGCGGGGGAGCGCTTTTCCATCCCCAATTCCTGGGCAAAGACCACCTGGGTGAGATACCGGCCAAAGCCCCGGCCCTCCAGGGCCGCCCGGCAGAGGGATGGCTCCGCCGAGGTGAAGAGCGCCATCCGCTCGCCCCGGGCGGCGCACTGGGCCAGATAGTCCAGCGCCCCCTCCTTGGCCTGGAGGGTGTGGGCGTAGCCCTCCCGAGCCATGTCCAGCCACTCGGCCATGATCTCCTCCGGAGTCTCCTCCAGGTGGCAGAACTCCTTGGTGAACTGGGCCGCAGTGGGGAAGATGGCGTGGATCACCCCCTGATTGTATTCCTCCGACCAGGGGATGCCCCGTCGGCTGAGAAAGGCCACATCGATCTCCTGCCAGATGCCGTTGGAGTCCAGCAGGGTGCCGTCCAGATCAAACAGTTTCATGGTTTCTCCTCATTTCTCTCCATAGTAAAACCGCCAGGGGAAGTCCACCGCCTCCTGGGCGTAGTCGATGCCGATCCGTTTGCCGGCACAGATGGGCCGGCTCTCCTCAGGAAGGACAAGGCCCAACTCTCCCGGGTCGTCGGTGACCCACAGGGTCTCCCCCCGGGTGAGATCCAGGCCGTTTTCCGCCCGGGTCAGGGCCAGAGCCCTGCACAGCTTGCCCGGCCCGTCCAGAAAGTGTTTCCGCTGGTATGCGGTGAGCTGCTCCAGCTCCTTTCCGAACCGGAGCCGGGCCATGGTCTCAATTCCCAGCACCGGTTCTCCGCCCCGGATGAGGACGGCGGCGGGCTCCCCCTCCGGCTCGGTGACGAAATTCAGGCAGTGGTACATGCCGTAGATCAGGTAAATATAGGCCCGGCCCGGCGGGGCGAAGAGAGTGCGGGTGCGGGCGGTTTTCCGGTAGCCGTAGGCGTGGCAGGCCTTGTCGCACCGGCCCACATAGGCCTCGGTCTCGGTAATCCGGCAGGCCAGTAGAGCTCCTTGATATTCCCGGACAATCAGCTTGCCCAGCAGCCGCCGGGCGATCTCCACCGTGTTGCCGTCATAAAACCAGGAGGGCAGGGGTGCCATGGCAGTCACCTCCAAGTGCGTGTTTCTCTCAGTATACCAGTCCCGGCAAATTCAAGTCAACGTCCGCCGATTGCGGGGAGGGGAAAAGAGGTGTAAAATGGAGATGACAGATTCCACCGTATCCGGCCCGTAGGGGCGATTCATGAATCGCCCGCCGGGAATGTTCCGGTATCGGGCGGGCCGTTCCTGAACGGCCCCTACGGCATTCTATTTTATACCAAACATCCAGAAAGGCGGAGCTATATGAACGATCTGACCGCACAGCTGGGCCAGTGGGCCCCCATCGTCTCAGCATTCCAGCAGGAGCCCTGGTGCCAGGCCCTTTTCCAGTGGGTGGAGGCCGTCTATCAGGGGGAAAAGCCGGTCTATCCCCCCCGGGAGGATCTGTTCACCGCCCTCCGGCTCACCCCGCCCCAGAAGGTGCGTTGCGTCATTCTGGGCCAGGACCCCTATCCCGGCGAGGGACAGGCCCATGGACTGGCCTTCTCCGTCCGGCCGGGAGTGGCCCTGCCCCGGTCTCTGCGCAACATCTACCAGGAGCTGGAGTCCGATCTGGGCATTCCTCCCGCCGCCGGAGGCAGCCTGATCCCCTGGGCGGAGGAGGGGGTGCTGCTGCTCAACAACGTCCTCACCGTCTACGGCGGAGAGGCCAACAGCCACAAGGGGATGGGCTGGGAGCAGTTCACCGCCCGGCTGCTGCGCTCCCTCCAGGCCCAGCCCCGGCCCATCGCCTTTGTTCTCTGGGGCAAGGGGGCCCAGACCAAGGGCAAGGAGGCCGGGATTCAGGAGAGCCTCTATCCCCGGCTGGTGCTCCAGTCCCCCCATCCCAGCCCCCTCTCCGCCCGGCGGGGCTTTTTCGGCTCCCGTCCCTTCAGTCAGGTGAATCGGTTTCTGGAGGAAAACGGGGAGACACCTATCCGGTGGGCGCTGGAGGGGTGAGGCGGCCGCATTTCACCCACCTCGTAGGGGCGATTCACGAATCGCCCGTTTGAGCGTTTTCCGATCATCGGTCGGGCCGTTCGTGAACGGCCCCTACAGCAGCCAGCCGCTGCCCGATCTCATTCTTTCTCTGATTGCTTCGCCCCGTTTCGCTCATACTAACGCACAGACAGGAGGTGTTTGTCTATGTCCGCACACGATCACGTCTCCCGCTCCGGATTGCTGGGACGGCTCTTCGTCATGAGCTTGGGCTGTCTTTTTTTCGGCGCGGGCGTCTCCCTTTTTCTGGACCCGCTGCACATCGCCCCCGGAGGGCTCTCCGGCGTGGCCATTGTGCTGGGGGAGTTTCTCCCCCTGGAGACCGGCGCCATTCTCATTCTGCTCAACATCCCCCTGCTGCTGCTGGGGCTGTGGAAGTTTGGCCGGGAGTTTCTCTTCTCCACCGTCTACGCCACCCTGCTCTCCTCGGTGCTGATTGACGTCATCGCCTGGCTGGCCCGGGATCTGCCCCTGATCACCCATCAGGAGCTGCTGGCCTCGTTGGCGGGCAGCGCCTGCACCGCTCTGGGGGTGGGACTGGTCTTTCGCTGCGGCGGCACCACCGGCGGCACGGATATCGTGGTCCGGCTGCTCCGGCGGCGGTATCCCCACATCAAGTCAGGGGCCTTTACCATCGCCCTGGACGCGGCAGTCATCATTGGGGTGGCCCTGGTCTACCAGGACCCGGAAAAGGCCCTCATCGCCGCTGTAGGCGTCATTGTGTTCGGAATCGTACTGGATCAGGTGCTCTATCGGGGCAACGAGGCCACTATGCTGCTCATCGTCAGCACCCACAGCCAGGACATCGCCCAGCGCATCCTCACCGAGCTAAACATCGGCGCCACCTTTCTCCAGGCCAGAGGTGCCTACACTGGCCGGGAGCAGCAGATTCTCCTCTGCGTGGCCCACAAGCGGCTCTATCCCAAAGTGCGTCAGATCGTCCACGAGGAGGACAGCGCCGCCTTCACCATTCTCACCAACGCCAGCCAGGTCTACGGGGAGGGATTTCTGGACCCCTTTACGCCGGAGATTTGAGTGCCAGCGCCGCAGAATTGATTCGTGGGATCACTCATTGATGCGAACGTCTCCGTAGGGGTCGTTCATGAACGGCCCGCGCCAATATCGGCAACATTTCCGAACGTCGATTCGTGAATCGCTCCTACAGGCCGGATGCAATTCTGAAATCCCTCCTTTCTCTTTTCTCTTTTCCCCGGCTGTGATATACTGATTAAGAATGTCAACCTGGAGGTGCCACCTATGTCCTCTCCTCTGCTCGCCCTCATCCGCCGAAACGATTGGGGTCCCTATCAGCCTCTCATGGGCCGCCTGGCCCGTTGGGAGGGCTGGCCCCTGTTTCTGGACAAGCTCACTCATCTGAATTGGGACGCCCTCTACCAAAGCCCCATTCACGGTCCCGGCCACATTGAGCGCACCATGCTCCACGGGGCCTTCTGCGCCATGGAGGAGCCGCTGAGCACGGAGGACACCGCCCTGCTGCTGGAGTGCTGCGCCTATCACGACGTGGGCCGGGTGAACGACAGTCTGGACCACCTTCACGGCCACCGCTCCGCCCAGTCTCTGGGCCAGCTCACCGGCCGCTCGGGGGAGGAGC
Organism: Candidatus Onthomonas sp.; assembly: GCA_051866795.1. Lineage (GTDB taxonomy): Bacteria > Bacillota > Clostridia > Oscillospirales > Oscillospiraceae > Onthomonas. The sequence continues at coordinate 23,129 of JBJDXT010000143.1, read as the reverse complement.
TTGTCATGATGATGGCCGCCGTGGACGCCCACTCCCGGCCGGAGGCCCAGCTGGAGGACACGCTGCGCCGCTATCAGCCGGCGGACTGGGACCGGACTTTCACCCTGGCCCAGCTGCTCAAGGACGCGGACGGGCTGGACCGGGTGCGGATCTGGGATCTGGACGTGCGCCATCTCCGGCGGGAGGCCAGCCGGGCGCGGGAGGACTTTGCCGAATACCTCTTCCGGGCCTATCAGGCGGAGATCCACGCCTCCACCACGCCCCCCTTTGACCAGGCGCTGCTGGACAAGCTGGCCGCAAAAAAAGAGGCCCGGGACCGGGCCAGAGGGAGGCTCTGACATGGCCCGGGAACTGACCCGCTGCCAGCTCATTGAGCGCAGCATCATCAAAAAGTATCGGGAAGAGCTGTGGAACCCCTTCATTCTGGCGGTAAAGCGGTACGAGCTGGTGCAGGAGGGGGACAAGATCGCCGTCTGTATCTCCGGCGGCAAGGACTCCATGCTGCTGGCTAAGTTGATGCAACAGTTGGAGCGGGTGAGCATCGTCCCCTTTCAGGCGGTCTATCTGGTGATGGACCCGGGCTACGCCCCGGAAAACCGGCAGAAGATCATCGACAACGCCGCCCTCCTCCAGGTGCCCATCCAGATCAAAGACTCCAATATCTTCTCTGTGGCCAACAGCAGCGACCACTCCCCCTGTTACCTCTGCGCCCGGATGCGCCGGGGGCACCTCTACTCCATGGCCCGGGAGCTGGGCTGCAACAAGATCGCCCTGGGCCACCACTTCTCCGACGTGGTGGAGACCACGGTGATGGGCATGCTCTACGGGGGGCAGCTTCAGGCCATGATGCCCAAGCTCCACTCCACCAATTTTGAAGGGATGGAGCTGATCCGGCCCATGTACTGCATCCACGAGGAGGACATTATCGCCTGGGCCAGGTACAACGACCTCCACTTTCTCCAGTGCGCCTGCCGCTTTACCGAGCAGGCCGCTCACGGCCAGGGCAGCTCCAAGCGCCAAGAGGTGAAGCAGCTGCTCCGCCGCCTCCGCCAGGACAGCCCCCAGGTGGAGAAAAACGTCTTTCGCGCCATCCACAACCTCCAACTGGACACCTTCCCCGGCTACAAGACCGGAGGGGTGGAGCACAGCTTTCTGGAGCACTATGACCGGGGCCCGGCCTGCCCCGACTTTGATGAATAAGGAGAACCCTATGGATCACACAATAACCTCCGGTACGCCCGCCGCCCAGGAGATGTTCCTGCTGAAAATGGGCGAGATTGTCCTCAAGGGACTCAACCGCAAGAGCTTTGAGCAGCGCCTGATGGGCAACCTCCAGCGCCGCCTCCATCCCTTCGGCAAGTTCCGGGCCTACGCCCGCCAGTCCACCATCTATGTGGAGCCGCTGAATGAGTTCTGCGATCTGGACGGGGCCTGGGAGGGCCTGAAGCAGGTCTTTGGCATCTCCGGCCTGTCCCGGGCCAGAGCCTGTGAGAAGGACAAGGACGCCTTTTTCCAGGCCGCCCGCTCCTATCTGGACGACCAGCTCCGCAGCGCCAAAACCTTCAAGGTAGAGACCAAGCGGGCGGACAAGTCCTTCCCCATGACCTCCATCCAGCTGAGCCAGTATGTGGGCGGCCTGCTGGCCGAGGCCTATCCCCACCTGACGGTGGACGTACACAACCCGGAGCTGGTGGTGCACCTGGAGGTGCGGGACTTTGCCGGCTACGTCCACGCCAATCCCGAGCCGGGGGCCGGCGGTCTGCCGGTGGGCTCCGGCGGCCGGGCGGTGGCCCTGCTCTCGGGCGGACTGGACTCCCCGGTGGCCTGCTATATGATGGCAAAGCGGGGCCTGGCCCTGGAGCTGGTCCACTTCTTCTCCTATCCCTACACCTCAGAGGAGGCCAAGGATAAGGTGCTGGAACTGGCCCGGCTGATCAGCCCCTACTGCGGCCGGCTGACGGTGAACATCGTGCCCTTTACGAAAATTCAGGAGGATCTCCGCCGCAACTGCCCGGAGCCCTACTTTACCCTGGCCATGCGCCGGTACATGATGCGCATCTCCGAGATGGTGGCCCGGCGGGTGGGGGCCAACGCCCTGGTCACCGGCGAGAGCCTGGGCCAGGTGGCCAGCCAGACCATGGACGCCATGGCGGTCACCGGGGCGGTCTGCTCCATCCCCGTTTTCCGGCCCGTCATTGGCATGGACAAAGAGGAGATCATCCGCATTGCCCGGAAGATCGGTACCTTTGACACCTCCATTCTGCCCTACGAGGACTGCTGCACCGTCTTTACCCCCAAGCACCCCAAGACCCATCCCAAGGTGGAGGAGCTGGAGGAGATCGAGCAGAACTACGACTTCCAGGCCCTCTGTCAGGAGGCCTTTGACGGGATTGAGCGGGTGCAGATCCGGTGGTGAGGGAAGGGTATACACCGGTGCGCCCCAAGGCTCCCTCTCCGAGGGCGGCCCAGGCCGGCTTCTCTTGCCCCTTCGGGGCAATTCACCTTCAGCTGTCGCCGCAAGGCGACTGAGGGAGTCGCCCCCGGCGCAAACTGATACCCTGCATTATGTCAGTTGACAACTGAAAAACGTTCTCTTGTCGGCCAACTCTGTCGTTCTATGGACGCTGGCGCAGGGGCGCACTCCTTCCGTCTGCCCTTCGGGCAGCCACCTCCCTCAGAGAGGGAGGCTTGGGTCTCTGCAAATCAGAACATTTCCGTTTTATTCCACCCTTCAACAGGAGGAATCACCATGACTCATACCGCTGAACTGATCGCCGTAGGCACCGAGCTGCTGCTGGGCAATATCTGCAACACAGACGCCCAGATGATCTCCCAGGCCCTGTCCGCCCTGGGCATCAACGTCTACTACCACACTGTGGTGGGGGATAACCCGGAACGGGCGAAAGCCGCCGTGGAGGTGGCCAAGACCCGGGCGGATATTATCATCACCACCGGCGGGCTGGGGCCCACCTGCGACGATCTGACCAAGCAGGTGCTGGCCGACGCCTTCGGCAAAAAGCTGGTCTTTCACGAGGAGAGCGCCCAGCGTATCCGGGACTATTTCAGGCAGCGGCTCCCCCACCGGACCATGACCGAGAACAACCTTCAGCAGGCCATGCTCCCTGAGGGCTGCACCGTGCTGCAAAACGACTGGGGCACCGCCCCGGGCTGCGCCTTTGAGGCGGATGGCGTCCGGGTAATTATGCTCCCCGGCCCGCCCCGGGAGTGCCGGGCCATGCTGGAGCACCGGGTGATCCCCTATCTCAAGGGGCTGTCTGACGGGGTGATCGCCTCCCGGACGCTGAAGCTCTTCGGCATCGGGGAGTCCGCCATGGAGGCCCAGCTCCGGGAGGAGATGCTCTCCATGCACAATCCCACCCTGGCCCCCTACGCCAAGGAGGGGGAGTGCGAGCTGCGCATCACCGCCAAGGCCCCCACCTGGGAGGAGGCCCAGGCCATGCTGGACCCGGTGGAGGCCCAGCTGCGGCAGCGGTTCGGCGACCTGATCTACGGGGTGGACGTGGCCAGTCTGGAGCAGCGGGTCTCCCAGCTCCTCCATGAGCAGCAGCTCACCCTCTCCGCCGCCGAGAGCTGCACCGGCGGTCTCGCCGCCAAGCGGATCACCGACCTCCCCGGCGCCTCGCAGATCTTCCAGGGCGGCGTGGTCTGCTACACCAATGAGGTCAAGCACAATCTGCTGGGGGTGCCTCAGGAGATTCTGGACAAATACGGCGCCGTCTCCGCCGAGACCGCCCGGGCGCTGGCCCTGGGGGCCTGCCGGGTGCTGGGCAGCGACCTGGCCATCTCGATTACCGGCGTGGCCGGGCCGGAGCCGGACGACCGGGGCAACCCGGTGGGGCTGGTGTATCTGGGTCTCGCCCACGGGGAGCAGGTCTGGGTCAAGGAGGCCCGGCTGGGTCAGGCCCGGGACCGGGTGCGCAACAGCGCCGTGCTCACCGCCTTTGACATGGTGCGGCGGCATCTGACCGGGCTGCCGGTGGTATGAGCGGGTCTTGTTTCGCTTCCTGTCGCATTTCGTAAAACGGCGGGCGCACAATGTGCGCCCCTACGCTCCGGCGGCGATGATCTGCCGTTCCTTTCAATTCACACCCACGGGCGGCCCTGGCTGGCCGCCCTTCCAACTGTCCAAAGGAGGCATCCTATCCCTATGCCCCACACTCCGTCCCAATCTCCCGATCTGGGCACTGCCCCCATCGGCCGGCTGCTGCTGCGGCTGGCCGTCCCCGCCATCTGCGCCCAGATGGTCACCGTACTCTACAATCTGGTGGATCGGATCTACATCGGCCACATCCCCGGCATCGGCAGCGACGCCCTGACCGGAGTGGGCATCTGCTTTCCCATTCTCACCCTGATCACCTCCCTGTCCCAGCTCTTCGGCGTGGGCGGCGGCGCCCGGGCGGCAATCCATCTGGGCGAGGGCCGGGTCTCCCGGGCAGAGGAGCTGATGGGCAGCTGCACCACCGCCCTCCTTCTCGCCGCCCTGGCCGCCTCCGGTCTGTTTACCGCCCTGATGGAGCCGTTGCTCTACGCCTTCGGCGGCAGCGACGCCACCATCGGCTATGCAAAGGACTATCTCTCGGTCTACCTGCTAGGCACCGTCTTTGTCCTTTTCACCGTAGGACTGAACAACTTCATCACCACCCAGGGCTTTTCCACCATCGCCATGGCCACCACCATGCTGGGGGCGGTGCTCAATCTGATCCTCGACCCCATCTTCCTCTTTGTCCTCAATCTGGGCGTCCAGGGCGCGGCTCTGGCCACCATTTTGTCCCAGGCAATCTCCGCCCTGTGGGTGCTCCGGTTTCTCACCGGGCCCAAAACCCGGCTCCATCTCCGGGTGCGGTATCTCCGGCCCCGGTGGAAGTATCTGGCCCCGGCCATGGCGGTGGGCGTCTCCCCCTTCACCATGACCGCCACTGAGAGTTTGCTGTCGGTCACCTTCAACGCCTCCCTCCAGACCTACGGCGGAGACCTGGCGGTAGGGGCGATGACCATCTGCGCCAGCATGATGCAGATGGTCTGCCTGCCCCTCACCGGCCTGTGTCAGGGCAACCAGCCCATCGTGGGCTACAACTACGGTGCAGGCAACATGGAGCGGGTGAAAAAGTCCTTCTGGCTTCTCTTCCGCTGCGCGCTGACCTTCGGCGTACTGGCCTGGCTGTGTGTCCGGCTGTTTGCCCGGCCGCTGGCGGGGCTGTTTACCGACGATCCCACCCTTCAGGACTACGCCGCTTGGGCGATGCGGATCTATCTGGCCGCCTCCTTTATGCTCCCCCTCCAGTTCACCGCTCAGCAGACCTTTGTGGCCATGGGACAGGCGAAGATCTCCCTCTTTCTGGCCTGTCTGCGCAAGCTGATTCTGCTGATCCCCCTGATCCTCATCCTGCCCCATTTCTTTCCGGATCAGGTCTTTGCTGTCTTTCTGGCAGAGCCCATTGCGGACACCCTGGCCGCCCTCACCACCTTCTCCCTCTTCCTCTGGAAGCTGCCCAAAATCACCGCCCACCGGCTGGCCGAGCTGGACGGACAGGAGGCGAAGTCATGACCAAGGAGCAATATCAGCGCTGGTCCGCACCCCTGCGCACGCCTAAGGGGGAGCGGTGGCTGAACCGGGTGAATTTTCTGCTCACCCGGCTGTGCTATGTGGCCTATCCCCTGTGCCTGCTGTGGCTGGCCTGCACCCGGGACAGCCGGGGCATCCCCGCCCTGCTGGTACCCGCGGTGAGCTTTGTACTGGTCTCGGTCTTTCGGAACCTGTATAATGCCAAGCGGCCCTATGAGCTGCTGGAGATTCAGCCTCTCATCCACAAGGACAAGAAGGGCAAGAGCTTTCCCAGCCGCCACGTTTTCTCCGTCTTTGTCATTGCCATGACCTTTCTCTGGCTCTGCCCTCCGGCGGGGGCGGTGTTTCTGATCATCGGCGTGCTGCTGGCCCTGTGCCGGGTGATCGGCGGAGTTCATTTTCCCCGGGATGTGATCGCCGGGGCGCTGGCGGGAATTGCGGCGGGGTGTTGCTACTGGATCTTTTTCCAGGTTTAAGCGTCCCTGGGCTGGAGCTTGGTTCTGTATCGGCCCAGATAGTGCGTACTTGCCAGTACGGTGGCCTGCCTCCGGCGGCCCCGCTTTCCGGTTTCGGAAAGCGGGGGGAAAGGAAACCAGGGGCTCGCCCCTGGACCCCTCCGGGAGATGGCGGAAGCGGTGTCCCGCACTGGCGCGCGGGAGCCCTCCGCTCTCCGCCATCCACAGTCTCAGCCACAGAAATGGGCTGCTCCTGTGTTTTCGTCTGGCATCCGTGGCAAACAGCCAGTCAGACCAAAGCAAAGGGATACCGCACCCGTCGGCCGCCAGCATATTTCCAGCCCCAAAAACAACAAGTACGGCAGCTTTCCTCCCCGCAAAGGGAGAAAAGCTGCCGTATTTTTGCTTTTATTGAAGGGAATGGAGCCGCTTACTCCGCCAGCACCTGGGTCCAGCACTCATTGTAGAAGGCCTCAGTCTCCTCGCCCAGCCAGGTAAACACCTCACAGCGGTCCATGGTCTCCTGGTCGGCAAAGACGCCCACATCGTTGAGAATCTCCTCGTCCAGCTCCTCCATGGCGCCGGTGTTGGGGGTGGCGTAGGTGATATACTCAAAGTTCTTCAGGGCAATGTCCGGGCGGCAGAGGAAGTTGATGAACTTCTCCGCGTTCTCCTTGTTCTCGGCGTTCTTGGGGATCACCCAGCTGTCAAACCACAGGCAGGAGCCCTCCTCCGGCACCACATAGGCCAGATCCGGATTCTCCTCCTTGCAGTAGAGGTACTCGCCGGAGTAGATGACGCCGATGGCCGCCTCGTTGCCGATCATCTTATCCCGCACCTGGTCGATGACATAGGCCTGAACCAGGGGCTTCTGCTGAATGAGCAGGTCCCGGGCGGCCAGAATCTCATCCTGGTCGGTGGAGTTGATGGAGTGACCCTGATAGGCCAGAGCCACGGCGAAGGCGTCCCGGACTGACTTCTGCATCAGAATCTCGTCAGCGTACTGCTCATCCCAGAGGACAGACCAGCTGGTGATGGGCTCATCCACCATGGTGGTGTTGTACAGGATGCCCACGGTGCCCCAGCAGTAGGGGACGGAGTACTTGTTCTCCGGGTCAAAGCCCCGGCTGGCCTCCATGTAGGAGTCACCGATATACTGGATATTGGGGATGTTGTCAAAATTGATCTCAGCCAGCAGGTCGTTGGCGATCATCTTCTGGATCATATAGTCGGACGGGCAGACCACGTCGTACACCGCCTGGCCCTGTTCGATAATGGGATACATGGCCTCGTTGGTCTCAAAGGTGTCGTAGATCACTTTGATGCCGGTCTCCTCCTCAAACAGGGGGATCACCGACTCGTCGATATACTCGCCCCAGTTGTAGACGTAGACAACCTCCTCGCTGCCGGAGCTCCCCCCTCCGCAGCCAGCCAGGGCCAGCACCATCAGGGCGGCCAGGAGCAGCGCAGTCATTCTTCTCTTCATCTCTTGTTCCTCCTTTATTCGTGTGCCCCCCCGGCGTGATGCCAGCGGGAAAGCTTTTCTATCTGCTGGGGCAGGAAATTCTGAGCCAGCAGGAAGAGCAGCACCGCCAGGAAGATCACGGTGGACAGGGCGTACATAGTGGGGACAATGCCCCGGCGGACCTGAGTATAGACCAGGGTGGACAGTGTGTTGATACCCCGGCCCCGGGTGAAATAGCTGATGACAAAGTCATCCAGGCTCATGGTAAAGGACAGCAGGAAGCCAGACAGAATACCCGGCATCAGGTCGGGCAGCACTACCCGGAAAAAGGCCTGAATCGGCGTCGCGCCCAGGTCCATGGCCGCCTCGTAGGCAGCGCTGCTGGTGGTCTTGAGCCGAGGCATAACGCTCAAAATCACATAGGGGATGCAGAAGGCCACATGGGAGACCAGAATGGTGCCATAGCCCAGAGAGATACCGAAAGCGCCGAAACAGATCATCAGGGACAGGCCGGTGACAATCTCCGCGTTGAGGATGGGGATATTATTCAGCGTCATACAGACCGTCCGGGCCCCCTTGCCCATGGCCTGAATGCCGATGCAGGCCAGCACCCCGATGAGGGTGGCGATAATGGCGGCAAAGAGGGCGATGGACAGGGAGTTATACAGGGCGTCCATAATAGTGGAGCTGTCAAACATCTCCTGATACCACTGGAGGGTAAATCCCCCCCACTTAGCCCGGGACTTGGAGGAGTTGAAGCTGAGCACCACCAGCGTCAGAATCGGCGCGTAGAGGAAGATGAGGATGATAGCCAGATAGACCTTTTGCAGCACTTTTCTCATCACAGCACCGTCCCCTCTCCGTTTTTGTCAAAGATGTTGAGCAGGGCCATGCTGGCCAGAACAAAAGCCATCAGTACAAGGGACAGTCCCGCGCCAGTGTTCCAGTCGTAGCTGACGGTGAACTGCTGCTCAATGACGTTGCCGATGAGCAGGATCTTGGCGCCGCCCAGAATGTCCGAGATGACAAAGGTGGTCAGTGCAGGGACAAAGACCATGGTGATGCCGCTGATGATGCCGGGCAGGCTCTGGGGGATCAGCACCCGTACCAGGGTCTGGAAGCGGTTGGCTCCCAGGTCGTGGGCGGCGTTGATCACATTGTCGTCGATCTTGGCCAGGGCATTGTACAGGGGCAGCACCATAAAGGGCAGAAAGTTATACACCATGCCCAGGACGATAGCCGCCGGTGTGTTGATGATATTGATGGAGGGCAGGCCCAGGGCGGAGAGCAGGCCGTTGATGACTCCCTCCTTTTCCAGCAGGGTCTGCCAGGCAAAGGTGCGCAGCAGAAAGTTCATCCACATGGGCAGCACGAACAGAAACACAATCAGGCTGTTGGAGCCGGAGCCCATATTGCGCAGAATCAGAGCCAGAGGATAGGCCAGCAGCAGACAGAGCACCGTGCTGAGCAGGGACAGCTCCAGAGAGAGGATCAGCGCCTGACGGTTCACCGGATTGCCCATAGCCAGGAGATTGTTCAGGGTAAAATTGCCCTGGCTGTCGGTGAGGCCCTTGATGCCCATCATAATCAGGGGGATGATGGTAAAGGCGATCATCCAGAACAGGTAGGGCCCCGCCAGAAGCTGTTTGCCAAACCGCTTACTCATTGACCTGAGCCTCCTCGTCCTCGGAGGCGGGCTTGTTCATGATCTGGATGTTCTCCGGACTCACATAGAGGCCCACCTGGCTCCCCACCGGGCTCATGCTGGTGCTGTGTACCAGCCAGGTAAAGCCGCCGGCCTCCACCTCCATCTCATAGTGTACCCCCTTGAAGATCAGATGGCTCACCGTGCCGGAGAGGGGAGCGTTTTCCGGCTGGATCAGCTCCACGTCCTCGGGGCGGATCACCACGTCCACCGGTTTGTTCCGGCCAAAGCCGGTATCCACACAGGGAAAACGGACACCGCAAATCTCCACCACCAGATCTTGAATCATGGTGCCGTCGATAATATTGCTGTCGCCGATAAAGTCAGCCACAAAGGCGTTCTCCGGCTCGTTGTAGATCTGCTCCGGGGTGCCCATCTGCTGGATATAGCCCTGATTCATGACCACGATGGTGTCCGACATGGTCAGAGCCTCCTCCTGGTCATGGGTGACGTAGACGAAGGTGATGCCCAGCTCGTTTTTCAGCCGGATCAGCTCATACTGCATGTCCTGGCGCAGCTTCAGGTCCAGAGCGCCCAGGGGCTCGTCCAGCAACAGCACCTTGGGCTCGTTGACAATGGCCCGGGCGATAGCGATCCGCTGCTGCTGGCCACCGGAGAGGGAGTCCGGCATCCGCTTGCCGTAGCCGTCCAGATTGACCAGCTTGAGGGCATAGTCGATTTTGTCCCGGATATACTGCTTGCTCTTTTTCTTAATCTTGAGGCCGAAGGCGATGTTCTCCTCAATGTTCAGGTGGGAGAACAGGGCGTACTTCTGAAAGACGGTATTGAGCTGCCGTTTGTGGGGGGGCACATTGGAGATGTCTTTGCCCTCAAAGAGCACTTTGCCCTGATCCGGCTGGGTAAAGCCACCCAGAATGCGCAGCGTAGTGGTCTTGCCGCAGCCGCTGGGGCCCAGCAGGGTGACAAATTCGTTCTCCCGGATGGAGAGATTCAGGTCGTCCAGGACGAGGGTGTCGTCAAAACGTTTGGTGATGCCCACCAGGTCAATCAGCGGTGTGCTCATAGCCTTGCCTCCCTATATTGCGTATATGCCGCCCCGTCAGAAGCTGGGGGGTGTGCTCACCCAGAGCACAGTGCACCCGTGCTTTGAGGAGAGATAATGCTGCTTATCCGGCGTAAAATAGAAGGATTCGCCCTTTTTGGCCGCCGCCGTCTGGCTGCCCAGATGGATGGTTACGGCTCCCCGGAGCACATAGCCGAACTCCTCCCCCTCGTGGGGGTTGTCCGGATAGGTGGAGCCCCCCGCCTCCAGGGTGAGCCGGATGGGCTCCATCATATTCTTCTGGGCGTTGGGGATGATCCACTCAATCGTGTTCTTCAGCTCCGGGTCCTGCTTTTCAAAGTAGTCCTCCCCGCCAAAGACCAGCTGCTCCTCCGCCGGCTCCTGGAAAAACTCCCCCGGCGTGGTGCCCAGGCACTGGAGCAGGTCGATGAGCGTGGTGATGGAGGGGCTGGTCAGGTCCCGCTCCAGCTGAGAGATAAAGCCCTTGGACAGCTCCGACCGGTCCGCCAGTTCCTCCTGAGTCAGCCCCTTGCGGATGCGCAGCTCCCGTATTTTTTTCCCGATTTCCATGAGTGATCCCTTCTTAAATATCTCAGCCATGCTGTTTCGGAAGTTTACTGCTGCTATCCTCTATAAACATTCATCCGAAGTTTAACAACACTAAACCAAGACTGATTATACCAGTCTTTTGCCCCCTGTCAACACTCTTTTCGATCTGTGGCAATTTCTGTCGCATTGACGAATCGTCTGTCGGATCCAGGGGATTTTTTGGGCACAGAGGCCAAAGTATCCCAGCTTCCCCTTGCCATTCGGCCCAAAAGCGAGTAAACTGTAGAAAAAACCACAGGAGGATTTCCGCCGTGTACGATGAAAGCAACAATTTCTGTGAGGTACTGATCTCCCGGGAGCCGGACAAAAAGGTAACTCTGGTCTCCCGGATCTATGTGGCCCTGGCAATTCTCACAGGGCTGCTGGCTCTGTTTTTCAATCTGCTCTATGTCATTCTGACCGTGGCCTGCATTCTGCTGCGCCGGAGTGTGCTGAACAAGGCCTCCGTCGAGTTTGAATACGAGTTCTGGGGCCGTCAGTTGGACGTGGACGTAATCCGCAACGGGGAAAAGCGAGACAAGCTGGTGACCTACCTCATGGACGAGGTGGAGATCATGGCCCGGGAGGGAGACCCGGTGCTGGAGGACTACCGGGCGCTGCTGGACGCAGATACCCAGGTCAAAACCCGGGACCTCACCGACCGGGACCCCCAGGGCCGGCCGGTCTACATTATGTACGCCCACGAGGACATGAACCTGGTCCAGGTGCGCCTCCAGCCCAGCCACGAGATGCTACGTCAGATGTGGCGGGTGGCGCCTAGGATTGTCCATATTCCGGAGAGCATCCGCAAGGAGCCGGAGGATCTACCGGACTGGGACGAATGAGTCTCTCCCTGCTCCCCGGCCTCCTTCCGGCCGGGGAGCAGAAAAAAGTCAAAAAAGGGCTTGACATTCAGGGGATGTGATGGTATATTATTACTCGCGTTCGATACCAAAGCAAATGCGATATGCACGAGTGGTGGAATTGGTAGACTCGCTGGCTTCAGGTGCCAGTGCTCGTTGTGGGCGTGCGGGTTCGACTCCCGCCTCGTGCATAGACAGGCTCTCAGCTCTGCTGAGGGCCTGTCTTTTTGTTATTCTCTCCTCTGTTCACCCGACAGGAATCCTGCTATAATATCAGATACCGGTAAAACAGGCCCTGTTTCGCCGGAAAGAGAGAAAAGAGTGTGACTCTGTTATGCCTGAGCTTCCCGTCTCCCCTCACATCCGGCATGCTCTGAAGAACAACGCCATCGCCCTGATGAAGTGGTTGATCTTTGCCGTGCTGGTAGGCATCTCTGTGGGCATTGTGGGCAGCCTGTTTCATCTGGCCCTGGAGTGGGCCGGTGAGACCCGTGCCGCCCATCCCTGGCTGCTGTTCCTGCTGCCGGTGGGCGGTCTGGCCATTGTGGCCGCCTACCACTTTTCCGGCATGGACGACGACAGCGGCACCGAGATGGTGATCACCTCCATCCGCAGTGGACAGCCCATGCGCCTGCGCACCGCCCCCCTCATCTTCTTCGCCACCACCGTCACCCACCTCTTCGGCGGCAGCGCCGGACGGGAGGGCGCCGCCCTCCAATTGGGCGGCAGCATCTCCAGCGCCCTGGGCAAGCTGCTCAGCCTGGACCGGGAGGATGAGCGGATTATCACTATGTGCGGCATGGCCGCCGGCTTTTCCGCCCTCTTCGGCACCCCTCTCTCCGCCGCTATCTTCGCCATGGAGGTGGAGAGCGTGGGCGTCATGTACTATGCCGCTCTGGTGCCCTGCCTGCTCTCCGCCCTGCTGGCCCAGAAGGTGGCCCTCTTTTTCCACATCTACGGCACCCTCTTTCTGGTAGTGGACGTACCCCATCTGACGGTGGACTCCATCATCTCCATCATCCTGCTGGGCATCCTCTGCGGCATTCTGGCCAACATCTTCTGCCGGGTCATGGGGCTGGGAGGCACTCTCTACCGCAGGATCACCCAGAACCGGTGGCTGCGCATTGTCATCGGCGGCTGCGTGGTGGTGGTGTTCTCCCTGCTCACCGGCACCTCGGACTATAACGGAGCCGGCATGGAGGTCATCCGCCAGGCCCTGGCGGGGGAGGCGGTCCCCTGGGCCTTTGTGCTCAAGATGCTGCTCACCGCCCTCACCCTGGGGGCCGGCTTCAAGGGCGGCGAGATCGTCCCCTCCTTCTTTGTGGGAGCCACCTTCGGCTGCGTGGTCGCCCCCATGCTGGGCCTCTCCGCCTCCTTTGGCGGGGCGGTGGCCATGATCGCCGTTTTCTGCGGCGTTACCAACTCCCCCATGACTTCCATCCTGCTGGGCTATGAGCTGTTTTTCGGCGGGGTAGGCATCGAACCCATAGCGCTGGTGGCCGCCGTCAGTTATATGACCTCCGGCTACCACAGTCTGTACCACCAGCAGAAGATCGTCTACTCCAAGACCAAGTCCAACTACATCGACAGCTTCTCCGGGGACGAGCCGGAGGAATGAGAGAGGAGCCTTCATGTACTATTCCATCTGGGAACTGATTCTGTTTTTCTTCGTCTATGCCTTTCTGGGCTGGGTGCTGATGGTCGCTGTCTCCGCCTTCCGCACCGGCCGGTTTGTCAACCCCGGCCTGCTCAACGGCCCCTACTCCCTGTCCTGCGGCATTGTGGTCACGCTGATGTCGGTGCTGGCCACCAGCTACGCCACCAACTATCTGGGGCAGTTTGTGCTGGGGGTCATCCTCATTTCCGTGGTCACCTCCTGCTCCGGCTATCTCTCAGAGCACGCCCTGGGCCGCAGGCTGTGGGACTACAGCGGCAGCCGGTATTTCGCCCTCAGCGGCCTCAAGGGCCTGGCCCGGACCGCTGTGCTCGCCCTGGCCACCTTGCTGGTGGTGCTGCTGATTCAGCCCTATCTTTACATTCTCTGCCATCTGATCCCCGTCCTAGCCCTGCAGATTGTGGACTGGGTGCTGCTGGCCCTGCTGGCCTGCGATCTGATCGCCACGCTGTGGGCCATGCGGGCCATCAAAAAGGGCAGCCGGTTTGCGCTGGACGTCTCCGCCTCCCTCCAGGACGCCCGGATGACCTGGGGCAGCCGGCTGGTGGGCTCCATCCGCCGCCGTCTGTGGAAGGCCTTTCCGGAGCTGTCCGAGGCCCCCAACGACGGCACCGGCTTCGGTGAGCCCCGGAAGGACCGGGTATTTGCCCAGGGCATCGGCTTTTACAAGATTTTCTGGATGTTCTTCCTCTGCGCCCTGCTGGGAGACTGGATTGAGACGGTCTATGTCTGGCTAGTCCACGGGGTGCTGATGAGCCGGTCCAGCCTGCTCTACGGCACCTTCAGCGTGGTCTGGGGCCTGGGCGGCGTGCTGTTCACCATTGTCCTCTCCCCGCTGCGGGAGCGAAGCGACCGGTTTATTTTCCTGGGCGGCTTTCTCATCGGCGGCGCCTACGAGTACCTGTGCAGCGTCTTTACCGAGATCGTTTTTGGCACCGTTTTCTGGGACTACAGCGATATGCCCTTTAACATCCAGGGCCGTACCAACCTGCTGTTCATGTTCTTCTGGGGCGTTTTGGCCCTGGTCTGGGTCAAGGCGATCTACCCTCTGCTGAGCAAGTGGATTGAGAAGATTCCTCCGGTGGTGGGCACCGTCCTCACCTGGTGCCTGGTGGTCTTTATGGTGCTCAACACCGGTCTCACCGCGCTGGCCATGGGCCGGTACACCGCCCGGGTACAGGGCACCGCGGAGCAGAGCGCTGTGGGCGAATTTTTGGATAACCAGTATCCCGACGAGCTGATTGAGTGGGTCTGGCCCAATCTGGAGTTTGTAGAAGAAGAGATGGCGGCGGAGTGACGGCCGTACGGCGGGCGCACACAGTGCGCCCCTGCGGCATCATACCGCAGCCGCAGGGCGGGGGGCTTTCTCCTGCCGGCTGAAACGATATGCCCGCACTAGAAACATCCGCTGACGCGGAACGCGCCCGGCCAACCGGCCGGGCGCTTCGTTTTGCCTTTCTGCAGTTTGAACCTTACCGCTCCTCCCGGAAGTAGGGGATACCCAGGGCGGCGGGGGGCTGATCCTCCCGCTTTTTCCGCAGGGAGATCATGATCAGCACGGCGATGGTGACCAGGTAGGGCAGCATCTTGAACAGCTCCATAGAGCTGCGGGTGAGGCCGGGGATATACATATACATCCAGTACAGCAGGCCGAAGAGGAATGCGCCCCAGATGGCGTTGAGGGGCCGCCAGACGGCGAAGATGACCAGGGCCACTGCCAGCCAGCCCAGGGCCTCGATGGTGCCGTCGTTGGCCCAGGTGCCCTTGATGTAATCCATGGTGTAGTACAGACCGCCCATGCCGGAGATACCGGCGCCGATGCAGGTGGCCAGGTACTTGTTCCGGGCCACATTGATGCCGGCGGCGTCGGCGGTGGCGGGATTCTCGCCCACGGCACGGAGGTTGAGGCCCTTGCGGCTGCGGGTCAGGAAGAAGTGGATGGCAACGGCCAGAATAATGGCCAGATAGACCATAAAGCCATAGCCGAAGAGCAGGCTGCCGATGGGAAAGCCCCCGATGGTCAGCGAGGACAGGCCCGGGATGGTGGCCCGATAGGTCGCGCTGGTGGTGGCCACAGAGATCTGGCCCACGCCGCCGGCCATGGTGTTCAGGCTGCCGCCGAAGAAGTTGGCCACGCCGCCGCCGAAGATGGTCAGGGTCAGGCCGGTGACGTTCTGATTGGCCCGGAGGGTGATGGTGAGAAAGCTGTAGAGCAGTCCGCCCAGGGCAGAGGCCGCAAAGGCCGCCGCGAAGGAGAGGATGAGGCAGAGCACCGGTGAGGGATCCGGATTGTTGAACTCATAGAAGAAGGAGGCGGCCAGGCCGGCGATGCCGCCCAGGTACATAATGCCGGGGACGCCCAGGTTCAGGTTGCCCGACTTCTCGGTGAGGATTTCGCCCATGGCGCCAAAGAGAATGACGGTGCCAAAGACCACTGCGGACTGCAGCAGCTGTACCAGCTGAGTGACGCTCATTTGCCCTCGGCCTCCTTTCCGCGCACGATGACGCGATAGTTGATGAAGAACTCGCTTGCCAGGATGAAGAAGAGGATGATACCGGTGATGACGTTAGAGGCGTAGTCGTTCAGGTTGAACTGGGAGGCAATCTGGATGGCTCCCTTCTGGAGGAAGACCAGCAGAAAGGAGATCAGCACCATGACGAAGGTGTTGAACTGGGCCAGCCAAGCCACGATGATGGCGGTAAAGCCCCGGCCGCCGGCGGTGGAGGTGGAGATGGTGTGGCTGGCGCCGGAGACCGCCAGGAAACCGGCCAGGCCGCAGATGGCGCCGGAGATGGCCATGGTGCGGATGGTGACCTTTTTCACGCTAATGCCGGCATAGCGGGCGGTGTTCTCAGAGTCGCCCACCACGGTGATCTCATAGCCCTGCTTGGAGTATTTCAGGTAGAGGAACATGCCCACGGTAAGCGTCAGCACCAGAATGACGTTGAGGCCGTAGGTCTGTCCGAACACCTCGGGGAACCAGCCCGCCTGGGTGGACTGGTTGATGACGCCCACTGTGTTGGAGCCCTTGGGATTTTCCCACAGGGCCACGCAGTAGCTGGTGAGCTGGATGGCCACATAGTTCATCATCAGGGTGAACAGCGTCTCGTTGGTGTTCCAGTAGGACTTGAACACGGCGGGGACAATGCCCCACAATCCGCCTGCCAGCAGGCTGGCCGCCGCCATGATCACCAGCAACACCGGAGTGGGCACCGAAGCGCCCAGGGCGCGCATCAGCCCGGCGGTGAGGATGCCGCCGATGAGCACCTGGCCCTCGGCGCCGATGTTCCAGAAGCGCATCTTGAAGGCGGGGGCCAGACCCACGCCGATGCACAGCAGCATCATGGCGTCCCGGATGGTGACCCAGCTCCGACGAGCGGAGCCAAAGGCACCGCTGAACATGGCCTGATAGACCTGGATGGGGTTCAGGCTGGTCACGGCGAAGATAAAGACGCCGCTGACCACCAGGGAAATCAATACGGCAGCAATCCGGATGGCGTAAGCCTTGGGCCGGGCAATGCCGTCCCGCTTGACAATCCGCAGCAGAGGCTCCTTACTATGCTTTGCCACACTCATGCTTCACTGCCCTCCTTCTGAAAACGGGTCATCAGCAGACCCACCTCTTCCTTTGTCGTCTTTCGGGCGTCCACCACGCCGCTGACCTGGCCGCCGCAGAGCACCAGAATCCGGTCGCACAGCTCCAGCAGCACGTCCAGATCCTCGCCCACATAGATGACGGCGACCCCCTTCATCTTCTGCTCGGTGAGCAGGTTGTAGATGGTGTAGGAGGTGTTGATGTCCAGGCCCCGGACCGCGTAGGCGGTCATGAGGACAGAGGGCTCCTGGGCGATCTCACGGCCCACCAGCACCTTCTGGACATTGCCGCCGGAGAGACGGCGTACCGGGAAGCTGGTGCTGGGGGTGACCACCTCCAGCTCCTCCTTCACCGTCTCCGCCAGCTGCTCCGGCTTTTTCCGGTCGGTGAAAAAGCTCTTTCCACTCCGGTAGCTGCGCAGCAGCATATTGCCCGTCATGCCCAGAGAGCCCACCAGGCCCATGCCCAGCCGGTCCTCCGGGACGAAGGCCAGGGAGACGCCGGCCTGCTTGATCTGCAAAGGCGTCTTGCCCACCAGCTCTACGCCGCCCTTGTGCTCCTCGCCCACGGCGGTGTACCGGATGGAGGCGCCGCTCTGGACGTGCTGCAGGCCCGCAATAGACTCCAGCAGCTCCTTCTGGCCGGAGCCAGCGATGCCGGCGATGCCGAGAATCTCGCCGCCCATGGCGGTAAAGCTGACGTTGTCCAGCCGCTTGACCCCCAGGGCGTCAAAGACGGTGAGGCCGCTGACCTGCAGCCGGGGCACCGGATTCACCGGGTCGGGCCGGTCGATGTTCAGGGTAGTGGCGTGGCCCACCATCATGTCGGTGAGCTTCTGGGGGGTGGTGTCCTTGGTGGCCACATCGCCGATGTACTGGCCCTTGCGCAGGACGGCCACCCGGTCGGACACCTCCATCACCTCGTGGAGCTTGTGGGTGATAATGACCAGCGCCTTGCCGTCCTCACGCATATTGCGCATGACTGCAAAGAGGCGGTCGGTCTCCTGGGGAGTGAGCACCGCCGTGGGCTCATCCAGGATGAGGATGTCCGCGCCCCGGTAGAGCACCTTGACGATCTCCACCGTCTGCTTCTCCGAGACGGACATATCGTAGACCTTTTTGTTGGGATCGATGGAAAAGCCGTACTTCTCGCTGATCTCCCGGATGCGGGCGGCGGTCTCCTTCAGGTTCAGCTTCCCCTCGGATTCCAGGCCCAGGACGATGTTCTCCGCCGCGGTGAACACGTCCACCAGCTTGAAGTGCTGGTGAATCATGCCGATGCCGCAGGCAAAGGCGTCCTTGGGGGAGGCGATGGTCACCGGCTCTCCATTGACCAGAATCTCGCCCTCGTCCGGAAAGTAGATGCCGGAGAGCATATTCATCAGAGTGGTCTTGCCGCTGCCGTTCTCGCCCAGAAGGGAGAGCACTTCGCCCCGTCGGATCTCCATGCTGATGTGGTCGTTTGCCACTACCTTGCCGAATCGCTTGGTAATGCCCTTGAGTTGGATGGCATTGCTCTGTTCCAATGAAATCTTCCTTTCTCTGAAAAATTGCCCGTTCCCCGGGGATGGGCTGGGAAGAAAAGGAAACGCTCCGGCCTCTCGCGCCGGAGCTGCTGGTCTTATTTTAATGCAGCGGGGCCAAAAGAGCAACCCTATTTTGACTGTCGGGAGACAGATTTCCCTCACTTTCATCCTCAGACCGGCCCGCCTGCCGTCTCCGGATACGGAAAGGAGGGGCCGCCCGCAGGCAGCCCCTCCTTTGGGGAATCGGGAATCAGACGGATCAGTTCAGCTCGGTGATGCCGTCGATGCGCAGGGAGAAGTAGGGAGCAGCGCGGAGGACAGACTCCACGAAAGCGCCGTCCACAATGGCCTCGCCGTTGTCGTTGACGAAGTCGCCGTTGGCGTCCAGGCCGAAGGCGGAGGTCACATGACCGTCAGCGTCCACGGCATAGGAGCCGTCGTCGGTGGCGGCGACAGTGAACTTGGAGGTGTCGAACACCTTCAGGCTACCGTCAGCGATGCCGGCCCAGGCGGCGTCCACGGCCTCCTGAGTGCCCTCGGCGCAGCTCTCGCCCAGAGCAGAGATCATGACAGCACCGTCAGCATAACCGGCAGCGTAGTCGGTGGGGATCTCCTCGCCGGCCAGGAACTTCTCCAGGGTGGCCTTGTAGATGACAGACCAGTTGTTCTGAGCGGAGGTCAGAGCGGCAGTGGGAGCCACAGACAGCATGTCGATGTTGTAGCCCACGGAGTAGGCGACAGTGCCAGCATCCAGAGCGGCCTGAACAGCGGAGGGAGCGCCGGTGGAGTCAGCGTGCTGGCCAATGATGACGCAGCCGCGGGCCATCAGAGCGTTGGCAGCCTCACCCTCAGCGGTGGGATCATACCAGGAGTTGGTGTACTGGACGTCCATATGGGCCTCGGGGACCACGGACTGGATGCCCAGGAAGAAGGCGGTGTAACCAGAAACCACCTCAGCATAGGGGAAAGCGCCCACGTAGCCGATGTAGGGATCGGTGACGGTGCCGGCATCCATCAGCTCCTTGAGCTTCATGCCAGCCACCACGCCGGAGACGTAGCGGGACTCATAGACATAAGTAAACAGGTTCTTGTAGTTGTCCAGGCCGGAGCTGGCGGCCATATCGCCGGTGTCGGCCACAAAGACGACCTCGGGATACTCGGTGGCAGCCTGCAGCATGTAGGACTGATGGCCATAGGAATCGGAGAAGATGATGGTGCAGCCCTCTTCCGCCAGATCCACAGCGGTATCATGGCAGGTCTCATCCTCGGGGATGTTGTACTTGATGACCAGAGCGGACTCGTCCAGACCCAGCTCAGCCACGGCGGTCTTGAGGCCGTCGATGTGAGCGGCGTCATAGCCGGAGTTCTCGTCATGGACGCAGATCAGACCGATCTTCACGTCGGTGGGAGTGGCGGTCTCCTCGGCGGGAGTCTCGTCAGCAGGAGCCTCATCAGCGGGCTCAGCAGCGGCGGGCTCGTCAGCAGGCTCCTCCGCAGCAGGCTCAGAGCTTCCTCCGCACGCCACCAAAGACAGAGACATCACCAAGGCCAGAATCAGTGCAAGCAGCTTCTTCATTTTTGGTTTCCTCCTTACATGGTTTTTCAGGTTTGCTCCCCCACGCCGGTCTGTAAACCGTTTGTAAAAAAGAGCTAATTTCATTGTAGCTTATTCTCCCCCGGGGAACAACAGACAAAAAATTCAAAAAATATATTTTGCTTTCCCTTCTTTTTGGATATTATCACCAGTCAGAATTGAAAAAAGCCGGCCGAAACCGGGAAAATTCTCCCGATTCCGGCCGGATATGCTGTCATTTCAGGAAGCCGTTGATGATCTGGGCCTCCGCCTCCTCCTCGGACAGGCCCAGGGTCATCAGCTTGATGAGCTGGTCGCCGGCGATCTTGCCGATGGCCGCCTCGTGGATGAGGCTGGCCTCCACGTCGTTGGCTGCCAGCTCCGGGATGGCCTGGACCGAGGCCTGGTCCATAATGATGGCGTCGCAGGCGCTGTGGCCGTGGCAGGCGGTATTGCCGCTGATGCAGGCCAGGAATTTCTGTTTGGACCGGTCCCGGGCCACAGAGCGGGAGACCACATCGGTGCTGGAGCCCTCGCCGTTGAGCTCCACCGAGAAGTTGGTCTCGGCGTACTGCTCCCCGTGGGTCATGATCTTCTCCTTAATAATCAGGGTGGCATTTTCCGCCAGAGTGCCCCTGGTCACCCGGATGGTGGAGTCGATGCCCTTGATCTGGGAGGTGTCCATTTCCATATAGCTGCCCTCAGCCAGCTCCACAATGGTGGTGGGGTTCATCAGCACACCGCCCCGGCCGTCGCCCTCGCCGTAGTGCCGCTCCACATACTTGACCCGGGCGTTTTTCTCCAGGAAGAAGCTGTGGATGCCGTCGTGGGCGGAGTCCTGGACGCCGCAGTTGTGGATGCCGCAGCCGGCGATGATGACCACGTCCGCCCCCTCGCCAATGTGGAAGTCGTTGTAGACCAGATCCTTCAGGCCGGTCTGGGACAGCACCACCGGGATGTGGATGCTCTCGTGCCTGGTGCCGGGGGCCACATAGATGTCGATGCCCGGCTTATCCTCTTTCTTGACAATGGTGACATGCTCACTGCTGCCCACGGCGGCGGAGGCGCCGTTCACCCGGAGGCTGTAGGCCCCTTCTGGCACCTCGTGGAGCTCGGCCACCTGGGCCAGAATCTGCTGCTGGATGGGGTCGATGTGCAGCTGTTCAAAGGTCTTTTTTTCGCTCATGGGACGCACCTCAATTCTTTCTGCCGAAGCAGGCGCCGGCAGGGCGCAGGCTGGCCTCGCCCTGGAGCAGAGCGGGGAGCACCTGGTCCTTACTGCCCTGCTGGCGGACCTGGCCGCCGGCGATGACCACGATCTGGTCGGCAATATTCAGAATACGCTCCTGGTGGGAGATAATGAGGATGGAGCCCTGAATCTCCTGGTGCATCCGCTCAAAGACCTGAATCAGGTTCTGGAAGCTCCACAGGTCGATGCCCGCCTCCGGCTCGTCGAACAGGGACAGCTTGGTGCCCCGGGCCAGGACGGTGGCGATCTCAATCCGCTTCAGCTCGCCGCCGGAGAGGGAGTCGTTCACCTCTCGGTTGACATAATCTGCCGCACACAGGCCCACCTCGGACAGGTAAGCGCAGGCGGCCTTGAGGGAGAGTGCCTTGCCTGCCGCCAGGTCCAGCAGGGTCTTGACGGTGATGCCCTTGAATCGCACCGGCTGCTGGAAGGCGAAGCTGATGCCCGCCTTGGCCCGCTGGGTGATGTTCAGGTCGGTAATATCCTCCCCATCCAGCAGAATCTGGCCCTCGTTGGGCTTGATAATGCCGGCAATCACCCGGGCCAGGGTGGATTTGCCGCCGCCGTTGGGGCCGGTGAAAGCGATAAAGTGGTCATCCAGGGTGAGATTGATGTCCTGGAGGATGGGGATGACCTTGCCCTCTTCCTCCACGGAATAGGAAATGTGCCGTAATTCCAGCATAAACTTGTCTCCTCTCTGGCCCGGCGGGGCCGGGTCAGTTCTGTCGTATCGGGCGGGAGAAGAGATTCTTCCCCCGGAAAACCTGCAATATGGGCAGTATAGCACAGTTTTTCCCGCTTGTCATCTGGGTTAGTAGGGGAAATGGTTTTTTCTCCCACCCGCTTCTGTTCTTGCCCTCTCTTTTATTTTATGGTATCATGGGGAAAATTTGCCCGAAGGAGAGGAAGAATTTCCATGAGAATGCGCAAGAAGAAGAACCTGGGGCCCCGGATGGAGCGGTGCGTTGCCTGGCAGGTGAAGGAGCCGGAGGCGCTGCGGGGCCGCTGGAGAGCGCTGTATCCCCAGGCGGAGGAGCTGTGGGTGGAGATCGGCTGCGGCAAGGGCACCTTTACGGTGGAGACCGCCCGGCAGAATCCCCAGGCCCTGCTCATCGCCATTGAGCGGGTGCCGGACGCTCTGGTGATGGCCATGGAGAAGGCAAAGGCGCTGGAGCTGAAAAACGTCTTTTTCATCTGCGTGGATGCCGCCCGGCTGGGGGAGATCTTCGCCCCGGAGGAGGCGGACCGGCTGTTTCTCAACTTCTGCGATCCCTGGCCCTCCAAGCGCCACTGCAAGCGGCGGCTCACCGCGGTAGGCTTTCTCCGCTCCTACCGGGACTTTCTCCGGGACGGGGGAGAGATCCACTTCAAGACGGACAACCGGCCTCTCTTTGACTTCTCCCTCACCCAGTTCCCCGCGGCGGGCTATGCCCTCAGCCAGGTGACCAACAACCTGCACGAAAACGGCGTCTGCGGCGTCATGACCGACTACGAGGCCAAGTTCTCCGCCCTGGGGGTGCCCATCAACCGGTGCGTGGCCACCAAGGGCCAGCTGCCCGATCCGCCCATCGAGGTGAAGGATGTGGCGCTGGCCGTACCGGAGGAACAGGCGGAGCAGTGATACTATCTTGCAAGACAGCATAAAAGGGCGGCCACACAGGGCCGCCCCTACAGCAGAGTTTGAACCCCCGTTCTGATTGGCAGAACGGGGGTTTGAGCCTGTCGTAAAACGACAGGCTCTCCAAACAAATGCGTTGCATTTGTTTGGAATTATGCGGCCGAACTACCCCAAGGGCACTTTGTCGCCGCCTACGGCGGCTCGGGCGC
>JBJDXT010000142.1:0-27868 GCA_051866795.1 Candidatus Onthomonas sp. | reverse complement strand
ACGGCAACCAGGGCCCCAACACCGGCGGCATGGGCGCCTTCTGCCCCTCCCCCAACTACACCCCGGAGATCGCGGAGCGCTGCATGGAGAAGATCTTCCGCCCCACCATGGCTGCTATGA
The DNA here is from genome assembly GCA_051866795.1 of Candidatus Onthomonas sp. Taxonomy (GTDB): domain Bacteria; phylum Bacillota; class Clostridia; order Oscillospirales; family Oscillospiraceae; genus Onthomonas. Next base: position 27,748 of record JBJDXT010000142.1, on the reverse strand, counting down.
AGGCGGAGGGCCGTCCCTTCAAGGGTGTGCTCTATTTCGGCCTGATGCTCACCGCTGACGGCCCCAAGGTGGTGGAGTACAACGCCCGGTTCGGTGACCCGGAGACCCAGCCCCTCCTTTCCATGCTGGACACCGACCTGATGGACATCTTTGAGGCCTGCGTGGACGGTACTCTGGATCAGCTGGACATCAAATGGAAGCCCGGTGCAGCCTGCTGCCTGGTGCTGGCCTCCGGCGGCTATCCGCTGAGCTACCAGAAAGGCTATCCCATCCAGGGTCTGGATCAGGTGCCGGAATGGGCCACCGTATTTCATGCCGGCACCAAGCTGGCAGATGGGGTATTCACCAACAACGGCGGCCGTGTCCTGGGCGTCACCGCCGTGGGCGCTGACCTGAAGGACGCCGTGGCAAAGGCCTACGAGGCCGCCAAGCCCATCCACTGGACAGACATGCATTTCCGCAACGACATCGGCAAGGTGTGGGTGGACTGAGCTTCTCACAAATATGATTCTGCCCCCGGCGCAATGCGTCGGGGGCTCAGCGTGTCGATAAAGATCGACACGCTCGAACAAAATCTTCGATTTTGTTCGAAAATGCGGCCGTACGCGCACTCGCTACGCTCGCACACTCCCGGCCTCTCTGTGTTTTTGGCCGGTACACGCCCGTCCAAAAAACGGATTTCACTCTATTTTGTTGCTTGCGCAACAAAACTCCTGCGGAGGGCTTTCCGAATTTTTAACCCTCATTTATAATCACCAAAGATACTTGTTCGACAGTCTGGGCCCCCGGCGCAATGCGCCGGGGGCTTTTGTCATGTTCGTCAGACCAGCAGGGCCGCTCTGGTTTTCGGCCCAACGATGCCGTCCACCGTCAGTCCTCTGGCCTTCTGATAGGCCCGCACTGCCTTGTCCGTCAGCGTGCCGAAAATGCCGTCCACTGCCAGGTCTGCGCCATTCTGATTCAGCCGGGTCTGGAGCCATTTCACGTCTTCGCCCCGGCTGCCCATCCGCAGATTCCGGGTGGGAACGGGATAATCCTGTGCCCGCTTCTCTTGTCGGTGGTCAGGGCTGACATAAAGCTGATTTCTGTCCACATAGCCCCGGATACCGGCGACCTTTCCCTTGGAGCTGTACTGCCACAGCCAGGTCTCCCCCGTTTCCAGCGTATGAGCCAGCTCCGGAGGCTGGCCGCTGTCCTCCCGGGCGTAGCGGGCCACCCAGAAGGGGCAGTCCTTCAGCTCCTCCAGGTCAAAAAAGGTGGGAAGCTGGCCATAGCTGCCGTAAATCAGGGGCTGACCGCCCAATTCCCGTACCTGCTCGCAGAATGCCCGGGCGGCGGCGGTGCGCTTTGCCTTGCTCATCCCCTTGGTGCGGCCAGAGTAGAAGTCCTCCATATCAAAGGCGACCCAACCGTTGGCATATTTCGCTCCCTCCAGAACGTCAAATGCCCATTGAGCCTCCTCCCTGGCCTCCTCCTGAGTCAGGGCCTGGCTGTAGACGTAGGCACCCCAGGGCAGCTTCTGGGCCTCACAGCCCGCCCGGTTGCACTCCAGCTTGCTGTCCCGGACCAGTTTTCCGGTGCTGCTGCCCCGGTAGCCCACCCGCAGGATGGCCAGATCCACCTCCCGGGCGGCGGTAGACCAGTCAATATCTCCCTGATAGCGGGAGACGTCAATTGCAGTCAGACAGCCCATCAGTCCTCTTCCTCCCAGAGCGCATCCACCGCCTGCTGGATCGCCCCTGCCGCCTGACCGGCCGCGGCGGCGTCAATCCGGCCCTCGGTGCTGATGTAGGTCACCACACTGCACAGTGCGGTGATCGCGCCGGATACAGTGGTGATGGTATCTCCATCCACCCCAAGGGCCAGAGCGGCCCCCAAAATGATGCCGGCCACGGCAGCCCACAGCTTCCGGCTGGTCAGCTTACTGAGTTGTTTTTTCATCATGCTCCTCCTTCTCCCCGCTTTCGGGGACTGTACTGATTCCTTTCTGTCCGCCCACGTTTGCTGCGCAGCATCTTCGGGTGACATGCCCATGCTAGCAGTTTTTTCTCCTTTTAACCATGCAATTTCCCCTAAAATCGGTCAAATCAGAGTCGTTTTCTACCCCGTTTTGCATTTTCGCAGAAAAAAGGAAAAATGAGGCTTCCCCTCTTGATTTTCCTTCGTCTCCGCGTTATATTATCTGCATACTTGTATTACAGATTAACAGCTTATCAGACCGGAAAGGTGGAATGACAATGGAGCTGCACAGCAGCAGGGAGCGCCAGCTCTGGGCCCAGTTTGACGCATTACAGCTGGGCACCGGCTGGGACGAGGAGGATATCGGCAAGCCGCAGATCCTGGTAGAGGATGCCTACGGGGACAGCCACCCAGGCAGCGCCCATCTAAATCAGATCAGCCAACAGGTGGTCTACGGCGTCTATGAGAAGGGCGGAAAGCCGGGCCAGTTTCACGTGACCGACATCTGCGACGGCTGCGCGCAGGGGCACGACGGCATGAATCTGGTGCTGGCCTCCCGGGAGGTCATCTGCGACATGGTGGAGATGCACGCCAGCTTTGTGCCCTGGGATGGCATGGTGCTCTCCTCCTCCTGTGACAAATCGATTCCCGCCCATCTGAAGGCGGCGGCCCGGGTGGATATTCCCACCATCTTTGTCCCCGGCGGCAGCATGCGCCCCGGCCCGGACCAGACCACCTCTCTGGTGGCCGGAGACATCTCCCTCCGGCAGAAGCGGAAAAACGCCATCACGCCGGAGGAGATCCGGGACTACAAGTTGACCGGCTGTCCCTCGGTGGGGGCCTGCACCTTTATGGGCACCGCCAGCACCATGCAGTGCATGGCGGAGGCTCTGGGACTGGCCCTACCTGGGAGTGCTTTGGTTCCCGCCACCATGCGGGATCTCCCCGCCATTGCCCGGGCGGCTGGCCGGAAGATTATGGAGCTGGTGGAGAAAGGCATTCGGCCCAGCGGCATTCTCACCCCCGCCGCCTTCCGCAACGCCATTGTGGTGCACAGCGCCATCGGCGGCTCCACCAACGCCCTGCTTCACCTGCCCGCCATCGCAAAGGAGCTTGGGCTGGGGCTGGATCCGGAGCTGTTCAACGAGATCAACCGGCAGATCCCCCACATCGGCAACATTAACCCCAGCGGACAGCACCTGACCGAGTCCTTCTGGTTTGCAGGCGGCATCCCCAAGGTACAGTGGATGCTGAAGGAGCACCTGGATTTGGACGTACTGACAGTCACCGGAAAAACGTTGGGTGAGAATCTGGAGGAACTGGCCTCCGGCGGCTTTTTCCGGCGGGGTGAGGGATATCTCCACAACTACGGCCTCACTCCGGAACAGGTCATCACCCCGGTGGAGGCCACCCGGGAGATGGGTTCCATCGCGGTGCTCAAGGGCTCCCTGGCCCCGGAGGGGGCGGTGGTCAAGTACTCCGCCTGTGAGGAGAGCATGCGCGCCCACACTGGCCGGGCGGTGGTCTTTGACTGCGAGGAGGACGCCCATGCCGCCGTGGTAGAGGGCCGCATCCAGCCGGGGGAGATCATGGTCATCCGCTACGAAGGGCCGAGGGGCAGCGGCATGCCGGAGATGTTGATGACCACTGAGGCCATTGTCTGCGACCACAAGCTCAACGGCAAGGTCTCCCTCATCACGGACGGCCGTTTCTCCGGCGCCACCCGGGGCGCTGCCATCGGCCATGTCTCCCCGGAGGCGGCGGCGGGAGGCCCCATCGCCTACATCGAGACGGGAGACATTCTCTCCTATGACATCGCCGCCAAGACGATTGACATCGTGGGTATCGCCGGAAAACAGTTGGCCCCGGAGGAAATTGACTCGGTTCTGGCCCAGCGCAGGGCAGAAAAGCCGCTGAAAACCAAGCGCTACAAGGGCGTTTTGAAGCGCTACACCGCCCTGGCGGACTCCGCCATGAAGGGCGCAGGCTATTGAGAGGAGCAGCGAGATGAAAGCAAGCTACATCACCCCCGCCGTCACCGTGTTTTATCCGGACGGCAGCATTAATCTGGATGAGACCGGCAAGGTCTACGAGCACCTGATCCAAGGACAGGTGGACGGCATTCTCCTGCTGGGCAGCATCGGCGAGTTTTTCGCCCCCACCCTGGATCAGAAGAAGGAGCTGATCCGCTTCGCCCTCCGGAGGATCAACCACCGGGTGCCGGTGCTGGTAGGCACCACCAGCATGGTCTTTGACGAGATCATCCAGCTCTCCCGCTTCGCTGGGGAGGAGGGAGCGGACGGCGTCATCATCCTGCCCCCCTACTACTTCCCCCTCAGCGAGGCCAGCATTGAGGAATACTACGGGCGGATCGCTGAGCTTCTGCCGGAGCAGAGCATCTATCTGTACAACTTCCCTGACCGGACCGGCTACGACGTCACCCCTCAGGTGACCTTGCATCTGGTGGAGAAATACGCTAATATAAAGGGGTACAAGGACACCCAGGCCGGCATGGACCACACCCGGGAGCTGATCAAGCGGATCAAGCCGGTACGCCCGGACTTCGAGATCTACTCCGGCTTTGACGACAACTTCGCCCACAACGTCCTCTCCGGGGGTGACGGCTGCATTGCGGGGCTTTCCAATCTGGTGCCTGAGCTCACCCACGGCTGGGCGGAAGCCCTCCGCCGGACGGATCTGTCCGCCGCGCAGGCAGCCCAGCGGAAGATTGACCTGCTTATGGAGATTTATCAGGTGGGCAGGCCCTTTGTGCCCTACATCAAGGCCGCCATGGAGGAGCGGGGAATCATCTCCAATGCGTCCTCCTCCTTCCCCTTCCCCCAGGTGACCGACGGGGATCGGGAGAAAATCCGCGGCATTCTGGCAAAGGCCGGTTTCTGATCACTTGAAAGAAAAGGAGCTGTTCCGATGGCGATTCAGAAGATTTCCAAGGCCCGCATCAGCGATCAGGTCTACCAGCAGATGCAGGATCAGATCGTCAACGGCGATTGGAAGCCGGGAAACCGGATTCCCTCGGAAAACGAGCTGGCGGAGCAGTTCGGGGTCAGCCGGGTGACGGTGCGAAACGCCCTGCAAAAGCTGGCCGCCCTGGGCCTCATCGAGACCCGTCTGGGGGACGGCTCCTATGTCTGCCAGCCGGAAGCCAAGGCCATGCTCCAGCCTCTGGTGCCCGCCGCCTTTCTCACCGACAACAGTCTGGGAGAAATTTTGCAGTTCCGCCGGATGATCGAAGGCCCGGTCTGCGGCGAGGCCTGCCGTCAGGCGGGGCCGGAGGCGGTGGAAGCTCTCTCCGGGCTCTACCGGGAGATGGTGGACAGCAGCGCAGACCTGAGGCAGTTTGCCGACTGCGACTACCGGTTCCATCTGGAGATGGCCAGGCTCACCGGCAATTCCATCCTCATTGAGATGTATCATATCGTTCAGGAAGTGATGAAGAGCTCCTTTGACCGGGTGGTGTTGGCCCGGGGCAGCAAGGCGGGGCTGTATTATCACGGACGGATTCTGGAGGCCTTTTCCGCCGGAGACGCCCAACGGGCCCAGGCGGAGATGCAGGCCCATATGAACGACCTGTACGAGAGCTATCTGAGAGAGTTTAAGTAAAGCGTAAAGGAGAAAGCTGCTATGGCAACCATTCACAACCCGATTCTGCGGGGCTTCAATCCTGACCCCTCCATTCTGCGGGTGGGTGACGACTATTACATCGCCACCTCCACCTTCGAGTGGTTCCCCGGCGTCCAGATCCACCACTCCAAGGATCTGGTACACTGGGAGCTGATCGCCCACCCCCTGGACCGGGAGAGCCAGTTCAATATGCTGGGCGTGGACGACTCCTGCGGCGTCTGGGCCCCCTGCCTGAGCTATGATAACGGCACCTTCTATCTGATCTTCACCAATGTCCACTCCTTTCTGGGTATGTTCAAGGATACCCCCAACTATCTGGTCACCGCCAAAGATGTCCGTGGGCCCTGGTCCGATCCGATCTATCTCAACGCCAGCGGCTTTGACCCCTCCCTCTTCCACGATCCCAGCGGCAAAAAGTACCTGGTCAATATGCTGGACGACTACCGTACCTATCAGACCGGCTTTGGCGGCATTGTTTTGCAGGAGTATTCCGAGGCTGAGGGCAAGCTAGTGGGCGAGCGGGTCAACATCTTCCGTGGTACCTCCAGCGGCGGCGTGGAAGGACCGCATCTGTACTGGCACGACGGCTACTACTATCTGATGACCGCCGAGGGTGAGACGGGCTATGGCCACGCCGTCACGCTGGCCCGCAGCCGCTCCATCACCGGTCCCTATGAGACGGATCCCATGCTGCACACCTTGACCACCCGCCATCTGGCTGGCTACGGCCTTCAGAAGGCAGGACACGGCAGCCTGATTCAGGCAGCCAACGGCAGATGGTACATCGCCCATCTCTGCGGCCGGCCCCTGGGAGAGCACAGGCGCTGCATTCTGGGCCGGGAGGCCTCCCTGCAGGAGGTCATCTGGGTGGACGGCTGGCTGCGGGCCGCCGACGGCACCAACCGGCCTGCCCTGACGGTGGAGATCCCCGATGTGGAGGGCGTTCAGAACAGCAACGACATGCACGAAGACTTTGACGGCGAATCCTGGAGCATCCATCTCCAGAGCCTGCGGGCCCCTCTGGGCGAGCGGGCTTCTCTGACCCAGCGTCCCGGCTGGCTGCGGCTGTACGGCGCAGAGTGCCCCAGCTCCAAGTTCCGTCAGTCCCTGCTGGCCCACCGGCAGCAGAGCTTTGTGTGTGAAGTGAACACCAAGCTGGAATTTGATCCCCGGCATTATCAGCACATGGCAGGCCTGACCTATTATTATAATACTCAGTGCTATTACTACGCCTATGTGACCCGGGACGAGCTGTTGGGCCGCGTTGTCAGCCTGATGGCCTGTGATTACAAGGTTGGCTCCATGCCCATCGGCGCAGGCATTCAAATCCCTGGGGCGGGCGCTGTCTGGCTGAAGCTGAATGTGGACTGCGAAAAGGCCTGGTTCTCCTACTCTCTGGACGGAACTCACTTTGAACAGCTGGGCCCCGTGCTGGACGCCACCATTCTCTCCGACGACTATTTCCAGGAGAAGGGCCACTGTATGTTTACCGGCGCTTTTGTGGGCGTCGCCTGCCAGGATATGGCCGGAGACGGCTGTTACGCAGATTTTGACTTTCTCGACTACCGGGAGCTTGAGGCGTAAGCCGCTCGTCTTTGGCTTCTGATTTCTGGGACTCAAACCCGCCGCAGAGCTGATTCTGCGGCGGGTTTTCTGTCTGTTTCCGCCCGTTTGGAAAACCCGCACTTTACGAAATGCGGAAAATGCGGTATGATAAAGGACAAGCATAAAACTTCCCCACTTATGAGAAAAGGGGTGGAAACAATGACCCGGATTGCAGTTGTGGAGGACGACAGCACCTATCGCCGGCAGCTGAGGGAGTATCTCCAGCGCTATGAGCGGGAATCCGGCGAGGTGCTGAATGTGACCGAGTTCTCCGACGGGCTGGAGATTGCGGAGCACTACAGCAGCTCCTATGACATCATCTTCATGGACATCCAGATGGATCATCTGGACGGGATGCAGACTGCCCAGCGGATTCGTGCTCAGGACAAGACGGTGATCATCATCTTTATCACCAATCTGGCCCAGTTCGCCCTCCAGGGCTATAAGGTGGAGGCGCTGGACTATGTGCTCAAGCCCATCCAGTACTTCGCCTTTTCCCAGGTGCTGCAAAAGGCGGTGAAAAAGGTGCGGGAGAACTCCGCCTTTTTCCTCCATCTGGTGCAGGAGAGCCGGATGCTGCGGCTGGATGTGTCCAAGATCAGCTATCTGGAAAGTCAGGGCCACAATGTGATCTATCACACCGACGAGGGGAGCTATCTGGAGCGCAACTCGCTGAAAAGTCTGGAGCAGAAGCTGGATGGGCGGCACTTCTCCCGCTGCAACAACTGCTATCTGGTCAATCTGGCCCGGGTGGAGAAGGTGGATCAGAACCTGGTCACCGTCGCCGGAGAGGTGCTGCAGATCAGCCGTCCCAAGCGCAAGAGCTTTATGGAGGCTCTTGCCGCCTATGTTGGAGGGGAATGAGCATGGGCGTCATTCAGGATATCCCCAAATTCTACACCGCTCTGGCGGAGTGGCTGGCCTGTGTGGGCTTTGTGCTCATCCTTCCCCAGCGGCACAGCAAGGGAATAACCGCCGGACTGATGGGGGCTTTTTTTGTATTGCTGTGCGTTATCCAGTATATCATCGGCATTGTGCCCGTGGCCGTCTGGATCCCCTGCATGGCGGTGGCGCTGGCCGTCATGTACGCCATGCTGCTGCTTTGCTGCCGGATTCCTCCAGCGGACGCCGGCTTTTACTGGGCTATCGCCTTTATCTTCGCTGAATTCATCGCCTCGCTGGACTGGCAGCTCTACTCCTTCTTCTCCCAGAACGTGGCGGACAGCTATCTGTTTCAGGCCCTTTTCCTGCTGCTGTTTTACGGTGGCCCCTTTGCCATCTTCTTCCGGATGGAGTATCGGCAGGCGGAGAAGCTTCAGACGCTTCAGGTGACCAAGCGTGAGATGTTATCTGCCGCCACCGTCGCCGTGGGTGCCTTTCTCATCAGCAACATCAGCTATGTCAGCAGCGACACCCCCTTCAGCGGCCGGATGAGCATGGAGATCTTCTATATCCGTACCCTGGTGGATCTGGCCGGGCTGATTATGCTTATCGGCCTTCAGGACCGGTGGCAGGAGCTGCAGGCCCGGAAAGAGGTAGACGCCATCAACGGTCTGCTCCAGCGGCAATATGAGCAGTACCGCCAGAGCCGGGAAAACATGGAGATCATCAACCGGAAATACCACGACCTGAAGCACCAGATCGGCATCATCCGCATGGAGCCGGACGCCGCCCGTCGGGAGGAGTACCTGACCCAACTGGAGTCGGGGATGCAGAGCCTGGGCACTGCCCATCAGACCGGAAACTCGGTGCTGGATACCATTCTCTCCGGCAAGCAGCTCTATTGCAGTCAGCACGGGATCACCATGACGGTGGTGGCCGACGGTGCCCAGCTGGACTTTATGGAGGTCATGGACATCTGCAGCATCTTCGGCAACGCCCTGGACAATGCCATTGAGAGCGTGGAAAAGCTGGACGATCAGCAAAAGCGTCTGATCCGTGTGGCGGTGTTCAGTCAGAATGACTTTCTCATGATCCGGGTGGAGAACTACTGTGAATCTCACCTGAAGCTGGTGGAGGGAGAGTATCAGACCACCAAAGGGGACAAGGACTACCACGGCTATGGCATCAAGAGCATCCGATATGTCTCGGAAAAGTACGGCGGCTCGGTCTCTGTGCAGGTGGAGGACGGCTGGTTCCACCTGCGGGTGCTGATTCCCCTTCCCCATTGAGAAGCAGCATACCTCTCAGCAACTCACAGAGCGGCAAGCCCACCGGCCTGCCGCTCTGTTTTGTCATTTTGCACCATTCAAAACACTTTATTCAGGAGGAAATCATGCAGAATACAACTTATGTCACTGTGGAGACAGGTTATGCCAAAACTGCCCAAAAAAATTTTCCCGATGCTATACTCAATTCATCCAAAGCGCATCATGCGTGAGACAGGAGGTGAAACAAATGAAACAGCAAGCCTTGAACCCTTATCTCCCCTCCTGGGAGTACATCCCGGACGGCGAGCCCCATGTCTTTGGGGACCGCGTGTACGTCTATGGCTCCCATGACCGGTTCAACGCCCCCATCTTCTGCGTCAACGACTACGTCTGCTGGTCGGCGCCGGTGGAGGATCTGTCCGACTGGCGGTTGGAGGGGGTCATCTTCCGCAAAAATCAGGACCCCAAGAACAAGCTGGGACTCCGGCTGCTCTTCGCCCCGGACGTCTGTCAGGGGCCGGATGGGCGGTACTACCTCTACTATGCCTTCGACTTTATGGGCATCATGGGGGTCGCCGTCTGTGATACGCCGGCTGGTCAGTACCAGTTCCTGGGCCATGTCCACTATCCGGACGGCACCGTCTGGGGACGGCGGAAGGGAGATCAGTTCCCCTTTGACCCCGGTGTGCTGGCGGATGATGACGGACGGATCTGGCTCTATTCCGGCTTCTATATCCCCACTCCGGCGATTGTCACCGGCGGCAGACCGCTGCGCAACGACGGCGGCGTGGTGGTGGAGCTGGAACAGGACATGGTGACCATCAAGGCGGAGCCCAAGCTGCTCTTCCCCAAGGAGGGGCCCGGCTCCTTCCCCAACCACGAGTTTTTTGAGGCCAGCTCCATTCGGAAGGACGGAGACCGGTATCTCTTCGTCTACTCCTCCCGGCACAACCATGAGCTGTGCTACGCAGTCAGCGACCGGCCCGACGGCGGCTTTGCCTACGGCGGAACTCTGGTTAGCCAGGGAGACCTGTTCCTGGACGGGCGGACGGAAGAGAAGGACGGTCTCAACTACCTGGGCAACACCCACGGCGGCATGCTGAACCTGGGAGAGGACTGGTACATCTTCTACCACCGGCAGACCAACCGGCACTCCTACTCCCGGCAGGCCTGTGCCGAAAAGCTGGAACGGAACCCGGACGGCTCCTTCCGGCAGGCGGAGGTGACCAGCTGCGGTCTCAACGGCGGCCCCCTCAAGGGCATCGGCCGGTATGAGGCGCGGATCGCCTGCAACCTGTGGTCAAAGGACGGCGTGGGCCGGTACGACGGTAAGAATCCCCGCAAAGAGCTGGCCGCCCATCCCTACTTCACCCAGTCCGGCAAGGACCGGGAGGAGAGCGGAGACCAGTACATCGCCAACATGAGAGACGGCGCTGTGGCCGGCTTTAAGTACTTCCAGATGGGCGAGGCAGTCCGGATTGCCGTGGAGGTCCGTGGCAGCGGCGAGGGCACCGTAGAGGTGTCCGATACGCCGGATTTCGGGCGGCTGTGCGCCTGCATTCCGGTCAAGCCGGAGGGCCGCGTCCAGAAGGCGGACGCACCGCTCCGGATCGCGCCGGGCAGGCAGGCCCTGTATTTCCGGTTCCGGGGAGAGGGCGCCGTGGACTTTATCGCATTTGAAGTGAGTTGACAAAAGGCAAAGGAGGAAATTATGAAAAACAAAAAGTGGCTCAAGCCGCTGATTATCGTGGTCGTCCTCGTGGCGATCATCGCGGCAGCCGTCTTTGGCATCCAGAGCTATCTGGCCAGCCGCTCTGTGGTTTTGACCGCAGGCGATATTCTGGCCACTGTCCAGACTCTGTCCAGCTATCTGATCGTGCTGGGCGTCATTCTGGTGGCCGCCATTGTGATCAGCATCGCTGTTTTCAAGCTCAAGGCCTCTCTGAAGGGCATGATCCGGGGCCAGGCTCTGGCTGCGGCTATTCTGGCCATCGCCGTGGTGGTCAACCTGATCTGCCTGGGCCCGGAGTACGGCCTGATCAACAACGCCTTCGGCGACACCTATCTGCTCTCTGACGAGACCATCGCCGCCTCCGAGCAGCTGGTGCAGGATATTGCCGACGAGGGCATCGTCCTGCTGAAGAACGAGGACAACGCCCTGCCTCTGTCCGGCGTCTCCAAGCTGAACGTGTTCGGCTGGTCCTCCACCAACCCCATCTACGGCGGCACCGGCTCCGGTTCCGTGGATGAGAGCACCTGCGTCACCCTGCTGCAGGGTCTGGAGGACGCCGGTTTTGAGCTGAACACCACCATCTCTGACTTCTATACCGCCTATCAGGATGCCCGTCCCTACGTGGGCATGGGCGGCCAGGACTGGACGGTTCCTGAGCCCACCCTGGAGGAGTATGACGCCGCCGGCATCTTCGAGAACGCCAAGGCTTTCTCCGACACCGCGGTCGTCGTCATTGCCCGGACCGGCGGCGAGAACGCCGATCTCCCCACCAGCCTCACCGACGAGAACACCTTCGAGTTCACCGGCGGCTGGTCCGGCTACTCCGGCGTGGTCTACTCCACCAATCCCGATGACATTGACCCCTCCAAGACCTATCTGGAGCTGTCCAACCGTGAGATCGCCATGGTCGAGCGGGTCACCAGCGAGTTTGACAACGTCATCGTAGTGGTCAACTCCGCCAGCGCTATGGAGCTGGGCTGGCTGGACCAGTATGACTCCATTAACAGCGCCGTGTGGCTGGCCGGCCCCGGTCAGACCGGTTTTGAGTCCCTGGGCCGGGTGCTCAAGGGCGATGTGAACCCCTCCGGCCGTCTGGTGGACACCTATGTGTACGACCTGACCGCCATCCCCGCCTTCAACTGGGTGGGCAGCTTCAAGTATGACGGCTCCAATCCTCTGGTGGCCACGGAGACCGCCGGCTGGGTGTATGCCTCCTTCAACGACTATGTGGAGAGCATCTATGTGGGCTACAAGTTCTACGAGACCGCCGCTGAGGAGGGTTTCCTGGACTATGACGCCACCGTCCAGTTCCCCTTCGGCTACGGCCTGAGCTACACCACCTTTGACCAGTCCATCACCGGCATGACCGATGACGGCACCACCATCACCCTGACCGTCAACGTGACCAACACCGGCGCTGTGGCCGGCAAGGACGTGGTCGAGGTCTATTTCACGCCTCCCTACACCAACGGCGGCATTGAGAAGTCCTCCGTCAACCTGGTCAACTTCGCCAAGACCGGCCTGCTCCAGCCCGGCGAGAGCACCGAGATCACCGTCTCATTCGCAAAGGAGGACATGGCCTCCTACGACTGCAGCGGCATCAAGGCCGCAGGCGGCGCCTATGTGCTGGAGGCTGGCGACTATGAGGTCAGCATCCGCTCCGACTCCCACAACGTCATCGACAGCCGCACTATCACCGTGGACAGCGATGTCATCTACAACGAGGACAACGCCGGTGCCCGCGCTTCTGACAGCGTCGCCGCCACCAACCAGTTCGACTATGCCCTGGGCGATGTGACCTATCTCAGCCGCGCCGACCACTTTGCCAACTATGACGAGGCCACTGCCGGCCCCTCCGACTTCTCCATGAGCGAGGAGCTGAAGGCCTCCCTGTACTGCCAGAACAGCTATGATCCCACCTCTGTGGACGATCCCAACGCCGCGATGCCCACCACCGGCGCCAACAACGGCCTGACCATCCGCGACATGATCGGTCTGGACTACGACGATCCCCAGTGGGAGAAGCTGCTGGATCAGGTCACTGTGGAAGAGATGAACAGCCTGGTGGCCACCGGCGGCTACGCCAACGCCAAGATTGAGTCCATTGGCCTGCCTGCCACCATCGAGTGCGACGGCCCCGCCGCCATCAAGAACAACTACACCGGCCAGTCCGGCACCGCCTATCCCGCCGCCACCATGATTGCCGCCACCTGGAGCAAGGATCTGGCCTATCAGAGAGGTCTGTCCATGGGCCAGCAGTGCGACGATATGAACGTGGTGGGCTGGTACGGCCCCGCCATGAACATCCATCGCACCCCCTTCTCCGGCCGTAACTTCGAGTACTACTCCGAGGACGGCGTGCTGGCCGGCTGGATGGGTGCCAGCGAGGTGGCCGGCGCCAAGGAGTTCGGCATCCAGTGCTACATCAAGCACTTCGCCCTCAACGACTCCGAGATCAACCGCTGCAACATGCTCTGCACCTGGACCAACGAGCAGGCCATGCGCGAGGTCTATCTGAAGCCCTTCGAGCTGTCTGTCAAGGTGGGCGGCGCTGACAACGCCATGACCTCCTTCAACTACATCGGCAACGTCTGGGCCGGCGCCAACGAGCAGCTGCTGCAGAACGTCCTCCGGGGCGAATGGGGCTTCCAGGGCTCTACCGTCTCCGACTGGTTCAACGGCACCACTGACGGCTACATGATCGCTGACTCCGCCATCCGCGTGGGCGGCGACAAGATGCTGTCCTCTCAGGGCGATCCCAAGGCCTATGCCAGCGACACCAAGAGTGCCGGCACGGTTGTCGCTCTACGCAACGCTACCCACAACATTCTCTACAGCCTGGCCAACTCCAACGCCATGGACGACCGGAACTTCTCCACGCCTGGCTGGGTGAAGGTTATCTACACGGTGGACGTAGTTGTCGGCGTCATTCTCGTGGCGATTGAGGCCTATGTCATCCTCCGCTGGAACAAGCAGAGGAAGAAGGAGCAGGTCGCCTGAGTCCTTCCCTCCGGCTGTTTTCCTCCCTCACAAGGCCCCCTTTCTCGGAAGGGGGCCTTGACAAAAAAGGAGCTATCAATGAATTCAGAAAAAAAGGGCTGGAGCAGATTCGCCGCCCGCTACCCCAAGGCAGCCCAGTGGATCCGGGAGGGCGGGCTGTTTGTCATCGTCTGCAATCTGATTACCGTGTTCAAGTACCTGATGCTGCAGTTTCTGCCCTACGCCTTCGCCGGTCTGGGCGATACCTCCTTCGGCTGGCCGGGCATTCCCCTGACCCTGTTTGGAGAGACCTTTGAATGGAACATCCTGGGCTATGATCAGGCCCACGGCGGCCTGGCCTACTTCTGCGCTTACATGGTGGCCATGGTCATCGGTGAAGTCGTCAACTTCCCTATTCAGAAGATCGTGGTTTTCCAGAACAAGGAAACGGGCAAGGCCCTGGCCAAGCAGATCACCTGGTATGTGGTGGCGTTCTGCATCATCACTTGCATCGTCAACTCCATCAACTGCATCTGGGTGGCAGTGGCCGGACTGTTTGTCCCGGACTTCATCTACAACATCGGCACCACGGTGCTCAACGGCGGCGTGTCCATGGTGATCTTCTTTGTGGTCAACAAGATCATCTTCCCGCCGGAAAAATCGGTCAACGCCTGAACTTTCATACACGCAAAAAGTCCGAAGCCGCAAGACTTCGGACTTTTTCATTTCCAATTCTCTTTACCACCGGTCAGGCCAGCCGGTCCAGCCGTCATATTGGCCGATTGGCTCCGGGACGCCGTTTTCCGGCAGCTCTTCCCGGATGGACCGGGCCAGATCGGGTACCGTGTGCTCGTCATACTCCTCAAACTGGGCGGCAGAGAGGATGACCGCCCCCATGCGGCGCAGGTCGTCGAGATTGGCCCGCTGAATCTCCGGGGTCTGGGAGGAACAGCAGTCCTCCAGCACCACCACGTTGTAGTCCAGGGAATTGGCGTCATAGGCGGTGGTGCGGATGCAGTTGGGCGTTGTTGTCCCGGTGAGGATGACCGTGCGGACGTCCAGCCGCCGGAGGATCAGATCCAGCTCGGTGTGGAAAAAGGCGCTCCAGCGGGGCTTGATGATGGTATAGTCTCCCGGCTGAGGCTCCAGCCCCTCCGGAGCCTGGGCGCTGCGGCTGCCTGCGGAGGCGGGGGTCATGGCCCGTCCGCCCTCCTTCCAGCCGGCATAGCGGGTCAGCTCCACGTCAGAGCCGTCTCCCCGGTAGATCCGCTTGACGAAAAAGACCGGAATCCCCTTCTCCCGGGCCGCCTCTGCCGCCCGGATCAGGGTGGGGACGGTGGCTGCCGCCATGCGGATGCAGTGGGCTGACTCCGGCGAGACAAATCCGTTTTCCATGTCGATGATCAGAAAGGCCGACCGGGTACTGTTTTCTCTGCGTCTGTACTGCTCCATTGGGATACGCTCCTCTCATCGCTTATTCCTCAGTGCGACTGGTCCTTTCATATTTCCGGAAGAAATAGCTGCCGCTGGCCCGGCGCAGGCTCTGGCCCAGGACGCCAAAGGAGCCGAGGAAGGCAAAAAGACAGCCGATGGCCAGCTCACCCAGATAGGCGCCGGTGAGATCGCACGCAGCCAGCACATCCCAGAAATAGGTATTCGCGTCAGAGAAGGTCCAGCCCAGGTCACTCAGCTCCCGATAGGTCAGAAAGATCCAGCAGAGGTGATTGGTCAGACCGGTCAGCAGGAGGACGCAGATACAGCAGACCGCAACGCCCTTCCAGTCCATGCCCTTTCCCAGAAGCTCATAGCCCTTGCAGGCGGCTGCCGCGATGGTCAGACCGCCCAGGGCTGCGATATAGCCCAGCTGATAGAGGCCGAACCAGACCGCCACACCGATAAGGCCGCCCAAAAGCGCCCCCACCAGGCCGGGCAGCAGACAGCTGCGCTGTTCCCTGGCCGCCGCCTGGGCCTCTCTCAGCTCCTGCTCCAGCTGGGCTGCGCAGTCAGGGCAGAGATAATAGCCGAAGCCGTTGACGGCATAGCAGTCCAGCGGGACCGCTTTGCCACAGCCCTGACACCCGGCGGAAATCTGCTGCTGCTCCAGATAACGCACCACCTGATCCACCACAGGATTGATCACTGTCTCAATCTTCTTCCGGTTCAGCGCCGCCCGGAGGTCCAGTTGGACCGAATGATTCTCCGTCTTGGCCAGAGCAACGTCCTTCCGCCCCTGAGAGAGCTGGATCAGAAATCGGTTCAGACTCTCCTGTTGGGCCTGACCGGCAATCGACGTGTTGATGACCACATGGAGCAGTCCGGAGCGCTTTCCCTGTGTACCCGTGCCCGGCTCCAGAATCAGATCATAGCCCCGATACCCGCCTATGACCGCATAATAACGGACACCGTCCCATTTGCCCCGGATCTCCTCCAGGGTGCTGCCGGGAAGAAGGTAATCCAGCTTTCCGTTCATATACCCTCTCACCACTCGTAGCACCGGAGCTCACAGTTGTCCGGAATACTGTCCCAGAATTCCTGGGCGGTCAGGTCGTGAAAATAGGAGTGGATCACCCGGCAGACGGTGCCGTGGCAGACGAGAAGCAGATTTTGACCCTTATAGTGCTCATGCAGCTCGTCCAGCAGAGGGTAGATCCGGGCCGCCGCCTGCAAAACAGACTCTCCTCCGCCCATGCGCCGGGTGAAGGTGCGCCGTACCGCCTGAAAGCCGGGGTCGTCAATATCCACCATGTCGTAACTGCCGTAGTCCAGCTCCATCAGACGAGGCTCTGCCAGCAGCGGCACCTTTTTGACCCGGGCCACCGCCTGGGCAGTCTCCCAGGCCCGTTGGAGTGGAGAGGCCAGAATCAGATCAACCGGCTCGGCTGCCGCCTTTTGGGCCAGCATCTGCGCCTGCGCTCTGCCCCGGTCGGTCAGGGGTACGTCTCCCCTGCCGCTGACCTTATGCTGGGCATTGATCACCGTCTCGCCGTGTCTGGTCACATAGAGTTTCATGCGTTCTCTCCCCTTCTGTCATCATCCCAGAACCCGCTTGGCGATGTCCACGCTCTCCTTGGCGTCCCTGGCATAAAAGTCCGCGCCGATCTCCTGGGCGTATTCCGGAGTCAGCACAGCGCCGCCTACCCAGATCTTGCAGGGATGGCCGGACTGGTGCAGAGCCTGGATTGTCCTGGCCATACTCTTCACTGTCGTGGTCATCAGGGCGGAGAGGCCGATGAGATGGACGTCCTGCCGGATGGCCTCATCCACCACCTTCTGTACCGGCACATCCCGGCCCAGATCAATGACCTGATAGCCGTAGTTTTCCAGAATCACCTTGACGATGTTCTTGCCGATGTCGTGGATGTCCCCCTCCACCGTGGCCACGATGATCTTACCCTTGGAGACCGACTCTCCGCCCCGGGTGAGGATGGACTGCTTGATGACCTCAAATGCCTCACAGGAGGCGTTGGCCGACTGAATGAGCTGGGGCAGGAAGATCTCCTGCCGCTCATACCGCTCTCCTACCTTGTCCAGGGCGGGGATTAGCAGCCCGTTGATGATCTCCAGCTCTGTTTTTGTTTTCAGCAGCTCCACTGTCAGACGGCGGCACTCCTCTTTCAGGCCCTTGGCGATGGCGGTTTCAATGTCCATCTGGGGAGCCAAACCGGAAGCCGCCGGAGCAGGCGCGGCATTGGCGAAGCGGTCGATATAGGCTGCGGCGTCCCGGTCCTCACCGGAGAGGACCTTGTAGGTGGCAACCGCGTCCATAATCTGCCGCTGGTTGGGGTTGACAATAGGCAGGTCCAGACCGCACTCCATGGCCTGTACAAGGAAATTCTCCGTAATCCGCAGCCGGTCGGGCAGCCCGAAGGAGATATTGGAGACGCCCAGCACATTGTGCAGCCCCAGCTCCTCCTTCACCATCCGCACCGCCTTCAGCGTCTCCCGGGCCTGATCCTGCTGGGCGGAGACGGTGAGGGTGAGGCAGTCGATATAGACGTCCTCCCGGGGAATGCCGTGGGCCAGGGCGGCATCCAGAATCCGTTGGGCGATCTCAAACCGCTTCTCCGCCGTCTGGGGGATGCCCTCCTCGTCCATGGCAAGGCCCACCACAGCGGCGCCGTACCGCTTGACGATGGGCAGGACGGTATCCAGCACCTCCCGCTTGCCGTTGACCGAGTTGACAATGGCCTTGCCCGCGAAATGGCGCAGGCCCGCCTCAATCGCTTTGGGATCGGAGGAGTCGATTTGCAGGGGCAGAGGCACTACCCCCTGAAGGGCCTTGACCACGTCGGTCATCATGGCCGCTTCGTCCAGGCCGGGAAGGCCTACGTTGACGTCCAGAATATCCGCCCCCGCCTCCTGTTGCTCGATGCCCCGTTCCAGGATATAGTTCAGGTCATGCTCCCGCAGCGCCTGCTGGAACCGCTTTTTGCCGGTGGGGTTGATGCGCTCGCCGATGACCCGGACGCCGTTCAGCTCCGCTACCCGGGAGGCACAGCAGACGCCATGCCGGGATTTGGGCTTCCGCTGCCCCGGCGTTTTGCCCGCCAGACGCCGGGTGAGCGCCTGGATAAAGTCCGGCCGGGTACCGCAGCAGCCACCCAGAATGGTTACACCCAACTCGACAAAGGCTTCCATCTCCCCGGCAAACTCCTCCGGCGTAATCTTGTACTCGTTGGTCACCGGGTCAGGCAGGCCGGCATTGGGCTTGACGATGACGGGCAGATCGGTCCACTCCATCAGCTCCTCCGCCAGGGGCAGAATCTCCTTTGGCCCTAGAGAGCAGTTGATGCCGATGGCATCCACGCCCAGGCCTTCCAGTGTGATGGCCATGGCCGGGATCGTGCAGCCGGTAAAGGTGCGGCGGTTCTCCTCAAAGGTCATGGTCACATAGATGGGCAGGTCGCAGCACTCCTGGGCAGCCAGCACAGCCGCCCGGACCTCCCCCAGATCGGTCATCGTCTCAAAGACCACCAGGTCGGCCCCCGCTTCGGCTCCCGCCTCCACCATCTCCCGAAAGAGGTCATAGGCCTGCTCGAAGGACAATGTGCCCAGCGGCTCCAGCAGCTCACCAATGGGTCCCACATCCAGGGCCACCAGCGCCCCGGTCCCCTCTGCCGCCTGCCTGGCCACCTGCACCGCCCGGGTGACCACCTGCGCTACGGTATAGCCGGTACCTGCCAGCTTGTGGGCGTTGGCTCCAAAGGTATTGGCGTAAATCACATCACTGCCCGCCTGAAGATACCGGCGATGAACGTCCCCCACCACCTCCGGCGCGGTAAAGCACAGGATCTCCGGCCGTTGGCCCAGAGGCAGACCGGCCGCCAGCAGCTCAGTGCCCATGGCTCCGTCCAAAAACTGAAACGGTTTCAGCATCTCTCTATCCTCCACAGGGGTTACCTCCCTTTCTCATCTCACAGTGTTCATACATGGCACAGCCCTGACAGCCATGACTCCTCTGGTGGCGAGGGCTGTCCGCCACCCCCAGCACCGCCGTCACCGACTTCCGGGGAATCAGGATGCCGCTGGCCGAGAGGGTCAGACCGATCCGGCGCTGGGTATCCAGCAGACCGCAGAGATCCGGCTGCTGCTCGATAGGAAAATCTCCATATCCGGGGCTGAAACGGTCAGTCAGATAGCGACCCGCTTCCAGGAACCGTTGACGCAGTTCCGACTCCAATTGGTCGCAGACGGCCTCTACAGCGGCGGAGGCACAGCTGTCCAGGATCAGGGCCTGAGCCATATCCCGCACCTGAACGCGCAACAGGAGCTGTTCTGTCTCTGGACCCAGAGTAGCCGCCATCAGAATGACCTGGCTGCACTCCGACAAATGGCGCTGGATGTCCTCCCCCAGCAGGTTGACTGCCGTTCCGGTCAGATGGGTGCCCTCCAAATCCAGAAGACGCCAGACGGTCTTGGGCCGCACAACGTCCAACAGCATCCGACTGCAGCGCGACACCTCCCGGCGCAGCTCCTCCGGCGGTTCCATTTCTCGGCAGCCAAGATAGCGCAGAATCTCCTGCTGATCCAGAGATGTCAGCTCAATGCCCATATAATCGCCTCCAACTCCTTGCTTTTTGCAGTATACCTGATTTTTGCTCAGAAGAAAAGCCCTGACCGTTCAGATCAGGGCGTAGCAAGCACAAGAGCTATGGCAGCAATTATTCCTCGGTCTTCTCACCGTTTTTCTCGTTCTCCCGTTCCTCAAGAACCCAGCGCTTAAAGGTGCCGGGGGAGACATTCAGCATCTGAGACGCGGCCCGGGCACTAATCTTCTCCTCACAGAACATGGCATAGATGCTGGCAAACTTTCTGGGGCGCTTCGCAGGCGGACGGCCCAGACGGACGCCCCGCTCCCGAGCATTTTGCAAACCTTCGCTCTGCCGCTGAACCAGAGCAGCCCGGCGCTGCGCCGAATCCTCCTGGATGATGGCCATAACCTGATCAGCCAGTGCCGTGTCGCCCAGGAGTTCATAGATCTTCTTTTCGTTTTCAGGCAGCATAATAATCAATTCTCCTCTAACAGACAGATTCAACTCAAATCGGGCCCTCGCACAAAATGTACACGAATCACCAAACGCCGTTCCTGAACTCATCTACATTAGTGACTCCGGCATGCCATATATCACACACAACACGCCACCCGTTCACTTGTCTTGTATTATAATGAAACCTTTTACCAATGTCAACCACTTCTCCGCATTTTTCAAACATTAAATTTCCTTTTTCCTTTTGATTGAAAAAAACAGGGGATGAGTGCTTTTTCTGCCCCCATCCCCTGTTTATTTCTTCACAATCTGGAATTTTCGTCTCGAAAATTACTCTTTTTTCCACTGAACGCCCTGTTTTGTGTCCATTAGTACAATTCCCATGGCTTTCAGCTCATCCCGAATCCGATCCGCTTCGGCCCAGTTTCTTGCCTTTCTTGCTTCCTGGCGCTGAGCGATCAATTCTTCCACTTTACTGTCCAAGCTCTCCTCAGACTTGTCATACAACAAGCCAAGCACATTTGTAAATTCTGACACCAAATCAGTCAATGCTTTGGCTCCCGCCTTGCTGGGCTTCTGATCCGGGCCCACCGCCTTGTTGGCTGCGCGGACCAGTTCAAAGAGCACAGAGATGGCATCGGCAGTGTTGAAATCGTCGTCCATAGCGGCATCAAAGCGGCTGCGGAAGTCGTCCGCCTGATCCAGAACTGCCTGCTCCGCCGCAGTGATCTCGCCCTCCGCACCGTTCTTTTCCAGGAAAGCCAAATTCTCTTTGGCGGAATAGAGACGGTCCAGCGCAGCCTGGGCCTGCTGGAGGGACTCGGCGGAGTAGTTCAGCGGGGTGCGGTAGTGGGCGGAGAGCATAAACAGGCGGATGGGCTCATAGCCGTAGACGCCGGCGGCGTCCCGCACGGTGAAGAAGTTGCCCAGAGATTTGGACATCTTCTTGTTATCGATGTTCAGGAAGCCATTGTGCATCCAATAGTGGACAAAGGGGGCGTCATTGGCCGCCTCAGACTGAGCAATCTCGTTCTCGTGATGGGGGAACTGGAGATCCTCGCCGCCGCAGTGAATGTCGATGGTGGGCCCCAGATACTTCCGGTTCATGGCGGAGCACTCGATGTGCCAGCCGGGCCGGCCCTTGCCCCAGGGAGAGTCCCAGGCGGGCTCGCCGGGCTTGGCGGCCTTCCAGAGGGCAAAGTCCAGGGGGTTTTCCTTTTCATCGTTCACATCAATCCGGGCGCCGGAGAGCAGGTCCTCGATGGGCTGGTGAGAAAGCTTACCGTAGCCCTTGAATTTGAGAGTGCGGTAGTACACATCGCCGCTGGGAACAGGATAAGCATAGCCCTTATCCACCAGAGTCTGGACCAGATCGATGATCTCCTCCATGGTCTCGGTAGCCTTGGGGTGGATGGTGGCGGGGCGGACACCCAGGGCGGTGGCGTCTTTGAAGTACTCGGCAATATACTTCTCCGCCACCTCCTGAGAGGTGATCCCCTCCTCATTGGCCCGCTTGATGATCTTGTCGTCCACATCGGTGAAGTTCTGGACAAAGGTGACCTCATAGCCCCGATACTCCAGATACCGGCGGAGCACATCAAACAAAATAATGGGGCGGGCATTGCCCACATGGATCAAATTGTAGACGGTAGGGCCGCAAGCATACATCTTCACCTTGCCCGGCTCAATGGGGACAAATTCCTCTTTCCGTCTGGTCATAGAGTTGAAAATTTCCATTTACTGTTCCTCCTGTGTACGCTGCTGCTCTTCGCTTTGCTGCGCATAGATTTTGTCCAGCTGCTCTTCCAGGAATTCCACCCGGGAGAGCAGGGACTGGATGGTCTCGCTGACAGGGTCTTTGATGTGGATCTGATCCACATTGCTGGCGTAAGCCACCCGCTCTCCGGCAATTTTCACCACATGGGCCGGGACGCCCACAGCGGTGGAATCAGGGGGTACCTCCCGGAGCACCACGGCGTTGGCGGCAATCCGGGCGCCGTCTCCCACCTTAAAGGGACCCAGCACCTTGGCGCCGGAGCCGATGAGTACGTTGTTGCCGATGGTGGGATGGCGCTTGCCCTGATCCTTACCGGTACCGCCCAGGGTCACACCCTGGTAGAGCAGGACATCGTCGCCGATCTCCGCCGTCTCGCCGATGACGATACCCATACCATGGTCAATGACCAGACGGCGGCCGATGGTGGCGCCTGGATGGATCTCGATACCGGTCCAGAATCGGGCCCATTGAGAGACAAACCGGGCCAAAAACCGGCAGTGGTGGGTGTGGAGAAAATGGGACAGCTTATAATATAAGGTTGCATGGACACCGGAGTAAAGGAGAAGAATCTCCAGCTTGCTCCGGGCGGCGGGGTCCCTGGCCTGATAGGCTTCCAGGGTCTCATTGAGAAAACGGAACATGAAATACTGCGCTCCCTATCCGGACAAAAGAGACCTACAGCAAAAAACGCCTCCTGCATTGCTGCAAGAGGCGATGATTCACCGCGGTTCCACTCTTTTTTGTCACTCAGTCAGCCGGTAACGGCGGCCAAACCGGAGGCATTACCCTCCCGCTCCGGGGCGCACTTCAAACCCTGAGCCAGAGACAGGCTCTCATCCGGTGACCCGTCCTCGCTGACTGGCTGTCAGATTTTACTCTTCCCCTTCATGGCGGATTGTTGTTCATACAGCTATTATATTAGCATTTCTTGCCGAATGTGTCAATCACTGCGGAGCACAAAAATCCAGGCGCCCCCGGGTGGAAGCGCCTGGATAGACTCACTTATTCGGATTGAGCACATCCTTATTCTTCATAAAGTACTCGATACCGGAATAGACGGTGGTCACCAGGATGACGATGTTCACCAGCAGATCCAGGGTGGGAACCGACCAGATCAGCATGACGCAGATGCCCACCATAGTGGAGGCGGTCTTCACCTTGCCCGACCAGCCGGCGGCGATCACCCGGCCGTTGTCCACCGCCACCAGCCGGAGGGCGGAGACGGCGAACTCCCGGGCGATGACGCACAGAAGCACCCAGGCGGGCATTCTCCCCTGCTCCACAAAGATGAGCATGGCGGAGGTGACCAGCAGCTTATCGGCGATGGGGTCCAGAAACTTGCCGAAATCGGTGATCTGATTGTAATTCCGAGCGATATAGCCGTCTACAAAATCGCTGACACTGGCCAGTACAAAGAGGTCCAAGGCAGCCCAGTGGGCACCGGGAAAGTCCAGGTAGCAGACAATGACAAAGGCGGGAATCATAACCACACGAAACAGGGTGATCTTATTGGCAGTATTCATGGCTCATCCTCCCAGGCATCAATTTCTCCCAGCAACTCCCCATCCTCGGTGCCGGTGAGCAGAACGGGGACGAAGGTGCCCAGCGGCACCTCGCCGGCAGCGGTAAAGTAGACGGTGCCGTCAATGCCGGGGGAATCGGCATAGGTCCGGCCGGCCCAGCAACCCATCTCCTCGTCAAAGCGCTCACAGAGAACCTCTGCCACCTGGCCCAGGCGGCTGTCGTTCCAGTCGTCCATAACTCGGCTCTGGAGATCAGCCAGCAGCTCCACCCGGCGCTGGGCGGTTTCCGCCGGCACCTGGTTGGGCATGGCAGCAGCCTCGGTCCCCTCCTCCGGAGAGAACTGGAATACCCCGGCCCGCTCCAGCTTCTCCTCCCGGAGGAACTGGCAGAGCTCTTCAAACTCCGCCTCTCCCTCCCCGGGGAGACCGCAGATCAAGCTGGTACGGATGACCACACCGGGCAGACGCTGGCGCAGCTTGTGAAACAGATTGGTAATGTGGGCCTTGTCCCCCCGGCGGTGCATGGCGGTCAGGATGCCGTCGTTGACGTGCTGGATGGGGATATCGATATAGTTGACGATTTTCTCCTCCCGGGCCATGACATCAATCAGCTCGTCGGTCAGGGCGTCGGGGTAGAGATAGTGGAGCCGAATCCAGTGGAAGTCCAGTTTACACAACTCGGTGAGCAGCTCCGGCAGCATATAGCGGCCATACCGCTCCTTGCCGTACCGGGTCACATCCTGGGCGATCAGGATCAGCTCCTGAACGCCGCCATCCGCCAGCGCCCGGGCCTCGGCCAGAATGGACTCCATGCTGCGGCTGCGGTATTTGCCCCGGAGCTGGGGGATAACGCAGAAAGCACAGCGGTTGGAGCAGCCCTCGGCAATCTTCAGATAGGCCGTCCAGGGGTTGGTGGAGACCATCCGGTCCCCGTCCTCAAAGGTGGTGTTGATATCTCCATAATATTCCGGCCGGCCCTCCGCCATAACCTCCTCCACAGCGGAGACGATGTCGGTATAGCTTCCGGTGCCCAGCAGGCCGTCCACTTCTGGCAGGTCCTGCTTGATCTCCTCCCGGTAGCGCTGAGAGAGGCAGCCGGTGACCAGAATCTTTTTCAGCAGGCCCTGCTCCTTGAGCGCGGCCATCTCTAAAATGTTTGCAATGGCCTCCTCCTTGGCGGCGTCAATAAAGCCGCAGGTGTTGACGACGCAGAGATCCGCGCCCTCCGGGTCGTCCACGACGATGTGCCCGGCGTCCTGCACCAGGGCGGCCATCTGCTCACAGTTGACCCGGTTTTTATCACAGCCAAGGCTGATAAAGGCAATCTGATAGCCCATTGGTATCACCTCATTTAGCTCAGTATAGCAGATTTGGGAGCCGGGGTAAACCCTCAGCTCCCAAATCATGCCTAATTTACAGTTTCTTCTTACTTTCAGACCACTCTGACATTCATTCCCACTGGGCTAATTCCGCCTCATATCGGCTCAGTCCAGCCCGAATGGCCTCCCAGCCAAATCCACGCCGGCGCAGGGCGTTGGCCTGGCGCTGCAGCTCCTGCTCGGTCACTTCACGATACCGGAATTTGGAGGCCAGGAATTCCTCCACCGCCTCCTCCTGGGGCCGGGCCTCTTCCAGGGCCTCCTCCCAGTACTTCCGGGGCACCTTGCGGCGGTACAGCTCGTCCCGGAGCTTCTGGGGGCCGTAGCCCATCCGGTCATAGTGGCGCACCACTGTCCTGGCATACTCGCCGTCATTGACTGCGCCCAGATCCTCCAGCCAGTCGGCGGCCCGCTGAGCAGAGGCCTCCCCCTCCCCCTTGGAGACTAACCGGCTGACCAGCTCCTTTTTGGACAGGGGCCGGGCGCCGATCATTTTGGCCGCCCGGGCTTTCGCAGCTGTATCCTGGCTGGAAGCGATCAACTGGTTCAGCTCCGCACCCTCCAGCTCCAGGCCGGGACGAAGGCCGAAATCCAACAGCTCCTGCTCCCCCACCTTCAGCAGTGTGCCGGTATCCAGAAACACCAGATACCGGCCCTTGACATGCTTGGATGGTTCAACTCGATCAACCCGGGGCATCAGCCTTCAAAATCCTCGGCTGTGACGTCCAGATCCTCATCACCGGTGGCGGAGGTCGTGGGCACCGTGGCATTGCCGGAGACACCCTCTGCGGAAGCGCCAAAGCTGCGTCCCGCGGCCTCAGCAGCCACCACCGACTGGCGACTCATCAGCTTATAGGCGTTGGCCCGGATCTGAGCCTCCAAATTCTCGGCCACATCGGGATGATCCGCCATATACTGCTTGGCGGCGTCCCGGCCCTGGCCCAGGCGGACGTCTCCCATGGCGTACCAGGAGCCGGACTTCTCCACCAGTCCCAGCTTGGCGCCCAGATCCACCAGCTCACCCTCTTTGGAGATACCGGTGCCGTACATAATGTCAAACTCCGCCTCACGGAAGGGGGGCGCCACCTTGTTCTTGACCACCTTGGCCCGGGTGTGGTTGCCGATCAGGTCGTCGCCTACCTTCAGGGTGCTCACCCGGCGCACCTCAATGCGGATGGAGGAGTAGAACTTCAGCGCACGGCCGCCGGTGGTGACCTCCGGGTTGCCGTAGACCACGCCCACCTTCTCGCGGAGCTGGTTGATAAAGATGGCAATGCAATTGGTCTTGCCGATGGAGCCGGTGAGTTTGCGCAGAGCCTGGCTCATCAGCCGGGCCTGGAGGCCCACATAGCTGTCGCCCATCTCGCCCTCGATCTCCGCCCGGGGCACCAGAGCGGCAACAGAGTCCACGACCACCACATCCACGGCGCCGGAGCGCACCAGCTGATCGGTGATCTCCAGGGCCTGCTCGCCAGTATCCGGCTGGGAGATCAGCATAGAGTCGATATCCACGCCCAAGGCCCGGGCATAGGTGGGATCCATGGCGTGCTCAGCGTCAATATAGGCCACCTCGCCCCCCAGCTTCTGGGCCTCCGCCACAATGTGCAGCGCAAGGGTAGTCTTACCGGAGGATTCCGGTCCATAGATCTCAATGATTCGGCCCCGGGGCACGCCGCCGATGCCCAGCGCCAGATCCAGAGACAGGGAGCCGGTGGGAACGCTCTCCACCTGAATGCCCACATTGTCGCCCATGCGCATAATAGAGCCCTTGCCAAAGGTGCGCTCAATCTGGGCCACAGCAGTCTCCAGAGCCTTTTTCTTATCGCTGGCCGGTGCGGCCGGACGGATCGCAGGTTTTTTCGTTGCCATAGTTGTTCTTCCTCTCCTTGTTTTTTCCAAGAATAGCACAGAAAGAGTCCAATAAAAAGGACTTTGTCATTTTATCCTCTCTCGGGCAGGCACCACTGGCCCTCCACGACACGGAGGATATCCCGGGTATCCGGATAGCTGCGCACCGACTGAAAGCCCTCCTGCCGGAGCAGCTCCTCCACATCGGCGGCCTGTCCCATACCTACCTCAAAGAGCAGCCAGCCGTGATCCCGGAGGGCGGATTTCCACTTGTGGGCAATCGCCCGGTAAAAATCCAGCCCGTCCGCACCGCCGTCCAGAGCCAGATGAGGCTCATAGTCTCTGACCGAGGGATCCAGTGTATCGATCTCCCCGGTAGGGATGTAGGGCGGGTTAGAAGCAATCACGTCAAAATTCCAGAGCTGCTGGGGCGGCTCTTCCCGGGCATCTACCTGAAAACAGGTGACGCTGGAGAGCAGCCCGCAGCGGCGGATATTCTGCCGGCAAATCCGGACGGCGTCCGTGGAGTAGTCTGCCAGCACCGCCCGGCAGTTGGGTGCCATGGTGGCCACCGCCAGACCCACGCATCCGCTCCCGGCACACAGATCCAGCATTCTTGCCCGCTCCCCTGCCGCCGTTGTCCGCTCTGCCGCCAATTCCGCCAGC
>JBJDXT010000141.1:0-4399 GCA_051866795.1 Candidatus Onthomonas sp. | reverse complement strand
CGAAGCACACGCCCACCTTGCCGGTGGAGCGGGCGTAGCCGTCGGCGGCGTGGGAGGCGCCCTGCTCATGGGCGGTGAGAATGTGGGTGATCTTGTCCTTGTAATTGTAAAGCTCGTCGTAGAGATTCAGGATGGTACCGCCGGGATAGCCGAAGACGGTGTCCACCTCCTGCTCCAGCAGGCACTCCATGATGGCCTGGGTGGCACGAATTTTCAATGGGAGACCTCCTTATATCGTAAAACAGGTACAATCGTAGGGGCGCACATTGTGCGCCCGTCCAAATTCGGGGCGTAATACGGCAGGCGCACAATGTGCGCCCCTACGGGCCTCTGAAAAACGGGTTTCAAATTTTTCCGTTTCCCTTTTGCAAAGCGATCACGCCGGTGCGGGCCAGCTCCAGAATGGAGAAGGGCCGCAGCATGGCCTCAAAGGTATCGATCCGGTCCGGAGTATCGGACAGCTCCAGGGTGAGGGTGGTGGGAGAGATGTCCGACACCTTGGCCCCCATCAGCTCGCAGATGGTCATAATATCGGGACGGGTCTTGGCGTTGGCGTTGACCTTGACCAGCACCAGCTCCCGGCCGATCAGCTTGTCCTCCTCCAGCGTCCGGACCTTGATCACCTCAATCAGCTTGTTGAGCTGCTTTTCCACCTGCTCCACCACGCTGTTGCCGCTGTCCACAATAATGGTGATCCGGGAGACGGCGGGGTCATCTGTGACACCCACCGCCAGGGACTCAATGTTGAAGGCCCGGCGGGAGAAGAGGCCGGTAATTCGGTTCAAAACGCCGGCCTGGTTTTCTACCAGGACGGAAATGGTCTGTCTCATCCTCTCTCCCTCCTTTAGTCGTTGGTGGTGGCCTTGGGATCCACCATGCAGATGAGCAGGAAGCTGCCCGGGGCGCTGAGCATCTCGTCCAGTGCGCCGTCCACCTGGTCGTCCCCGGTAATCACCCGGCTGGGAATGCCGTAGGCATTTGCAATGGTGGTAAAGTCCGGAGAGCCGTCCAACGCCACGCCGAAGGGGCCGGCGGGATAGGTGGGGGTGTCCTGAATCTGCCGCACCAGGCCCAAGACATTGTTTTGCAGCAGAATAATCTTGATATCCAGGTTGGCCGCCCGGACGGCTGCCAGCTCGTTGAAGGACATCTGGAAGCTGCCGTCGCCGCAGATGACCACCGTCTGCCGGTTGGGCTGGGCCACCTTGACGCCGATGGCGGCAGGCAGGGCGTAGCCCATGGTACCCAGACCGCCGCTGGTCAAAAAGCGGGCGCCCTCCAATTGCAGGTGCCTGCAGGCCCAGATCTGGTTCTGGCCCACGTCGGCCACCACTGCGGCGTTATACTGGAGCTTGCGGCTGAGCTGCCGCATCAGGTGCCCCGGGAAAACATAGCCGGGAGTGGAGGGGAAAGTGCGGTGACGCACCTCGTATCGAATCTCCTGAAGCCAAGTAAGCCACTCGGTCTGACCACCGGCCTCTGCCCGCTCCAAAAGCTGGTTCAGAATCACCTTGACGTCACCCACTACCGGGATCTCCGCCGTCATATTCTTGCCGATCTCAGCGGGGTCCACGTCGATATGTACAATGGACATCCGGCGTTCCAGCTCGTCCGGAGCGAGAATCGCCCGGTCCGCCACCCGGCATCCCACCATAATCAGCAGGTCCGACTTGGCCAGCGCTTTGTTGGCCGCCTTGCTGCCAAATGCCCCAATCATACCCATGTTCAGGGGATGAGCAGAGCGCATCAGGGACAGGCCCATCATGGTGGTGACCACCGGGATGCAGGTTCGCTCGGCAAATTCAGTCAGCTCCTGCTGGGCGTTTGCCAGAAAGACGCCGCCGCCGGCACAGATAACGGGGCGCTCCGCCTGGGCGATGGCCCCGATGACCCGCTTAATCTGCATATCGTTGCCCCGGACGCTGGGCTTGTAGCTACGGATGCTCACCTGCTCCGGATAGCTGTACTCCTTCAGCTCCTGATTCTGAATGTCAATGGGCAGATCAATGAGCACCGGTCCGGGCCGGCCGGTGGCGGCGATATGAAAGGCCTCCGCCACAATGCGGGGAATGTCGTTGGCGTTTTTCACCAGGTAGCTGTGCTTGGAGAAGGGGGCGCAGGCACCGGTGATATCCACCTCCTGGAAAATGTCCCGGCCCAGCAGGTGGCTGGGCACCTGACCGGTGATGGCCACCATGGGGATGGAGTCCATGTAGGCGGTGGCGATGCCGGTAATCAGGTTGGTGGCCCCCGGTCCGGAGGTGACCATACACACGCCCACCTTGCCGGTGACCCGGTAATAGCCAGAGGCCATATGGCCCGCATTCTGTTCCGTACGCACCAGGGTATAGCCGATTTCCGGTGCGGAGGCCAGAGCATCTACCGCGGGGCAGATGGTCGCCCCCGCATAGCCGAAGATATGCTCCACGCCCGACCGTTTCAAGCTCTCAATCAGTGCCTGCGCACCAGTCATATCACTGCACCTCCATTGGTCTGTTTGTTCTGTTTTCCCGGCGACAAGGCAAAAAAAGCGCCCCGTCCCAGCTTAGGACGAAGCGAACACTCCGTGGTACCACCTAAATTCATGGATGTGCAGTCATTATTATGAGCACGCCCATGCACTCATCTTCTCTGTAACGGGAGAAAACCGGCTGAGCCTACTGCCCATTCGGGGTTCGGTCAACTGCTCCCGGGTGACATTCGGCAGGGACCGTGCAGATGCTTGCAGCAGGCGCATCCTCTCTGAGGCAGAGGGTCCGGGCTTACTCTCCCGATCAACGCATTTGGTAATTGAACAATATCATATCCGTTCTGTTCTCTTTTGTCAAGTTTAACTTTGCAGAAAAAGGATTTTCTTGGGGCATTCCGTATAAAAGCGAGACGAATTGGCAACTATGACATTCAGTTTTACAGCAACTGTTTTCCCTGTTTCCACACATTCCAGCGTCCGTCGGATCAGCCGGCAAAGTTTTTTTGCGACTTTTACTGTTGCTGTTGACTAACTCTAATGGTACAAGCTATAATCTTAACAGGAATTATTCCTAATTATTCCGGATGTCAAATCACCATTCTATTTTTTGGAGGTATGTTTTTATGAAGAAGTATGTCTGCCCCATCTGCGGCTATGTTCACGAAGGCGATATGCCCGAAGGTTTTGTCTGCCCCCTGTGCAAGTGCCCTGGCAGCAAGTTTGTTGAGCAGGCCAGCGGCGAGATGAGCTGGGCCGCCGAGCACATCATCGGCGTGGCTAAGGACGTGCCCGAGGAGATCAAGCAGGGCCTGCGTGAGAACTTCGCCGGCGAGTGCACTGAGGTCGGTATGTATCTGGCTATGGCCCGCGCCGCTCACCGCGAGGGCTATCCTGAGATCGGCCTGTACTGGGAGAAGGCCGCCTATGAGGAGGCCGAGCACGCTGCCAAGTTTGCCGAGCTGCTGGGCGAGGTCGTCTCTCCCTCCACTAAGGAGAATCTGACCGTCCGTGTCGAGGCTGAGAACGGCGCCACTGCCGGCAAGTTTGAGCTGGCCAAGAAGGCCAAGGAGCTGGGTCTGGATGCCATCCACGACACCGTCCATGAGATGGCTCGCGACGAGGCCCGCCACGGTAAGGCATTCAAGGGTCTGCTGGATCGTTACTTCAAGTAAGCTTTTCACCAAGACGGCGAGGCTTGTCCCCGCCGTCTTTGCTGCAGCGCCAGAAGTAATCTTTCAAATAATTCAACAATTTCATTGGAGGCTATTATGGATCTGAACGAGACTGTATGCTTCTGCGGCGGCGTCACCGTAGGTGACATCAAGGCCGCAGTTGAGGCCGGCAACACCACCCTGGAGGCTGTCCAGGAGGCCACTGGCGCAGGCACCCATTGCGGCGGCTGCGTGGACAGAGTGGCTGAACTGATCGAGCAGTTCAAGTAAACAGAGCAAAAAAGAGGGCGGGCAATGGAGCAGTGCCCAGAAGACAGTAAAGCAAGCAAAAAACGAGACTTTTAGAATCATGTCTTTTGCTTAATGTATAGCTGAAAAGCAGCGCAGGGGATGCCGTCCCCTGTTCGGGATACAGTGACGTAAAACACTCCGGACCTTCCTGTGTCCGGAGTGTTTTGGCTCATAGAGCGTACATGCGGGAATACCCCGCATAGAAGTGCGCCCTTATCGGTTCGACAAACGGGAATTTGCTGTAATCAACCGTTGGATACTGTTTTTTGTTTCCCATATTTTTCTTCCATTTCCTTCGTATGTGCATGAAGCCGTTCCAGCGCCCATGCCTGAATGCGGGAAAGATTTGATTGATCTGTATCTGCAAACTCGAGTTTAATCCTCGCAGAAGCTAGCGCATGACTGTCACTGGCTCTGCTTTCATCCGCTTCCGATAAAAACTTTTGCAGCAATCCCAAATCGCTGG
>JBJDXT010000140.1:0-28082 GCA_051866795.1 Candidatus Onthomonas sp. | reverse complement strand
CAAACAGGTCTTATCTGCATTCCCAAATGTGTAACACATCATTGACAAACCAACAAGGCCGGGGAAAAGCGGAAGAAATCTATCCCTTTTCCCGGCCGTTCTGCCGTGCAAGGTTCACAGATTTTCTTCCGCCGCCCGCACTTGACGGGCCAGGATGGTAAGAAAGGCGGCACTGCCCGGCCTGCGTCCTCCATCCAGCCGGGGGAACCAGCCGCGCAGCAGCAGCCGGTCGCCCAGCTGCCAGAGCTGATCCAGACTGCGCCGCAGAGAGCGCTCCGCCGCGGCGGCCGTTCCGCCCCGCTTTTCAGCCAGCTCAGCGCAGAGAGGACCAATCCCGTCCATCAGCCGCTCTGGCCGCTCCGCCGCCAGCGCCAAAGCCTGACAGAGCAGACGATCCCCCTTCCGGAAGGGGCAGAGGCCCAGCTCCCGGAGCAGCCGGGCGGCGCTCTCCTCCCACTGCTGCAGCGTCAGCTCCGCCCTCTCTATCTGTTCCATCGCTCCGCCTCCCTGTCCCGTTTTTATCACGCTAACATATTTTTTCCCTCCGTGCAATCAGTTTTTATTCTCTTTTTTCGCCTTTTTTCGACTTATGTACCGGAGGACTTCAAAAAAGAGGTTGACAAAACCAAAATTCCCCGCTAAAATAATGTCTACTGAATAAACCGCACAGCGGTTTATTCGCGCGGCGAACGCCGCGCAATTCTATGCAAGTGGCTGTAAACAGCCTCTTGCATAGAATTCAGCCATTGTTATAATGCGTATTTCCATGGAAGCATTGAAATAGGCATATCGCCAATGACGTTGAAGGGAAAAAAGATCGGACATTCCCATTTCAGAGAGCCGGTGGCTGCTGTGAACCGGTATGCGGCGTCCGATGGATAACTGTTCCCGGAGTTGATGACCTGAACCCTGCGGCAAGTAGGGCCATCCGGCTGACCCCGTTACCGGTCCAGGCCTTGTCAGAGGCCGCAGAGGGTCTGTGCGTAAGTGCAGGCTAAAACAGGGTGGTACCGTGTAATTTTTACACCCCTGACCAAATCGCTTGGTCAGGGGTGTTTTTCCTTGCCCTGTGCCGGGCTTATCTCAGATACAGGAGGAATTCTACAATGAAAGGCTACGAGAAGTACATTCCCTTTGTCCCCCAGCCCATCCAGAACCGCACCTGGCCGGACAATACCATCACCAAGGCTCCCATCTGGTGCTCCGTTGACCTGCGGGACGGCAACCAGGCCCTGATTGACCCCATGAACATGGACGAAAAGCTGGAGATGTTCCACATGCTGGTGGATGAGATCGGCGTCAAAGAGGTGGAAATCGGCTTCCCCTCCGCCTCGGACACCGACTACGAGATCTGCCGGGAACTGATCGAAGGCGGCCACATCCCCGACGACGTGACCATTCAGGTGCTGGTTCAGGCCCGGCCCCATCTGATCAAAAAGACCTTTGAGGCCATCCAGGGCGCCAAGCACGTCATCTTCCACTTCTATAACTCCACCTCCACCCTCCAGCGGGAGGTGGTCTTCCGCACCGACGTGGCCGGCGTCAAGCAGATTGCCGTGGACGCCGCCGACCTGATCTATGAGATGGCCCAGCCGGTCATCGCCTCCGGCATGGATCTGCGGTATGAGTACTCCCCCGAGTCCTTTATGGGCACCGAGATGGACGCCGCCGTGGAGATCTGCGCCGCCGTGTTGGATCATCTTCACGCAGACGCCGACCACAAGGTGATCCTCAACCTGCCTACCACGGTGGAAAACTGCATGCCCAACCAGTTCGCCGACGAGATGGAGTACTTCATCCGCCAGCTCCCCGGCCGGGAGCGGGCTATCATCTCCCTGCATCCCCACAATGACCGGGGCTGCGGCGTGGCCACCACTGAGGCCGGCCTGCTGGCCGGCGCAGAGCGGGTGGAAGCCTGCCTCTTCGGCAACGGTGAGCGCACCGGCAACGTGGATATGATTACGGTGGCCATGAATATGTACGTCCAGGGTGTGGACCCGGAGCTGGACTTCACTCATATGGAGCGGATTATCTCCATGTACGAGCGCTGCACCAAAATGCGGGTGCCGGAGCGGCAGCCCTATGCCGGTGATCTGGTCTTTACCGCCTTCTCCGGAAGCCATCAGGACGCCATCAACAAGGGCTTCAACTATATGCGGGAGACCCACACCCCCAAGTGGATGGTGCCCTATCTGCCCATCAACCCGGAGGATCTGGGCCGCTCCTACGAGCCGGTGCGCATCAACTCCCAGTCCGGCAAGGGCGGCGCCGCCTTTATTATGAATCACAAGTTCGGCTTCGACATGCCCAAGGCCATGCATCCCGAGTTCGGTGCCATTGTCCAGAAGGCCTCCGACCAGGCTGGCGTGGAGCTGAAGCCGGAGGTGATCTACCACCTGTTCGAAGAGGAATATCTCAAGGTGGACGGCCCCTATCGCCTGATCAGCAACAAGCTGGGCGCCGTGGTGGAAAACGGCGTGGCTCACTCCCATTTCTACGGCAAGCTGCAGCACAAAGATACCGTCTTTGAGGTGATCGGCAACGGCAACGGCCCCATCGACGCCTTCTTCAACGCCATCCACGGCGAGCGTATGGACCGGTATGAGTTCATTGACTACAAGGAGCACGCCATCAGCAAGGGCTCTGACTCCCGGGCTGTGGCCTACATCCAGCTGCGCACCAAGGACGGCCAGGACGTCTTTGGCGTGGGTATTGACCACAACATCTCCATGGCCTCCATCAAGGGCATTCTCTGTGCCATCAACCGGGGCAAGAAACTGGAAAAGCAGCAGGAGATTGCCCAGCAGCAGCAACAGCAGCAGTAACAGCATCTTCAGACTACAAACGCTCCCTGTCTCTTTTTCTGAGACAGGGAGCGCTATTTTGCGTCAGTTTTCAAAAAAGGTCAGCGGCTGGTCATAGACTGTGTGGCCGGACTCCAGTGTCCCGCCATCCACGGTGATCAGAATCTCCTCCGCCTCGTAGGCGTCCAGGAAGGTGTTCGCCAGACTGCCCATCAGGATATACTCCCCGGCGGTTCCGCTTCCGTTGAGCATATTGATGAACGCACTGCTCAGGTCCAGAGACAGTACACCGTCCTCTCCCTGAGAAAAGTCGTTGACGGTAACTCTGTCGGAGAGCACCCCTCTGCTGTACAGCAGGTCCGCCAGCCCCTGGGGCGTAAGCTCCGGAATCTGCACCTCCTCAGAGATCAGATATTCGCAGTTCTCATCCCCACAGTAGACCGCGACAGTGACCGGTTCCACCGCAGTCTCCAGCTCAGGCTCCTCCTCCGGAGCATTTTCCGTCTCCAGCTCAGGCTCCTCCTCCGGAGCATTTTCCGTCTCCGGTTCAGGCTTCTCTTGCGTCGCATCAGCCGTCTCCGTCCCCGGCTCCACGGGCAATTCCTCTTTTGCGCTTTGACCGCCGCAGCCGCCCAGCAGGAGCAGAAGGGCTCCGCAGAGCAGCAAAGTAAAAATCCGTCTCATACCGCACCTCCTTTTGTTTTGATGAGAGCATTGTAGCATTTCCCCCTAAGGCCTTCAACGCGGCCAGAAGATGATTCAGAGTTGTTCAGCATTTAAAAAACGCAACAAAGCGCCCCTGTTCCGTCGAAAACGAAACAGGGGCGCACAATTGACGGGACGGGCGGAGTCAGATTACATCAGGCCTGCTGAGCCTTCTGCCGCTCTCTCTTGTTCTCCAGAATCTGAATCAGGACGATGCCGCCCACCAGAACGATGCCCACAACATCGGTGACGGTGCCCGGATAGATCAGAGTCAGGCCGCCCACAATGGACAGAATCCGCATGGGCCAGCTCATGTACCGGACAATGTAGCCCTGGAGACCGGCGGCCACGCCGAAGATGCCGATGAGGGAAGTGATGACAATCTGAATGACTTCC
Organism: Candidatus Onthomonas sp.; assembly: GCA_051866795.1. Lineage (GTDB taxonomy): Bacteria > Bacillota > Clostridia > Oscillospirales > Oscillospiraceae > Onthomonas. The sequence continues at coordinate 24,177 of JBJDXT010000140.1, read as the reverse complement.
AGCACTGTGGTATCAATAAACAGCAGCGCCGGGCTGTAGGCGAAGATGTAGGGGACAATGAAAGCTGCGATGGCCAGCTTGGTAGCGTTCAAGGCAGTTTTCATAGGATCGGCCTTGGCGATTGCGGAACCGGCATAGGCGGCCAGGGCCACGGGCGGGGTGATGTCCGCCACAATGCCGAAGTAGAACACGAAGAAGTGAGCCGCCAGAGTAGGCACGCCCATCTGCACCAGAATGGGAGCGCAGGTGGTGGCCATAATGCAGTAGTTGGCGGTGGTAGGCACGCCCATGCCCAGCACGATGCAGCAGAGCATAGTCAGCACCAGGGCAATGATCAGATGGTTGCCTGCCACGCCCACAATGGCGGTGATCAGGGTAGATGCCAAGCCGGTCATGGTGATGCAGCCGGCAATGATACCAGCCATACCGCAGGCGGCCGCCACAGAGATGGTGCTCCGGCCGCCGGCCTCCAGGGCCTCCAGGAACTTGGCAACCGTGATCCGGTCCTCCTTGTTGAAGAGGCTGACCACAATGGCCACCACGATGGCCACAGCGGCGGCAAACTGCATGGTGCGCTTATTGGTGCCTACCAGATAGATCAGCACGATAAGGGGCAGCAGCAGATAGGTCTTTTTGATCAGTTCCTTGATCCGGGGCAGCTGATCCTTGCTCAGTCCCTTCAGGCCCAGCTTTTTCGCCTCCAAATGGACGCAGATAAAGATACCAGCGAAGTAGAGGACGGCGGGCAGAATGGCCCGGACAATAATGTTGGAATAGGGCACACCCACAAAGTCCGCCATCAGGAAGGCGGCGGCGCCCATGATGGGGGGCATAATCTGACCGCCGGTGGAGGCAGCCGCCTCGACTGCGCCGGCAAACTCGCCCTTATAGCCGGTGTCCTTCATCATGGGGATGGTGACCGAGCCGGTGGTGACGGTATTGCCCACGGAAGAGCCGGAGACCATGCCGCACAGGGCGGAGGAGATAACCGCCACCTTGGCTGGGCCGCCGGCAGAGGAGCCGGCGATGGAGTTTGCCAGCTTAATGAAGAACTGGGAGATGCCGGTCCGCTCCAGGAAAGCGCCGAAGATAACAAAGACCACGATGTACTTGGAGCAGACGTTGATGGGGGTAGTCAGGATGCCGGTATTGGAGTAAAACAGCTTATAGACGGTAAAGTCCACCGTAAATCCGCTCCACAGGGAGTAGAGGATAAAGAAGCCGGCCACAAACAAAATGGGCACGCCCACGCTCCGGCGGCAGACCTCCACCAGAGTCAGGATTCCGATAATGCCGATGACCACCTCATAGAAGCGGATATTGGAGGCACGGTTGATGATATCGTTGGCGTTGAACGTGTAATAGAAATAGGCGCCGGAGCCGGCAATCATGCCTACGATATCAAACCAAGGCATGTAATTGATCCGGTTCAGTCCCTTCTTGTGGGGGAATACCAGAAAGCCCATGAGAACAATCAGGCCCACAAAGGAGGTCAGACGGATCTGCTCCAGGAAATTGGCAAACAGCGTGACGTAGATACAGAAAGCTGAGAAGGCCACCAACACGCAGCTCACCAGCAGCTTGGGCACACCCTCCCAGATGCGGATGTTGGACTCCTGGTCATACTTTTTCATGACCGCGTCCAGATCGGCAGCGGTATCGGTCCCTGTCGCTTCCGGGCTGGTCAGCGGCTGCTTCTCCTCTGCTTTTTTCTTAAAAAATGACAAATGGAACACCTCCTGGGGTATGCGAAATGGGTCAGAACAAATGGCGCTCAACAGTAAAGGCGACGATGGCCTCTCCGTCGATCAGGTCCGGCAGGAACACTTCCTCCTCTCCTACCCGCAGCACGTGGGTAGAGATGGACAGCAGGCTGTAGGTCAGCTGCGGAGAATACTTCTGGATGTTGTCGATGATCATCGCCCCGTCCTGATAAGAGAGGGTCTCCCCCTCCTCCAGTTGGGTCTGAACCCCGGCGCCGAAGCCGTAATAGATACAGCGGATGTTGTGAAACTGGCCATCCTCTGTAATTTGATACACATCTCGCACCGGCGTCTTGTTCACCGAATGCTTGAACTCAATGGAGAATTCCTCACCGGCTTGGATAGGATAGCGGGCATAGACCTCCTCCGTCTGGAGGTTTCGCAGCACCAGCCAGGTCTCCCGGTTCATCCACACAAAGCCGAAGAGGGCCACAGCAATGAGCAACACTGCTGCGGCCACTCCCAGGCAGATTTTTCTGCGTTTCACAAATTACTCAGTGGGGACGGTAATGCCCTGCTCGGCGAAGTACTTGGCAGCGCCGGAATGATAAGGAACAGAGATGCCCTCCGTGGCATTCTCCAGGCTCATCTCGGCGTTCTTGGCATGGCCGATAGCGTCGCTGTTCTCAAACATGGCCTTGGTCAGCTTATAGATGTCGTCCTCAGAGACATCCGCAGCAGCGATCAGGGTGGCCTTGACAGTGACGGTGGTGGCATCCTCGGTCAGCGTCTCATAAGTACCGGCGGGGATGACGTACTTGCTGTAGTAGGGGCAGGAGGCGATGAGCTGCTCGATGTGCTCATCATCCAGAGAGACCAGATAGACGTCGTTGGAGGTGGCCAGCTCGGTGATGGCGGTAGTGGGGGCGCCGGCGGTGATGAAAGCAGCGTCAATCTTGCCGTCCTTCAGGCTCTCAGCGGAGTCGGCGAAGTCCAGGTACTGGGGGGTAATGTCGCTCTCGGTGATGCCATAGGCGTTCAGGATATCAGTGGCGTTGTAGTACACGCCGGAGCCGGAGGCACCGATGGAGACGGACTTGCCGGCCAGGTCAGCCACCGTCTTGATGTCGGGGTTCATGGTGACGATCTGCACCTGCTCGGCATAGATGCCGGCCACGGTGCGGAAGGAGGTGATGGCGCCGTCCTCAGCAAAGGTGTTGGTTCCGTTGAAGGCGTAGTCCATAACATCGTTCTGAACAATACCCAGCTGGTTCTGACCCTGATTGATGTTCAGGATATTCTCCTTGGAAGCGCCGGTGGACACAGCGGTAACGGACAGGTCAGTCTTCTGGGTCAGCATCTGAGCCAGCGCGCCGCCGAAGCCGTAGTAGGTGCCGGAGGTACCGCCAGTAGCCATAATCAGTTTGCTTCCGCTGCCGCCGCAGCCGGTGAGGACTGCCAGCATCATGACAGCCAGCATCAGAATGGAAATCACACGTTTTTTCATAATAAACCTCCTATGGTATATGAGATCAGCAACCAGGCCTTCACAAGGCCGAATGCGCTAATATGCTAAAATTATACAAGACGAAATTCTCTTTTTCAATAGCAACCCCAAAATTCGCCGCAAAATTTTTTGTGTTCTCCAAAATTTCTCCGGCAATCCGCAATATCTCCCGCAAGGTTTCCGTCAATTCCATCGATTTTCGAAGAAAAGCAGGAGCCAGAAGCGGACAAATTTCCCCGCTCAAGCTCCCGCTTTTCAAAATTTATCTATGCCCTGTGTGCAGAAATATGCCCGCTTTGTCCAGTTCATCCATCCGTATTCGGTTTATTTCTGCATATTTTCATCAAAGTGAATAAACTTTCATTTTGCAGTGTTTCCGTCAGATTCCCGAGACCGTGACCTGATAGCTCAGTTCTTCCTGTGTTCCCGGAGCCAGGCGCCGGATGCCCGGCTTTTCCTCCAGGGCGCTGCTGGTAAAGGCGCACTCAGGCAGCGTCGTCCAGGGCTCAATGCAGATGTAGTTGGTGGGCTGGGGGGCCGCCTTGGTCCAGATGCCCAGGTAATCAAACTGCTCGAAATCCAGGGTCAGCCGGATGGGATTTTTGCGGTTTGCCAGGGTCACTTGCCGGACCGGCATGTTCTCCAGCACCACCGTGTCCAGGCCGAAGACCTGAGGCGGCAGGAATAGCTTTCCCTCCTCCAAGGGATAGGGCCGGTCGCTGTGGGTGAAGAAATTGTGCTCATCCATTCCGAAGGGGACCAGATCGCTCAGGCCGGGGAACTCGATGTAATAGTCCTCCATGGACTCGCCGGGCAGCAGGGTGGTGCAGAAGCCGTCGTGGCCGCCCACCTCATAGTACATATCCTCTTGAGAGCGGTTCAGCACCCGGTGGGTCTTGGTCAGCCTGCCGCCCTCCAGGGTATAGCAGACCTGAAGCCGGAAGGCGAAGGGGTATTTGGCCAGCGTGGCCTCGCTCTCCTCCAGTTGGAAGGTGACTGAGGTCTCCGTCTGCTCCACCACCTGAAATTCAGAATCCCGGCCGAAGCCGTGCTGGGAGATGGCGTATTCCTTCCCCCCTACCGTATACTTTCCGTCCCGGAGACGGCCAATGATGGGGAAGAGCAGCGGGGCGTGACGTCCCCAGACAGTGGGGTCTGCCTGCCAGAGCAGTTCTACCCCCTGGTTGGTGCGGATGCTGGTGAGCTGGGCGCCCAGGGTGTCCGCCTGGACGGTGAGCAGATCGGTGCGCAGGGTAATAATCATAGGTATCCCTCCCATTTTATTTGTATTGATTATAGCACAGATCTGTCAGCGGCGGGAGTACAGAATTACAAGATACCATGGACTCTGCTCTGCCTCCAGCGCAAAACCGCCCTGAGCTGCAATGGCTCAGGGCGGCTTACTGTCGGACGTTTTTCTGATCAAAGTGCCTGACAGACACAGGTCTTGAGAAATTCGTAATCCTCCGGCGTCGTGATGTTGGCATTGGCGGCGATGGTTTTGGTGAAAAATTCCAGACTCTCAGGGCTTGTATCATATTCCAGGTCAGAGAGTGTCAGCGGCATTTCCAGATCCCGCATCAGGCTGCGCACTGCCTCAATCTCTTCCGCGCTGTTGCGGTTATAGGCCATCTGAATGAGCACACCCACTGCCACCATAGCTCCGTGATAATAATGATAGCTCGCCTCAGTATTGTAGGTCCGCATAAAATCATAGGTCGCATGGGCAATCGCCAGCTGACCGGAACCATCGGCAAACCCGCTGACAATGGAGGTGTGCAGCAGATTGGTCAGCACACAGTCCTGGAACCGGGTGGCATCCTTTCCCTGCCGGTACAGTGTTCTGCCCTCACTCATGAGAAACTCAAAAATTGCCTTGGAGTTAATCAGCTGGATGTATTCCCGCAGGGTGCAGTCCTGATATCCCTCAATCTTCTTTTGGTGATAGCTCTCCGGCAGCTTGGCGATGGAATCCAGAATGCCGGCTGCCAAGCTGGCCTTTGGCGCAGTGCCAATCAGATCGGTGTCAGCGATGCACACATCCACCTCTTTTTTCAGATTGACGGCAGGGGCCCGCTGGCCCTTTTCATTGTACATAATGGCCACCATAGATGTGGCCACGCAGGTGGCAATGGAGGTGGGAACTGTAATCACCGGCAGCCCGCTGAACACCGAGGCACATTTCACCTCATCGATCACCTTGCCGCCGCCCACGCCCACCAAAACAGTGTAGCCGTTGTCCAGCGCCATGTCAGCGTACTGGTGTGCCCAGGCAGTAGTGCAGTAGTCAGTATGCTTCAGCGCCTTATAGGTCAGCGGACAGCTGTCCAGCTCATCTCCTATGGCGCTCAACACCAGATCCAGCGTAGTGGGGCCGCCGATGATCAGCGCCCGGCCGCCTAGACGCATGATCTCATTGGGCAGCAGCCGGATCATCTCCGGACCGTGGAAAAATTTCCCACAGCCGACTTTTAGGGCCGAAATAGTTTGATTCATGGATAAATCCTCCTTGTGTACCTTGCGGATTGGTCTCTTGAGGGCGCTCATCCCTCAGTCCACGATGTTGGTCAGCGTTCCTATGCCGGAGACAGAGCACTCCACCCGGTCTCCATGCTTCAAAAATCTGGGCGGCGTAAATCCCAGGCCCACACCGGCGGGCGTGCCGGTAGAAATAATCGTCCCCCGTTTCAACGTCATACCCGAGGACAGTTCCTCCAGGATATAGGGAATGTCAAAGATCATCCGGTCAGTGGTGCAGTTCTGCCGGAGCTCCCCATTCACTCTGGACTGCACCCGCACCACCGGCGGGCAGGAGAACTCGTCTGCCGTGACGATCCAAGGACCCATTGGGCAGAATCCGTCCAGGCTCTTGCCTCGGTACCACTGCTTATGGCGGCTCTGAATTTGCCGGGCGCTGACATCGTTGATGATCGTATAGCCAAAGAGATAATCCCCGGCCTTTTCTCTGGAAACCCTGCAGGCGTCCCGGCCCAGGATGACCGCCAGCTCCGCCTCATAATCCAGCTGGACATCCAGGTCGCTGTGACTGGGAATGGGGTCCCCGTCTGCTACCGCCTGGTTGACCCGCTTGGCAAAATAGATGGAGTCCAGCTTTTTGGCGTCAAAGGCCTGGTTCTGGAACCGGGCTCCCTCTTGGGCGTGATCCACATAGTTCTCACCCAGGCAGATGATGTCCTGCCGGGGCACCGGAATGGGGGCCAGCAGCTTAACCTGCTCCATGCGGGCCATCTCGGGCGTCCCGTCTGCTCCCGCTCCCAGACGAAGCCGTTCCAGCTCCTCCGGTTCCGCCGCTTCAATGAGCTGGTTCATAGACCGATAAGGCAGGCCAAAATCGGAGATGGGATAGACAAAGGACATATTCTGGGATACTACTCCAACACGGGTGGCGGTTCCCTGCTGATAAGTCACAAGCTTCATACGCTCTCCTCCTGCTCAGTCTGTCACAACACCCTTTTGCAGCATGATATTGGCATACAGGGCGCTCTCGCCGGTGGCGACAATTGCATAGGCAGTTCTGGCCTGCTCATAAAAGTCAAACCGTTCTGCCTCCGTGATCGCTTCGCCGCCTCTGGAATCGTACCGGTCCAACAGCGTCCGATAGGTGTCCCAGATAGGCGTCTGCGCATCGTCCCCCGGCGAGACCGCCATCAGCGTCACCGGCTGAGGCACATGGGTATCCAGCGGCATTAATTGTAAAACCGCCTCCAGCAGCTCCGGCACGCCATGACCATCCATACGGATAACCACCGCCTGCCTGCCCACCGACTGGGCAGGGAAATTTCCGTCCGCTAGAACAATACGGTCTCCATGGCCCATCTCGCACAGGACTTTGAGCAGTTCCGGCGATAAAATTTTAGGAATTCCTTTGAGCATGACACGCACCTCTTTTTCAAACTGCCGTCCCGCCTTCCGGCGGGACGGCAAATGCGGTTAGCGATACAGAGGGCCGTAGGCGGCACAGGCCCGATAGTCCTGCCCCTCCTGGTCCATACCATAGGCATTCCAGCAGGCGGGCCGGAAAATCTTCTCCTGGGGCACGTTATGCATACACACAGGGATACGCAGCATAGAGCAGAGGGTGATGACATCAGCACCGATATGGCCGTAGCTGATGGCGCCATGGTTCGCGCCCCAATGGTTCATTACATCATAGGCGCTGCGGAAGCAGCCCTCTCCGGTAGTGCGGGGAGCAAAATAGGTGCAGGGCCAGGTGTAGTCCGTCCGTTTCCAGATCGCATCGGCAATTTCGTCGGGCAGGTTGACCGACCAGCCCTCTACGATCTGAACCACAGGACCCACACCCTTGACGATGTTGAGCCGGATCATGGTCATCGGCATCTCCGCCTGGGTCAGGAACCGGCTGGAATAGCCGCCGCCCCGGAAATAGCCCAGATCTGCCTCGCACCAGATGGTGGCCTTGAGGCAGGCATCCACATCTTCCTGCGTCTGCTCATACCAGGGCTTGATAAGTGCGTTTCCAGCTGCATCCTTCTGCTGGCCGCAGGCCTCCAGACAGCAGGCGCCGGAATTGATCAGATGGATAAAGCCGTCGGCATCCTTGGCATGTCCCTCCAGCTCATAGTCATACATCTTCTTCATGCTCTTGCCGCTCCAGCAGGTACGGACATCGGCGAACATCTGGCTGCGTCCGGTGAGCAGCTTCATCAGCAGCATGGAAACACCGTTGAGGGTATCGTTCTCTGTGGCGCAGATCAGCGGCTCACGGGGGCCGTTCCAGTCAAAGCCGGTGTTGCTGATGGCCTCGGCAAAATCGGTATTGGGGAAGTAGTCTGTCCACTGCCGCTGGCCCTGGAAGCCGCAGGCGATGGCATTGTGTCCCAGTGCCTCCTCTGTCCGGTTGCCCGGCAGTTCCCGCAGCTTGTCATTGCCCCGGCACAGATCCTTGATAATGATGGCGCACTTGACAGTGAACTCCCAGTTGGCATCCTTCTGCTCCCGGGTGTGCTGTGCAAAATCCGGGTTTTTGTCAAAGCCCTCCGGGCAGTTTGCCTTGACCCAGGCCAGTGCTCTCTGATATTCCTCTTCATCGTAGATATGCTGCTCGATGCGGCGAAGCACTTCGATCTCATCCACCGATTCCACCCGCATGCCCAAATACTCCTCAAAGAAGTCCGGGTCGATCATAGAGCCGGAGATGCCCATGCACATGCTGCCGATCTGGAGGTAGCTCTTGCCGGTCATTGTCTTGACCGCCACAGCCGCCCGGGCAAAGCGCAGGATCTTCTCTGCCACATCGGCAGGGATCTCCCCATCATCCTTTTCCTGCACAGTGTCGCCATAGATGCCAAACGCAGGCACTCCCTTGCGCGCGTGGGCAGCCAGGACAGAAGCCAGATACACGGCGCCGGGGCGCTCCGTGGCGTTCAGGCCCCAGACAGCTTTGATCGTATTGGGGTCCATATCCATTGTCTCAGAGCCATAGCACCAGCAGGGCGTAACCGAGAGAGTGATATCCACGCCCGCCGCCTTGAACTGCCGGGCGCAGTCTGCCGCCTCGGCCACACGGCCGATGGTATGAGAGCAGATCACTACCTGCACAGGCTCTCCGTTGGTGTAGCGGACATTGCCTTCAATGAGAGCTTTGGCGGCCTGCGCCATGCCCATCGTCTGCTCTTCCAGGCTGCCCCGGACGTCCAGGATTCCCTGGCGTGCGTCAATGATGGGGCGGATTCCGATGACGGGCCACTGACCCGCTTTTGCTGTTTCAGACATTACAAATCCCTCCTGAATAAAATTTTCAACTGAGACGGCTGAATGCTCACTTGACACCCATCCAGCCGGAAATGACCATCATCTGCACCTCGCTGGTGCCCTCGTAGATCTCGGTAATTTTGGCATCCCGCATCATGCGCTCAATGGGATAGTCCCGTGTATATCCATAGCCGCCAAAGAGCTGGAGGCAGCGGCGGGTTACATCCGAAGCATTGCGGGAAGCCACCAGCTTGGCCATGGCGGCCAGATGGCTGAAAGGCTGGCCGTCGTCCTTGGCGCAGGCTGCCTGGTAGACCAGCAGCTTGGCCGCCTCGGTGTTGGCCTTCATCTCAGCCAGCTCAAACTGGGTGTTCTGGAACTGGGAAATCCGGCGTCCGAACTGCATCCGCTGGCTCACATAGCGGACCGTCTCATCAATTGCGCCCTCGGCAATACCCAGCGCCTGGGCAGCTACGCCGATCCGGCCTCCGTCCAGGGTCATCATGGCGTACTTAAAGCCCTTGCCCAGCTCACCGATCTGGTTGTCTCTGGGAATCCGGCAGTCCTCGAATACCAATTCACAGGTAGAGGAAGCCCGAATGCCCATCTTGTCCTCATGCTTGCCGATGGAGAAGCCGGGCGTACCCTTCTCCACCACAAATGCGGAGATGCCCTTGTTTCCCTTCTCCCGATCCGTCATCGCGAGAACGAAATAGATATCCGCATAGCCGGCGTTGGTGATAAAGATCTTGGAGCCGTTGAGCACCCATTCATCCCCGTCCAGCACTGCTGTTGTCTTCTGGCCGGAGGCGTCCGTGCCGGCATTCGGCTCTGTGAGGGCAAAGGCGCCCAGCTTTTTCCCGGAGCACAGATCCGGCAGCCAGCGCTGCTTCTGCTCCTCGGTGCCGAATTGGTAAATGGGGTTGCAGCACAGGGAGGTATGAGCGGAGACGATCACGCCATGGGTAGCACAGCACTTGGACAGCTCCTCCACGCACTGGACGTAGCTCAGATTGTTCAAGCCCGCTCCGCCATACTCCTCCGGAAACGGAATGCCCAGCAGCCCCATCTCGCCCATCATGGCCACTGTCTCTTCCGGGAACCGCTCTGTCTTGTCAATCTCTGCGGCAATGGGTTTGACCTCTTTTTCGGCAAACTCACGGTACATCTGCTGCATTTCCTGTAGATCTTCACTCAGCTTAAAATCCATTGCTGTCCTTCCTTTCCGCCCTCAGGCCTTCTGGGCCCGGAAGGCCTCGATGAGGGCCGGGACCACCTCGTTCAGGTTTCCTACAATACCATAGTCAGCCACTTCAAAAATGGGAGCCTCCTCATCCTTGTTGATGGCAATAATCGTATCCGACCCGGTCATACCGGCCACATGCTGAATGGCTCCGGAGATGCCGATGGCGAAATAGACCCGAGGCGCCACTGTTTTGCCGGACTGACCCACCTGGTGGGCATGGGGCATCCAGCCTGCGTCCACTACCGCCCGGGAACAGCCCACAGTGCCGCCCAGTACCTGTGCCAGCTCCCGGATCAGCGCGAAGTTCTCCTCGCTGCCCACACCACGGCCGCCGGCGACGATGATGTCCGCCTCTTCCAGGTTGACCGCCTCAGCCACCTCCTGGACCCGCTCCACCAGCCGGGTACGGATCTCTTCAGCCGGGACATGGATCTCCACCCGCTGAATCTCTCCGGTACGGCCGGAATCATAGGCTGCCTTTTTGTACACGCCGGGACGGACCGTACCCATCTGGGGGCGGTGATCCGGGCAGAGAATGGTGGCCATCAGGTTACCGCCGAAGGTGGGACGGGTCCAGGCGATATTACCGGTCTCTTCATCAATGGCCAGGCCGGTGCAGTCCGCCGTCAGGCCGGTTTTCAAATGGCAGGACACCCGGGGTGCCATATCCCGCCCGTTGTTGGTGGCGCCAATGAGCAGGGTCTCCGGCTTGTACTGCTCCACCAACTGGATCAGGCATCTGGAAAAGGCATCCGTTGTATAGAGGTCGTACTCCTCCCCCTCTACCAGAATGGCACTGTCAGCTCCGTAGCAGATGGCATCCCTGGCCGCCTGCTCCGCATGGCAGCCGATCACAACCGCCACCAGCTGACAGCCCTTCTGGTCCGCCAGTGCCCTGGCAGGGTTTAGCAGCTCGTAGCCCACGCTCTTGGGTTTACCCTGCTCCGTCTCAATCAACACCCAGATATTCTGATATTCACTCTGATTCACAGTTCGTCCCCTCCCCTCACAGTACCTTTGCATCTGCCAGCATCTGCGCCAGCTGTCTTGCGCTCTCCTCGCCGGTCATGCCGGCCAGCTTGACACCGTGCTTTTCCCGCACCGGCGTATAAGTCTTTCGCACCTTGGTGGGAGAGCCCTTCAGGCCGCACCGGGCGGCGTCTACCGGGAAATCCTCACTGGTGAGCACCGGAATCGGCTTCTTTTTGGCTGCCATCTTGGTGCGGATGGTGGGATAGCGGGGCTCATAGGAGAGCTTGGTCACTGTGACTACGGCAGGCAGACGGACGGCGATCTGGTCATAGCCGGCTTCGCACTCCCGCTTCACCAGCAGCTCTTCCCCCTGTGCCTGAAGGTCCAGCGCATAGGTCACCTGGGGATAGCCCAGATGCTCGGCGATCTCGGGTCCCACCTGCGCCGTGTCTCCATCCACCGCCTGTTTTCCGCAGAGGATCAGGTCAAAGGTCAGGCCCTCCTTCTCCTCCACTGCCCGGATGGCCTGGGAAAGGATGTAGCTGGTGGCCAGCGTGTCTGATCCGCCAAAGACCCGGTCACTGACCAGGTATGCGCTGTCGGCTCCCACCGCCAGGCAGCTCTTGAGCGCCTCCTTGGCCTGCTCCGGTCCCATGGAGAGGACGACGACTTTGCCGCCCAGCTGCTCCTTCAGCCGGACACCCACCTCCTGGGCATAGGTGTCAAAGGGGTTGACAACGCTGGGCACTCCCGCCCGGACCAGGGTATGGGTCACCGGGTCCACCTTGATCAGGTTGGTGTCCGGCACCTGCTTGATACACACTAGGATATTCATATGGCTTCTCCTCTCTCACAGACGGTAACAGACCTTGCCGGGATTCAGAATCCCCTTCGGGTCAAAGACCCGCTTGATGCCTTCCATCAGGGCCATATTGGTCTCTCCTACCGAATCAACCAGATATTTGATCTTGCCGGAGCCAATGCCATGTTCACCGGAGACCAGCCCGCCGCAGGCAATCGCCTCCGGGTAGATCTTGTCAAAGAAACGGGCAACTCTGGCCCGGAACTCCTCCTCACTCAGGTCATTGCTGCACTGATAGATGTGCAGGTTTCCGTCGCCGGCGTGGCCGAAGCTGCGGATGTTCAGCCCGCACTCCTCTCCCGCCTGATTGACAAAAGACAGATAGGAGGCAATCTTGTTGACCGGAACCACCACGTCGCACTCGTCCAGCAGCTTGGTCTCCTCCATAATCGCCTCCAGGAAGGAGGAACGCGCTGCCCAGGCATCCTTCATCTTGCCGGGGGTATCTGCCACCAACACGTCGATGGCCCCGGCCTCCAGCACCAGCTCGGCGGCCTGCTCGATGTCTGCCTCCAGCTGATCCTCACTGTTGGCATCCAGCGTCACCAGCAGGTATGCCCCAATTTGGATGCCATCCAGCTCTTTGGGGAATACGCTGCGGCCAATGTAACGCTCCGAGGCGAGGACAATCTCCCGCTCCATAAACTCAATGGCTTGGGGATCCATATGTGCCATCTTGAATTTGGGAACGGTGGAGAGCGCAGAGTCCAGATCCTCATAGGGAATGATCAGGCTGGCCACACATTTGGGTGCAGGAATTACCTTGAGCGTCAGCTCTGTGATAATGCCCAGAGTGCCCTCAGAGCCGATCATCAGGTTCATGAGGGAGTAGCCTGCAGAGCTCTTGGAGACGGTAGCACCCATATGGGTGATCTCACCGTTGGGCAGCACCACTGTCATTGCCCGGACATAGTCCCGGGTGCAGCCGTACTTGACCGCCCGCATGCCGCCGGCATTGGTGGCCGCATTGCCGCCCAGGCAGGCAAATTTCTCGCCGGGATCAGGGGGATAGAGCAGGCCCTTCCCTGCCGCATCCTCCGCCAGGTCATTGAGCAGGACACCGGCTTCCACCTTGACCACCATGTTCTCCATGTCATACGCCAGAATCCGATTCATTTTGGACAGATCCATCACTACGCCGCCGAACAGGGGCACAGCGCCACCCACCAGTCCGGTGCCCATACCTCTGGGGGTAACAGGGATGCCGTGCTCATAACAGACCTTCATGATCGCGGAAACCTCCTGGGTGCTGCGGGGCTGAACCGCGCAGTCCGGCATACGGGTTCCGTAGATGGGCATCTCATCCCTGGCGTAATCGGCATTGATGTCCTCCCCCAGATAGACATGCCCCGGGGCAGCCGCTTGCAGCCGGGCGATGATCTCATCCGTCAGAGTCTGATAGGGATTCATAACAGTTCCTCCTTTTTTCTCCTGTCAGAAGTCAACTATGACAGCCATTTTCGATTTTTTAGTGTCCTATCGCAGAAGTTTTATGCCTTCTTTATGTCTTTTCGGTTGCAAAGCATCTGCTAAGCAGTTATAATATCATCAAGTATGATGTCAGTTTCAGATTTTGAATTGGGAGAAATGAGCGCAATGCAAGAAATCAAACGTGTATCCATTACCGACAGCGTTGTCACCACAATTAAAGATGCAATCCTCGCCGGAGAATACCAGCCGGGGCAGAAGCTTCCCACTGAGGCGCGCTTTTGCGAAATGCTGAAGGTCAGCCGCACCAGCATCCGGGAGGCTTTCCGCGTCCTCCAGGCGCTGGGCTATGTGACCATCCTGCCTGGCAAGGGAGCCTTTGTAGCTGACCAGCCAGGTCCGGAGCCCTCATCCTCCAGCCAAACCGATTCCAATTGGTACAAGGCAGAGGGCGCGAATTACAACGACTTCATGGAAGTGCGGATTGCTGTGGAGACACTGTCGGTCCGTCTCGCCGTAGAACGGGCCACGCCGAGACAGGTTGCGAAGCTCCAGGAAGTGCATAACGCATATCTGGAAGCTGCCGCTGTCTATGACTCGGTCAAGCTGATTATGCTCGATGAGCTGTTTCACGCCACCATCGTCAGCTTCACCAACAACCAGCTGCTTGTTGCCATCAACAAACAGCTGCAGGACTGTTTCCGCGCTTATCGGACCAAGTCCTTTACCAACGAAAAGCTGTACCGCAATGCGGTAGAACCCCATGCGCGCATCCTGGATTGTTTTTATACAAAGGATGCCTCTCGGGCTGTGGAAGAGATGCGCCATCATCTGGAGCTGTCTCTTCAGGATATCGCCGCCGCGTATGCAAACGACAGCAGCAATTGAATATACCTTGTTGGAAAGGAAACTCCCTCTGGCCGGAAGCCGGAGGGAGTTTCCTTTGTGGAGAGAGGGACGCCCCTCCGGAGGCGTCCCTCCACGTTGGTGCGCTCGTTTACAGTTTGCCGATCTCCTTCAGCACTGCGGTTGTCACAGCCATCTCTTCCTCGGTGGCAGGTGCCAGAGGCAGACGCGCCGGCCCCAGCTTGATGCCGGTCACCAGCTCGATGGCAGGCCGCATAATGGAGTTGGGCAGGATACGGCCGTTCTGACCGGTAGTCTTGCAGAACCGATAGATGGGGACAAACAGCTCCTTAGCCTTCTCGTTATCTCCCTCGGCAAATGCCTTGAAGATCGCGCGGATCTCATGGCCGAAGATATGAGCACCGCCAGAGACCAGACCCATAGCGCCCTGAACGATGGTGGGCAGCAGCATAATGTCATCGCCGTTGTAGATTGCAAAGTCGGGATCCACCTTCTCAGTTGCCAGGAAGAAATCGGTGACCTGAGTGGGATTGATGCCGGCCTCATCCTTGATGCCCACGATGTTCGGGATGGCAGCCAGACGGGCCACAATCTCAGGGGCGATGTTCACACCGACAAAGATGGGGATGTTGTAGAGCATGATGTCCACCTCGGGGCAAGCCTCAGCCAGCGCCTTGAAGTGGAGGTACAGGCCCTCCTGGGTGGGCTTGTTATAGAAGGGGCAGACCACCAGGCAGGTTTTGACGCCCAGCTTGGCCGCTTCCTTGGTCAGGGCAATGGTCTCCTTGGTGGAGGCGCAGCCGGTACCGGCGATGACCGGCTTATTCTTCGCCGTCTTGACAGCGGTCTCAATCAGCTTGACGCGCTCATCGAAGGTGAGCAGGGATGCCTCGCCAGTAGTACCGGTGACGATGAAGGAGTCACACAGGTCCTCCTTTTCCAGATAGGTGATCAGCTCGGCATATTTGCCGTAATCCACATCCTCATTCTGGTCATAGGGGGTAATCAGGGGCAGCAGGATCTGGCCATACTTTTCAACAAACTTATTCATAACAGACAACCTCCAGTTTTTCTAATATCTCACGGTCTCAGGCCGTCGAGAACGGATGGAAGGACGAGCTCACTCCTGAGAGAAGGCGGCCCGAATCCGGGCTTTTTCCTCCTCCGGCAGGTACGTAATAGGGCTTCTGCACAGGCCGACTTCCCGGCCCATGACCTGCAGCGCATATTTGAGGCGGATGGGGAACTGATTTCCGCCCAGGCACTGCCATTTCTTGTAGAGGGATTTCTGAATCTCCAGACCCCGGGCATGATTGCCGTTCTGGGCGCATTCCCACATCTCAATGCATTCCTTGGGGAATACGGACAGGATGGCAGAGATTGCTCCTTTGGCGCCCAGGTCGAAGCAGGAGTAAATCATGTCGTCAGTGGCGGCATAGACCCGTCCTTTGTCTCCTACCTCCATAATGTCGGCGTACAGCGCCTGGATGCCGCCCACGCTCTGCTTGATGCCCATGACATAGTCGGTCTCGTCCAGCAGCCGGTGGAACAGATCGGGATAGATGGTGTTCTGAGGAATCACATTGTAGATGATAATGGGCAGCTGCACCTCACGGGAAATGGTGCTGTAGAAGTCGAACATACCCTCTGCATTGGGAACCAGTACGTTGTAGGCGGTCGGCGTCACCATAATCGCATCAGCTCCCGCCTCCTTCGCAGCCAGGCCCGCTTTTACCGCATCACGGGTGCAGGTCCGCATTACGCCGCATACGATGGGCTGCTCGCCAGAGACATAATCTTTTGCGATGGTAATCAGCGTCTTCAGTTCCTCATCATTCAACGTGGGACCTTCGCCGGTGCTGCCGCCCACGCTCAGGCCGTGGACACCGGCTTTGATGCAGATCTCCATCTCCCGAGCCGCCAGCTTCTCGTCAATCGAGCCATCTGGCCGGAACGGTGTGACAATGGGTGGGATAATGCCTTCAAATTTCTTTCCCATAGGAAGAACCTCCTTGCGGATCGTTTGGCAGTCATCTTGCTGTCTTGGCCGTATTATTGTATGATGTCGTTTTTTATGATTCGTTTCGCATCTATAGAATACCCTTGTATTTCGCTTTTGTCAAGCATCTTTTGTCATCTTTTAATATTGTATGATGTCTTGACGTGAAATGCATCGCTCACGACTTATTTTGAGAAATCCCTGCAAATCGGCTGCATTTCCTCTACGAGAGGAAATGCAGGCAGGAAACCTCACCATCCTCCTCAGAGGAAGCCCATCAGCTTGGGAAGCGCCAGGCTGATCGCCGGGCAATAGGTTACGAGGGCGAGAACGACAAAGGCGAGGATGATAAAGGGAATCGTTGCCTTGACAACCTCTCCAAACCTCAGATTGGCTACACCGGCAGTCGCATAGAGCACCACGCCGACAGGAGGTGTAATCAGACCGATGGTCAGGTTGAGGACGCAGATAATGGCAAAGTGAATCGGGTTCACGCCGGCAGCCACAGCGATGGGCGCCAGGATGGGAGCAAACAGCAGCACAGCGGCGGAGGTCTCCATCCACATACCGGCGATGAGGAGAATCACGTTCATGATGAGCAGCACAAAAATCTTGCTGTCTGTGACACTCAGGATTGCATCGGCAATCTGCTGGGGTACCTGCTCGTTTCCGATCGCCCAAGCAAAGACGCCGGAGAAGGAGGTAATCATAAACAGGTTAGCAGTCGTCTTGGCAGAAGTCCACAGGGACTCCTTCAGCGCTTTCCAGGTGATATTGTGGAACAGCACCACACCGACCAGCAGTGCGTAAAGAACGGCCACAGCGGCAGATTCCGTAGGCGTAAACCAGCCTGCGGTGATGCCTACCAGGATGATGAGGGGCATGACCAGTGCCACAATGCCCTCTTTCCGGATCTCCCGCTTCTCTTCCTTGGTATACTGCTTCTCATGTTTGGGCAGATTGAGCCGTTTGGCATTCACTGCAACATAGAGC
This sequence comes from Candidatus Onthomonas sp., assembly GCA_051866795.1. Taxonomy (GTDB): domain Bacteria; phylum Bacillota; class Clostridia; order Oscillospirales; family Oscillospiraceae; genus Onthomonas. The sequence goes on along the minus strand of JBJDXT010000140.1, from coordinate 6,867 downwards.
ATCTGAGCGCCAGCCATCAGCAGTCCGGGCAGCAACCCAGCCCAGAGGACAGCGCCTACAGAAAGGGACATAGTGCCTGCATACAGGATAGCTACATTGCTGGGCGGAATCAGAGGAGATTCACAGGAGGACGAGGCAGTAACGGCAGCCGCGAAGCTCTTGTCATAGCCGTCCTCCTCCATGGCTTTCATCTCCACATAGCCCAGGCCGGCAATATCGGAGAGGGCAGCACCGGAGATGGAACCAAAGATGGTGCTGGCCAGGATGTTGACATAGGCCAGACCGCCCCGGGCCTTGCCGAACCGGGAAATCCGGACGAAATCAAAGATTCGGTTTGAAATGCCTGTTCGAACCATAATGTCTGCTGCCAGCATAAACAGCGGCAGTGCCATCAGGGTGAATGAGTTGATACTGGAAAACATCCGACTGGGAATAGAGACCAGGTTGGCCGGGTCCGTCATCAGGATGTAGACAATGGTAGTGGAGCCAATTGAAAAGGCAATTGGGACACCGATCAAGATCAGCGCGATCAGGAGAACGGTGGCAATGATAAACTGTTCCAAAACTCACTTCCCCCTTTTTCTCAGATCTTTCAGGATAATCCCAACGCACTGGACACAGCAGAGGATACACCCGAGGATAATTGCAAATTGGAAGTAGAACATATGCGTCCGGAGTGAGGGGCTTTTCTGGGACCAGCCCACTTTGCAGAAGGTCTGAACCGCCATGACAGAGACAATGACCATAAAAGCGAGAACCAGCACTTTAATCAGCACATCCACGACCCAACGCATCTTTTTCGGCATCGCGTTCAGAACGATGTCCACATTGACGTTATCCCATTCTTTAATACCGTGGCTGGCACCTACAAAAGCCATGTAAATCATCACATAGCGGGCCAGCTCCTCTGTCCAAGAGGGAGTAGGCACCCAGGGGCAGAGTCTGGTGAAAACCTGCATCATCACGATCAGGGTCATGACCGCCGCCAAGGCAATGCAGAGCACCTTCACGATCTTATCCAGGAAATCCATCAATTCTTCATATAAATCCAACATTCCGAATACCTCTCAGTCAGTTTTCGATTCGGGACGTGTTGCCCGGAAGTGGTGGCTCCGGAACCGCCCAGCTTTGCCGGGCAGCTCCGGAGGGAATGAGTCACCTGCCGCAGCAGATGAAACTATCTGACTTACTCCCGGTCCTCTTTCTTCTCGCCGGCAGCCTTGGGCTTTCTGGTAAGGGCAAAGACGGCAACCAGGACAGCCACGACAGCTATAACGCCGAAGACAATGGTCAGGGTGTTGTTGCTGCTGCTGGCAGGAGCGGCAGTCTCAGTGACATCCGCAACCTCAGCGGCATTATTGGTGGTATCAGCGGGCTCAGCAGAGGCAGCAGGAGCGGCGACACTCTGCACGCCATTGCCGTAATTGCCAGACTCAACCCGGGCCAGCAGATCATCCACCAGGTTGGGATCGCTCACAGAGCTGCGGAGGAACTCCACAACCTTATCCTGAGTGGCATCCTTAAAGGTGGCCTTCTCTTCCGGAGTGGGGTTATAAACCTCAACGCCGCTGTTCGCCATCTCCTCGATGGCCAGGTTCTCCGCCTGGCGAGAAACGCCGCGGGCAGCGATAGCAGCGGTACGGCCGGCCTGAAGCACTTTTTCCTGGGTCTCAGCATCCAGGCTGTTATACCAGTTGTTATCAATGACCAGGAAAGCCAAGCCCAGCAGGTGGTTATCCAGCGTATAGTAGGGCTGAACCTCCTCCAGAGAGGCACCCAGAATGGTAACTGCGGAGTTCTCCTCACCGTCAACAACGCCGGTCTGCAAGCCGCTGTACAGTTCCAGGAAGGCCATGGGAGTAACAGTGGCGCCCAGGCTCTCCACCAGGGTCATGTATACCTCAGACTCCTGCACGCGGATCTTCAGGCCTTTCATGTCCTCTGCGCTGTGGATAGGCCGCACGCTGTTGGAGAAGTTCCGGTAGCCGCCGTTATCCCAGGCAGCGATGATACGCAGGCCGGTCTCATCGGCGATTTTCTCCCACAGGTCAGTGCCATAGTCGCTGTCCAGGATATCGTAGGCCACCAGAGGAGTGTCAAACAGATAAGGAATGGAGAAAACAGAGATATCGTTGGCAAAGCCGGAGAGTGTGCCGTCAGCAGGAGTGCCGCCGGTCAGCGTGCCGGAGAGGATGTTCTGCAGGTTCTCGTTGGCGTCGCCCAGAGTGCCGTTGGGATACAGTTCTACTGTGTACTCGCCATTGGTAGAAGTTTCAAATGCGCCCTGGAATGCCAGCATACCAGCATAGCTGGGATGGTTAATGGTGGTACCGCCAATGGTCAGTGTCGGGGAATCGGTAAAGGCCAGCTTGACAACCTTTGAGGAATTACCCGTATCCGTTGCAAACGCAGCCGTCATCAGGGAAAGTACCATTGCCAGACTCAAAGCGATTGCAAATACCTTTTTTGTGAATTTTTTCATGTTGTCCTCCTTTGTTTTTGTCAGGCTCTGTGGTATACAGGTCGGTGCGGATAGGTACTAACGAAACGACATCATACAATCTGATTGTATTTTAACAATTATTGTCTGATAAGTCAACCATCTTTGTGTATCCACTTTCATATTTGTTACTTCTCACAACTTGTTCTGAGAAATATGATGCTTTTCTCCATTTTTCGTTTTGGAAAAACGATTCTTTCACCTTTCTGTCTTATTTTCGCGTTTATTTTACATCCATTTCATTCGTTTGCTTTTAGGTCAGAAAAGGGACAGGCTTACACCTGTCCCTTTCCGTCGCCATCTTTATCATATCTCATTTATAGCTTTATGTCAACATACGAAGTCAGGCCGGCTTCTTTCGAAGCCGGCCTGATTTTTTTCATGAAATGATTCCCTTCGCTTGCGCATCAGCTCAGATGCTTACGCAGGGTCGCCCGCACGGCGCCGGGGCCGGCCAGTTCTTCCTTCAGGTAGCCCTCGATCTTGGCTGCCAAAGGAGTCGTGGTCAGATCGGCGCCAAAGATGGAGGCATTGGAGAGGATGGGCTGCAGCTTACCCTCCACGCTCTCAGGCTTGCCCAGCTCCACGCCGGCCAGCATGGCCTGGATATCCTCCTTCAGCGGATCAGCGCTGACCTCCATGGGCTTGCCCTCGTCATCCACAGCCAGCAGATACCGCAGCCAGCCTGCCAGAGCCAGGGGGATGGAGACCAGACTGTTCAGATCCCGGCCCTCAGCGATATAGCTCTTGATGGTCTCGCCGTAGCGGATGCCCACCTTCTGGGAGGTGTCGGTGGCAATCCGCTGGGGAGCGTCGGGCATGAAGGGGTTGGGCAGGCGCTGCTCCACCACCTCGTCGATAAAGGCCTTGGGATCCAGAATGCCGGGGTTGACCACCACGGGCAGACCTTCCTGATAGCCCAGACGCTTGACCAGCTTGACCAAATCCTCATCCTTCATCTCATCGCAGATGAGGGTATAGCCCAGCATGCAGCCGTAGACCGCCAAGGCGGTGTGCAGCGGGTTGAGGCAGGTGGTAACCTTCATGGTCTCAGACTTGTTGACGGTGCTGCGGGTGCCGAAATAGACGCCTGCCTTCTCCAGGGGCGGACGGCCGTTGGGGAACTTGTCCTCAATGACCAGGTACTGGGGCCGCTCGGCGTTGACAAAGGGAGCGATGAAGGTGCCCTTGGCGGTCTTGACGGGAGCCATGTCCTCGATACCGGCCTCGGCCAGAGCCTTCTCCACCACGGGAGCGGGACGGGGGGTGATCTTGTCGATCATGGACCAGGGGAAGGTGATGGTAGCCTCATCGGTCAGGTAATCCATAAAGCCCTGATCCACAAATCCCTTGTCCAGCCAGGCCTTGGCAATCTCCATGACGGAGGCCTGGAGCTTCTCACCGTTGTGGGAGCAGTTGTCCATAGAGACCACAGCCAGAGGATACTTGCCAGCCTTGTAACGCTCAAACAGCATGGCGCAGACAACGCTCATGGCGTGGCGGGCGGAGGCGGGGCCCTCCTCCATGTCGGCGACGACGACGGGCATCAGGGAGCCGTCCACCCGGCGCAGGGCATAGCCCTTCTCGGTGATGGTGAAGGAGATGAACTGCAGGCTGGGGTTGGTGAAGATCTCCTTCATCCGGGCCATCATGGCGGCGTTGGAGCTGTCCACCTGGATGCCCTCCACGATGCCGGCCTGGATCTCCCGGTCAAAGGAGCCGTCGGCGTTGAGGATGACGTTCATGGTCAGGTTGTCGAAGGGATCATAGATGTCGGTGATGATGCCATAGTCAAAGGTCTCGGCGGCGATAATGCCCCGGTCGCAGACGCCTGCGTTGAGCATCCGCTGGGCCAGGGAGCCGATGAAGCCCCGGAAGATGTTGCCGGCGCCGAAGTGTACCCACATGGGGTTGGCCTTGGTCTCAGCAATCACCTTTTCCACGTCATACTGGGGGAGCACAACGCCGGCGGCAGCCCAGCCGGCCTTGTCCTTCAGGGAGGCGAGATTCATTTTCATTGGAATGACCTTCTTTTTTGAAATTTTTGCCATTTGCGATACTGGCCGGAAGCCGCCCGGAATCGGGCTGCTCCCGACCAGCCGTAAAATCATTCAGCCAGAAAACAGGACAGGCTTACTTCTTCTCTTCGTCCAGCTTATCCAGCAGATCCCAGACGCCCAGCATGTACTGGATGCCCAGGGCGCGGTCGTACTTGCCGTAGCCGGGACGGCAGGAGCCGGGACCCTCTTCCCACAGCTGACGGCCGTGGTCAGGACGGATATAGCCGTTGAAGCCGCCGTCATGATAGGCCCGCAGGATGTCGATGATGCCGGTCTCGCCGCAGCAGTCGCGGTGGGCAGCCTCAGAGAAGGAGCCATCGGGGAAGTGATGGATGTTGCGGATGTGGCCGAAAGCGATCCGGTCGCAGTGCTTGCGGACGATGTCGGCGCAGTTGTTGTTCGGATTGGCGTTCAGAGAGCCGGTGCACAGCGTCAGGCAGTTGTAGGGATTGTCCACGGTGGTCAGCAGCTTGTCGCAGGCGGCCTCGTCCACCATCAGGCGGGGCAGGCCGAAGATGTCCCAGGGGGGATCGTCCATGTGGATGGCCATCTTGATGTCGCACTCCTCGCAGGTGGGCATGATGGCATTCAGGAAGTAGAACAGGTTCTCCCACAGCATGTCCTTGGTGACAGGAGCATAGGCCTTGAACAGCTCATCCAGCTTGGCCATCCGCTCCGGCTCCCAGCCGGGGAAGGTCATGTTGTACTTCTCGGTGAAGTTCAGGATGTAGTCGGCCATGGCCCGATAGTCGCCCTTGATCTCCTTTGGATCATAGAACAGAGCGGTGGAGCCGTCGCCCACGGGGTGGAACAGGTCGGTACGGGTCCAGTCAAAGACGGGCATGAAGTTGTAGCAGATCACCTTGACGCCGAACTGGCTCAGGTTGCGGATGCACTGCTTGTAGTTCTCAATGTACTTGTCACGGGTGGGCAGGCCGATCTTGATGTCGTCATGCACGTTGACAGACTCCACCACTTCAGCATCAAAGCCTGCGGCCTCAATCTGCTCCACCACGGGGCGGATCTCGTCTACCTCCCAGATTTCGCCGGGCATTTTGTTATGGAGCGCCCAGACAATGGTGGACACGCCAGGAATCTGTCTGATATCGCCGAGCGTGACGGGATCGTTGCCCTCGCCGTACCAGCGCCAGCCCATTTTCATAGCCATATTGTTTCCTCCTTGCTTGATTTGCATTTATGGAAGCCGGCACCCCGGGGAGGCTTCCCTCCCCGGCGGTTCGGCGAATCCAAGAAATTATTCGTCCTCAGCCATACCGATCAGGTCGAACTTCTCGGTGCTGACCACAATCTGGAAGTCCTCCTTGGCCGGCATCGCGCATTTGACCATAATCGTCCGGTCGGACAGGTTGTAGAACCAGCCCTCGTCCACCGCGTCATAGGCGTCCTTGACGATATAGCGGGTGACAGGCTTGCCGTCCACAGTGACCCAGAAGGCGCCCTTGTCCTTGCTGACCACCCGGAGAGTGAGACGCTCCACAGTGGGCGCGTAGCTGCCTTCCCTGTGGAAGGAGATGACCTTCCGGTCACCCGCCTGGACGGAGATGTCGGTCTTTGCATAGACGCCCCGCTCGAAGTCCTTGGTGTGGCCGTCGTCATCGTAAAACACCGTCTTGCAGTCGCTCTCGGCGGAGATGAGGAAGTCCAGACGCTTGAGCACGTCGGTGGACGCCTGATGGATGTCCTCAGAGGTGTAGTAGATGGCGCTGCCCCGCAGGAACATGGGGATGGAGCCCAGATCCACCGGGATCTCGATGGTCTGGCCGCCGGCATAGGCCTTCAGGTTGTCGTTCATGTCATACCAGGTGGCGCCAGCGGGGAGATAGATCTCCCGGGTCTTGGCACCCTCCTCCACCACGTTTGCCACCAGGACGGAGCTGCCGAACATGAAGGTGAGCAGCTTGTCGTTGTAGCAGTTCTTGTCGTGGGGGAACTCTAGGAACAGGGGCCGCATGGCGGGCATACCGGTGGTATATGCCTCATACATCAGGGAGTAGAGGTAGGGAATCATCCGGTAGCGCTGGGCGAAGGCCTCCTGGACATAGGGCAGGTTCTCCTCGTACATCCAGGGCTGGGTCACCGTATTGTCATTGTTGGCAGAGTTCATGCAGAACCGGGGCTGGAAGATGCCGCTCTGAATCCAGCGCAGCAGCAGCTCGGCGCTGGGGGCGCCGCCGGCGAAGCCGCCGATGTCGCAGCCCATATTGGCGCAGCCGGACAGGCCCATGCCCATAATGGTGGCGATGTTGAACTTCACCGTCCGCCAGTCGGTCAGGTTGTCGCCGCCCC
>JBJDXT010000139.1:0-4453 GCA_051866795.1 Candidatus Onthomonas sp. | reverse complement strand
AGCGAAGAACAAAGGGCTTTGCCCGCATATGAAAAACCCCCGGCTTTGCCGGGGGCAGACTGTCAAAAAAGTGTGTCTGGCGTTTTTGGTTGAGGCTAAAAGTTCAGAAAGCCCTCCGCAGGAGTTTTGTTGCGAAAGCAACAAAATAAAATGAAATATGTGCTTTTAGCCGGACCTGTGCCGGCAAAAAGCACACAGGGAGGCCGGGAGTGTGCCCGTGAGGGCGCGCGGTTCGGCCGCATTTTCGAACCGAATGCTTGTATTCGGTTCGAGAGGCTGTCGTTTTTCGACAGCCTCCCCCCGGCTTTGCCGGGGGATCATTATTTGTTGAGGTATACCTTTAATTAATTGGTACAGCTTGAAAAGATATGGTTTCATGCCGACAATTGAGCGTCGGGCGTGAAATGCTTCTTCTTTTGTTTTTAATGAACAAATTTTCAATGTGACCGCAGCTCCTCCCATTGATTGCAGGCTAAGATTATGATATCATTTTTAAAATTTAGTAAATATGATTATTTAAAAAGATTGACGAGAGTCCTAAATATGGGACATTAGCCTTGCTATTATAGATGTGAACTACATAAGTTGAAAAACACATAGTTACTTCAGTGATACTGTGTATCCGTATTTAAGCGGTATTTTACGGCTGTCGCAGATGAGAATCCAATCTTCTGCGTATTCAAGCCTGACATTACACCATTGTTCATTCAAGATTTGAAAGCACGCTCCGCAATGCAAGCCGCCGTAGAGCGTTCCGTCTTCAAACACGATATCCGGCCGGTCTCCGTTTTGGATCAAAATTCCTAGCATAGGCAACTCCTACAGGGGGATTTTTCATGAGGCTATTTGAAGCAATTCCCAGCGATCTGTTTTCTGTACTGGCATCACCGAATCGGGAGCTGTATTCTGACGCGCTCGATGTTCTCTATGCCGCATACAGAGACAGTCTGAAGATTCCGGAAGATACTTTCTATTCTATGCTGCGCAGTAGGCTGGAGCAGCAGCTTGCCGATGCCTCGTTTGAGGGAGAAGACATCGATGAAGAGGAACTGCGTGATATTTCCGGCCGTGCCAGATTCCTGATGCGCAAGCTGTGCAGCAAGGGGTGGTTTGAAAAGGAACGTGGAGATGACTTCAACGAGTATATCACGGTTCCGGGCTACAGCAGCCGGCTGTTGGAGCTGTTTCACCAACTGCGGGACGACAGCCCCATTCGCGGCTATTCCTATGTCTTTGGCACTTACTCGGCGCTGAAAGTGGCAAATGAAGGAAATAACGTATATGACAAGATGGCGGCAGTCTACAGCGCCTATGATAACACGCGGGCGCTGATAAATTTGTTGCAAATGGTCTACCACAACGTGAAGCACTTCTTCCAGCTTCAGATTCAGATGCGGGAAGTGAATACCGTGCTGGCATCCCACTTTGACGATTTCGGGCAGAAGGTGGTAGAGGCATATATTCGTCCGCTGAAGATTAAGGATTCTGTTCCCAAATATCGGGTCCCCATCCAGTCGATGCTGAGCAGCTGGGTGGAGGATGATACTTTGCTGATTGCAATGTCCAACGCGGCACTACAGGACAGACGGGGAGCAGCGCTGGAGGAATGCCGGACTGATTTGCTGCAGAAGATCTTCTGGGTCAAAGAGCGGTATGACAGTATGGAACACGAGTATCTGGACCAGATCGATCAGCAGGTTCGCCGGTATACCAGGGCGACAACCCAGAAGATTGAGATTTTGACAAACCATGATCGAAATATTCGCGGCAATCTCAATTATCTTCTGAAGGCGCTGTCCAGAAACCGGCAAGCGGCAGAATTGGTGGAGCAGATTCAGCCGGCCTTTCAGCTCTATGAGCAGTCATTTCTCTCAGAGCGGAGTCTTTGGTACCGCAAGCGTCCCGGTAAACGAACCAAAGCGGCCCCGGTTTTGGTTCAGGAGGCGGAGGTCAATCCGGAGGCGCTCAGACAGGCGCAGCAGCTTTTGCAGACGGAATATGGAAAAGCTGCCGTTGCCGCATACATTGAGCAATGGTTGGGTGAATCCGGTATCTGCTGTTCCAAAGATATGAGGCTGGAGGACGACAGGGCATATATTATGAGCCTGCTGGCTGTACTGTCCGGCAGCGATTCCGCTGCGGCATATACGGTTCGGGAATTGGCCGGGAGTTTTACGGAAAATGGCTATTCCATTCCGCAGCTCCAGATTACCCGGAAGGAGAGAAAAAAGTGAATGTCGATTGGATCAATGGCGCAACGCAAAAGGAACTGGAGCAGTTCAAGTCTGTCTGCAATCAGCTCCTCAGCCGTACTTACATCGTCAGAACGATATACAAGCCTGACAAAGGGCGCATCAACAATCGGGACTACACCTTTCTCTCCGTCCATTACGAGGAGGTGCGGGAGTATCTTTCCCTCTTGGATTGGGATCTGCGCAGGGATGACCTGAATGGGTATTTTTATGTGCTCAACACCGATGAGGCAAACCGCTGCAGCCTGGACAAGAAAGAAACTGCTATTCTGCTTGCCATCAGAATGATTTATGACGAGAATCAGGAGCGGCTTGGTTTGGAACAGGATGCCGTCTGCACGGTTCGGGATCTTCTGGAGAAGGTAGTGACGGATTATGCGATTCTACCCGCAAAGCCAAATATGGAGGAGGTGAAGCGGGCGCTCACCCGGCTGGAGAATCATTCCGTCATTCAGCGGCTCGATGGGAAATACAACCAGGGCAGCTGCAAGTTTGCCATTCTGCCGACTGTGCTGTCTGCTGTCTCCGCCGATAAACTGAATGCTGTGGTATCTGCCCTGAGAAAGGAGGAGGCCGATGAAGAAGCTGAAGAAGATTCTGCTGGTTAACTGGCTGTACTTTTCCAGGCAGCTGATCGAGGTGGGCGACGTCAATTTTCTGACGGGGAAAAACGGCGCCGGCAAATCGACAGTCATTGACGCACTTCAAATTGTTCTGCTGGGCGAGACCAACCCGAGGAACTTTAACCAGGCGGCAAACGAAAAGTCTCAGCGCACCCTGGACGGCTATCTGCGTGCGGATATGGATGACAACAATCCCAACACAAGACGGGGAAAAGACTTTTCCAGCTACATCGCCTGCGAATTCCGGGACGAGACCGAGGGCGCCTGCTTTGTGACGGGCATTGTGTTCGACTGCCGCAGCGACGGGAGCAGACAGGAGCGCTTTTTTATCTATGACGGCGTGATCCCGGAAAACTGCTTTGTGGAACAGGGGGAAGCGATCGATATCCCGTCGCTGCGCCGCTTTTTGAAGCAGAGCTATGGGACGCGGGCAAAGCTGTTTGACAGCCAGAAGCAGTATCGCACCGATATGCTCGCCAAGTGGAACGTCCACAGTGAGCAGGTCACCCGGATGATGAAAAAGGCGGTCTCCTTCCGCCCTATCGTGGATATTCAGAAGTTTATTACGGAGAACATCTGTGACATTCCTGAAAAGCCGGATATCGCGGCGATGCAGCAGAATATCCGGGACTATAAGCGCCACGAGCAGCTTGCACAGCGGCAGGAGGAGAAGCTGGCCGCTCTGCAGGAGATCAGCAGACTCTACCGCGAGCTGCAGCTGGCCATTGACCGGTGGCAGCAGCAGTCTTTCCTTGTTCTCTGGGCGCAGAAGGAGGAATTGGAGACTGAGATTGACATGCGGACCGCAGAGCGGCAGGACTGTGAAGCGGGGATTGCCCGCTCGGTCGCCGCATTTGACCAGGTATCCGAGCAAATCAGCCAGAAGGAGCGGCGCAGAGAAGCACTGATTGCCGCCTGCGCGCAAAGCGATGTCTCCCGGGAAGAGGAAAAGCTGCGTACCGGCAGGGACAGCCTGCTGACAGAACAGCGCAAATTGCTTTCACAGCTCCAGAATGAAGCTGTGGAGATCAAACGGGAAGCCGTTTTGATGTGCAGGCTCGGTCAGACCGCTCTGGACTGGCAGACAGATGAAATGCTTGCCGGCGTTTTGGAATGTGCAGAGGCCGTACAGATCGCCTATGAGCCTTTGTTGGACTGCAGCTATGAGATTTTTGCCAAGCCTGCATCTCTCTTTGAGCGCGCGCAAAAGGCCGCAGCAGATTTCACCACCGCGGTTCGCGACGCCGCATACAAAATTGAGGTCATGCTCGCGGCGCTCCGGGATGAACGGGATCAGAAGAAAAGCGTGCTGGCCAATCTGCATAAAAACATCAAAGACTATCCCAGAGGCCTGCAGCAGCTCAAGATGCGCCTTTCTTCCGAGCTGGAACAGCGCGCAAAGCGGCCGGTTCAGATCGACGTCCTCGCTGACGTGCTGGAAATTCCCGGGGCGGAAGAGCACTGGCGGAGAGCGGTTGAGGGCTATCTGAACACGCAGAAATTCTATCTCCTGATTGAGCCGCAGTATTATCAGGAGGCATTGGGCATTTACAAGCAGATCAAGCACGAACATGGAAT